>NZ_BAKI01000021.1 GCF_000583655.1 Lentilactobacillus farraginis DSM 18382 = JCM 14108
AGTTATTATTATCAGTGTAATTAATTCTATCTTATTGATATAATTGAATTAGTAGAGATTAATTACTTGTATATTGGAGGCGACATCATTATGAAAGAAAAAAAGATTGCATTTTTATCTCTTTTAATAATAATGATCATTGTAATTGTTTGGAAAACGTTATTATTCACAAACGTATTCCCTGACACAAATATTTTGTTAGGGGTAGCCCCAGATATCTTAGGCGTTTTATCGATACTCATATTATTATATTTTCAAAGAAATATTCAATCTTCTGAAAAAGGTAATTTTCCAATGATCGGAGTATTAATGACAATCATTACGTGGATAACCATTTTAATTTAGCAAGGTTATAAAAAATAATTTGCAAAATTTCGGACAACTATTCGTATATACTTCTGCCATCTCAAAAGTATTCAATTTGTAAGTGCATCGCGCATTAATCTTATGATTATGCAGAACCTAGACCAGTTCTTCGGCTAATTTAGTCCTTATTGTTTCGCACACTGTTTAGGACTGCTGCGCTACCCCACAAACCTGCATGTAAGGGATTTATTTCAAAAACCCAGAGTCGGGGTTTCCGAAATAAACGCCTTACACTCCGGTTTATCCCGGGGTAGCTCCGCACACTATCCTAGGACTGCTGCGCAAAACACCACCACTCCACATAAGGGATCAAATCGAAAAATCCAAGCCCGGGATTTCCCGTTTTGACGCCTTATGCTCCGGATGCTAACCGTTTTGCTCCGCACACTGTTCTAGGACTGCTACACAAAGCAACGTTCTGCATATAAGAGATCAATTTGAAAAGCCCAAACCCAGGGCTTCCCAAATTGACGTCTTATACTCCGAACGTTAACCGCTTTGTTTCGCACACTACTTTTTATGCATTGCCGTGCTATGAAGCGGGCCCCTTCTATCCGGATACAGAGACTGCATCAATGCGTTAACGGCAATTGGGGCTTCCCCAAAGGCTGTCGCAATCAACGGTTCCTTTCCCTCATACTTGGAAACATCTCCAATTGCGAAAACATTTTCCAAATCCGTCAAACCGCTGGACTGTACCCGAATGGTTCCTCGGTTAACATCAGGATGGACATTCCAGGCATTCAATGCGTCGTCTTGGGCAATAAAACCATAATTCACAACAATTTTATCCACTTGAAGTTCAATCATGTCATCGGATTTCATTTTTTTAGCGCTAACAGCCACCCGGCCTCCGGCAATCGAACTTAACCCCTTAATCAGATATGGGGTCACCGTTTCAATGCTTGAATTTTTCAATTGATCTACGCTGTGCTCCATCGCCCGAAACTTATCCCGCCGGTGAAGCAGGTAAACTTTCTTGGCAACTTTTTCCAACAGAAGTGCTTCATCAATCGCCGAATCACCGCCACCGGCTACTAAAACCGTTTGATCTTTGAACTGATCAAGATTTTTCACGCTGTAAAATAAATTATGGCCTTCAAAATCGGCACTGTTGTCAACAGCCAACTTCCGCGGGTTAAAGGCACCAACTCCGGTCGCAATAATAATTCCCTTTGTTAGGGTGGTCTCCTGATTAGTGGTTATCTGATATCCGGCCGCATTTTTTTGGATATCGGTGACCGTTTGGTTCAATTTAACGGCTGTATCGACCGTTCTCAGCTGCCCTTCCAGTTGATTGATTAACTTCCTGGCTTTAATCTCAGGATAGCCGCCAACGTCCAAAATCGTCTTTTCCGGGTAAAGTGCGCTCACTTGACCACCCAACTCGGACAAACTTTCAATGATTTGAGCCCGGGCGTTTCTGAGGCCGGCATAAAAGCCGGCGAATATCCCTGCCGGACCGCCGCCAATAATGGTAATATCATAAATTGAATTTTCTGAAGCCATTTGCTTTCCTTCCTATCCTTAGGTTGATCGCACTGTCAACCGGTTTTGACGCGTTTTTAAGAACGCTTTTTTTGATTTCGTTTTTCCGGCTTTCGCTTTTTGGCTTTCCGAGCTTTAGGAACAATAATCCGTTGCCCCTGCAATGTTTTCACCTCACGAAGGCCGGCGTCAATCATTATATATATTAAGAACCAACCCACAATCACGTCAAGGATTTCCTGCATAATTGACACGTTCAAACCTGTATTGGGAATATCCCAATCCCAAAACGTGTGCAGCATAACGGCAATTAAAAAGAAAACGTAGAATTTAGGCTTTGTAAAAAAATCATGAATTGTAAACGGCCGCTTGCGGGCTTTTCCCAAAATAATGGCGCCACCCATGATGCAGCCCAAATTGTGTGCGTGCCAATTGCCTGAAAGCTCCTGGTAAAAATCGTCATCAAACCGTACTGACTCACGTACCCCGAACTTTCAAAGACTGAAAAACCGGCACCAACCGCCGCCCCTATCAGACACCGTTAAATATGTAATTCAGCTTATATGAATTGATGAACAAAATGACAACGATACACTTAGCCAGTTCCTCAACAATTCCCACGATCAAAGCTGATTCAATACTGACATCGGTCCGAATCGGCAGCATCAAATAAAACGTCATCGTCACCAGCAGCGACAAGATCCCGCCCACCAAAAAAGTGGTTAGGACTTGAAGAACAGAGATATTTTGATAAACGTTGATTTCAAAGAACATCATCATTAGCGAAAACGGTACGGCCAGCGATCCGATAAAAATCAAACCCGGAATTGCCTTGTTGCTTTGAAACAAAAACAACAGCAGCATCAGCATGGCAAAGCTGACTGTCAAAACCAAAAAAATTCTGGAGAAAAACCACGGTTTGACCGGTCGACTGGAGACTTTTTTCAAGCTGGGAGTGGTTGCCCGGGTCCCGACAATAAAGAGTCGATCGGCCTCATCCTTGCTATGGCGGCGGAACACTTCGGAAAACATCCGCGATAAATGAATTTCTACCGGATCATCCTGACTTTGTTCGCTAAGCCGTTTGGCAATACTATCATCTAAATTATCAAAATTATCATAATTTCGCCGGACACCTGTCCAAATCAACGAGAAAAAATGCCGACCTAAATTTTTACTTTCAAGTTTCAAAAATCATCATTCCCTAGAAGTATTACTCTTTAGCGTAACTTACAAGGTCATTAGATTCAAGTCACCAAACCTGTTAACCGATTTTTCGATTATTATCCTACCAACCTGATTTACCAATCAAAATTCTCAAAATTTTAATCAAAAATTGAGTTATTAACCATTTTCGGTTATCATTAGGTAAAGGGTTTTCATTCTTGATATTACAACATTATGGAGGTAGTTTTAATGGCCCAGAAAAAAATGATTCTTGATCTTGATACCGGTATTGACGACGCTATGGCAATTGCCTACGCGGTCGCTGATCCGGATGTCGATTTAATTGGCATCATCGGTTCATATGGTAACGTCTACGTTGAAGACGGCGTTCAAAATTCACTTAAAATTCTTGAATTGCTTGGTGCCACCGACGTCCCGGTTTATCAAGGACTGGCTCATTCATCAGAAAGCGACCACTTCGATCGAATGCCCGTCAGTGCTCAAATTCACGGTGAAAACGGGATTGGCGATGTCGATCTGCCAACACCTGCCAGAAAACCGGAAACCGGTGATGCCATTGATTTCTTCATCGATGCCGTTAAAAAGTACGGTAAGGACTTAATCCTGGTGCCAACCGGCCCGCTCACCAATCTGGACGCCGCAATCAAAAAAGCGCCGGAAATCGCCGACGAAATCGGTAACGTTACCTTAATGGGTGGCGCGGTAACCGTTCCGGGCAACGTCACTAACGTCGCTGAAGCCAATATCCAACAAGACGCTTCAGCCGCCAACAATGTCTTTCGAAAAGTTCCCCTAACCCAGGTTGGTTTGGACGTTACCTTAAGAACGTTGTTGACTAAAAAAGAAACTCAGCAATGGCGTGATTTAGGTACCAAATCCGGCCGGGCTTTCGCGGATATTGTCGATTACTATATCAAAGCTTACGAAGTAACCAGCCCCGACCTGCATGGCTGTGCGCTGCATGATCCATTTGCGGTTGGTGTTGCGATCAATCCGGACTTTGTTTCGACCATCAGCTTAAACATGTATGTCACAACTGACGAAAAGTATTACGGGCGAACCACCGGTGATCCTGCCCGACTCTCAGATCCAAATCCAAACGTTAAAGTAGCCGTTAATGCGGATGTCGACGCCTACTTAAAGGCCTTTATGTCCCATCTAACAGGGTTATTCCAACAAAACTAATCGTCTAATAATAATCTTCAAAATCATAAATGACACAATTTAATGTATTTCAACACTGCCATTACCGGCATAAATTGAAATACAGCTAAATTGTGTCATTTACTTTATTAATCATTATTAAATTAATGCCGACATTTATGAGCCTACCGAATCGAAAAAAAACTCTTCAAGTAGTTACCGACACCGTCATCATCATTGTTGCCGGCGATCGCACTGCTGATTGCCCGGATTTCTTCCGTACCATTCTCCATTGCGACACCCAATTGCGCGTGAACCAGCATTCCCAGATCATTTTGAGAATCACCGAATGCCATTAGATTTGAAAAATTCCAACCAAAGTGTTTCAACAGTGCTTTCAAACCGACCGTTTTATCCATCTTGGGCGCCAAGAACTCCATAATTTGCGGTTGTGAACGGACAATGTGATATCTGCGGGCAAGCTTTGCGGGAATATCCTTACTGAAATTATCCAGCAAACTCGGGTTATCACACACGATTCCCTTGGAATACAGCTTATCTGTTCCAAGATTGGCGAAAGTACTTGAAGTAAACTTAATATTGCCTTTAAACTGCTCCTGATACTTTGATTTTTTTAAATCCGAAATCGAATAAACCTGCTCAAAATCCAAAAGATCAAGCGGCGCGTAAACCTCATCGGCAAACCGATATAACGGCTCAAAATCCGTTTTGGCCATTCCTGACTTAAATAATTCGGCTTTATCGGCATTATGAACAACCAACGCGCCGTTAAATGTAATTGTATAATCATTTTCGGTTGTCAGGCCCAATTGTTTAATATACGGCCAAATGGCGTTGATTGGCCGCCCCGTGCACAAGACCACTTTAATACCGTCCTGATGAATTTGTTTCAATATTTTTTCATTCTTTTTGGAAATGGTCTTGTCACTCGTTAACAGTGTCCCGTCCAAATCCAATGCAACCATCTTAATCACTGATAGTGTCCCCCTCTGTTGATTATAAAATCATTCATAATAAGTAAATGATCTAAAAAATCCTTTTGATTATATCTTACAAAGAACTTTTTAAAATTACTAGATTTAGTTACACAATTGTTCCGGATAAATTTGTAAAGAATGCGATTCCAACCTTAATTTCACAAGCAAAAAAGAAGCCGGTGTACTTAAATACCCCGGCTTCCGGATTTATCCGTATAACTCAAATGTTATTTTGATTAACTAATTTGCGATTCAAGTTCCCGAAGTTCCGCTTCACGCACACTGCGCGGCAGGAATCTTCTGATTTCTTCTTCATTAAAACCAACCTCAAGTCGATGGTCGTCAAAAATGATTGGTCGTTTAATCAAGTCCGGGTACTTAACCAATAAATCAATTAGTTGAGATACCGAAAGATTATCAATATCCAAATTCAACTTCTTATAGATATTGGACCTTGTAGAAATGATGTCTTCGCTACCATTTTCGGTTAAACGCAGGATTTGTTTTACCTCATCGGCATTTAGAGGGTTGGAATTAATATTCCGTTCCTTAAAAGCAATGTTGTGGCCTTTCAACCATGCACGTGCTTTTCTGCTCGATGCACTACTCTGTGCGACATATAGATTTAACATTACAATCCCCCCTAGTTTGTAACAGAAATGAAACTGAAATACATCCTTCACGTAATATATTAGCACAGTGAAACATTTTGTCAATACCATTACTTACTTTTTGTAAATGAATTTGTGAATTTTACAGACGTGCAACTTACTAAATTTTCGTTATAATAAAACCATTCCAAATATATCGGGGGATTTTTTATGGACGCTTTTTATCTGGTCGCACTTTTAATTGTCGCAACCATCGTTTCCAATATGATTTACACTGTTTTTCCAAAAATACCACTGACTTTTTATCAAATTGGCTGCGGTTTTCTACTAACGCTGCTACCAATTTTCAGAAATTATTCACTTTATCCTGAATTTTTCATGGTGGGGATTATCGCGCCGTTAATGTTTAATGACGGTCGCAATACCAACGTTTCCCATCTGGGACATGCCTTCGGTCTGGTTATCTCCATGGCTGTTTATCTGGCTATCTTCACCGCAACTGCCATTGGTATCTTCGCCCATACGATGATGACGTTAATTCCTTTAAGCCTGTGTTTCGCGCTGGCCGCGATTGTCACGCCAACCGACTCATTGGCATTTTCATCCATTACCGAAAATGTCCAGCTGCCGGAAAACGTCGCCGGTACCTTGGAAAGCGAGTCACTCTTCAATGATGCTTCCGGAATCGTTGTGTTTAACTTGGCCTTATCATCCTTTTTGACCGGGCAATTTTCATTTTCAAAGGGACTCGTTAACTTTCTCATCAGTTTTTTCGGCGGCCTTTTAATCGGTCTGATTGCCGGATTGATTTTTGTTAAACTGCAAACCTTTTTAGTCAACAAATCCATGGATACAACCAGCGTTATCGTCCCATTTAGTTTGATGACCCCATTCGCGATTTACCTGCTTTCCGAGCATTTGGGATGTTCCGGTATTCTGGCGGTTGTCGCTGCCGGTATCGTATATGGGTTGAATCAAAGTCGGCTAAAACTGACAACCACCAATGTCCGCCTGGTCACCGGCGCTACTTGGGCTATTGTCAGCAACCTCCTTAACGGCATCGTTTTCGTTTTACTTGGTGTGACGCTGCCCACCGTTATTTCAAATATCATACCACTATCAACCACACTGATACTCGAACTCGGCGGTTTAGCCCTGGCAATTTATTTGTTAATGGGGTTGATTCGGTTTTGCTGGGCCAAATTTAATTTCGTTAAACTTCATCGTAAGAAGCACCCAGCCTAAAAGAAGCTTTTCTGATCGCCATTGGCGGCGTTCACGGCACCATCACGCTCTCAATGGCGCTTTCACTGCCATTAAGCTTTTCGGGACATGCCTTTCCCTATCGAAATCAGCTTATCTTTGTCGCAGCAATCGTCATTTTATTGAGTTTAATTGTTCCGGCATTGATTCTGCCACAAATTCTGCCAACAAAAACCAATGGTGACCAGGCTTCCTTTAACCACTATCGGACTGAAATGGTTAATTACAGTATCGCCAAAATCAAGGCGCAGGAAAGTATCCCCCTAGCTGACAGAAACTACGTCATTGACATGCTGGCAAGTCAAAAACAGGGTCAAAATGCCGATAAAGAACAAATAAATACCATCTTGAACCAGACACGGAAAGTTGAAATCGATGCCATTACCAACCTGCTGGCAGCCGGAAAAATCCCCCAAAGCGTTGCCAACCGAATTTCCCGCAGAATGGTGATGACACCGGACAGGCGCGGTAGTTTCCTAACCAAATTACGCTTTTTGTTTCGCGTTCGCTTCCCAAGCCGCAAGACCAGACGGATAAAACGCAACGTTCAATCAGTTGCCGACAGGTTCGATCCTGATTTAAATTCAAAATTAGCCGAACAGAAAAAAGCCGTTCGAAAATTACTGGAAGAAACAATCTACAAACAAGTTAACGCTTATCTGGACGATATCGAAACCGGAGAAAACACCACCGCTGTTGCATTTGTCAGAAACGGTTATAATTTTCGACATGCCAGACTCGATACTAACGATAATTCGGACGATTTAAGAAACCAATTGTTAATCCAGGCCTTTCAGTACGAATACTCCTACGTGGCAACCGCCTTCAAAAATCAACAAATCTCTCGTAGCCTTTCAGATCAGCTGAATCAAAGCATAACCACCGATCAGATGTTTTATATGGAGCAAGAGTGAGGACTGCTCCACATAAGGGACCAAATCGAAAAATCCAAGCCCGGGATTTCCCGCTTTGGCGCCTTATGCTCCGGGTGCTACCCGTTTTGCTCCGCACACTATCCTAGGACCGCTACACAAAGCAACGTTCTGCATATAAGGGATCGGTTCAAAAAATCCAAACCCGGGATTTCCCGAACCGACGCCTTATACTCCGAGCGTTAACCGCTTTGTTTCGCGCACTATCCTTGTTTACAAAGTGCTGTCAATTGATTATACTTGACGGTATACATTGTGTTTGCAGGTGAAAAATAATGAAAATTACCCTCTTAGCGACCAGTGATACACACGGCTTTATTGAACCCACCAATTACGTGGATTCAAACGTTAACAAGCCTTTTGGTCTGAAAAAAGCAAGTTCGACAATTAAACGATATATCCGTCAACACCAGGATGAACAGGTTATTCTGGTTGATAATGGGGATTTTCTTCAAGGCTCACCAATGGCGGACTACGCTGCCAAAAGAGCCGATGAAAGCGATAAAGCATCGTTTATTAGCGCTTACAATCAAGTTGGTTACCAGATTGGCAGTATTGGCAATCACGAATTTGATTACGGGTTGGATTATCTCAATTTTGTGATAAATCATTCAACCCGTCAATTTGTGTGTGCAAATATTGTTGATCGCGACAATGAACCAATGCTGACCAATCCCTATACAATCTTGAACGTGGGCGGCATTAAAATCGGCTTCTTGGGTCTTACCACAACCAGCACCAAAAAATGGAAAAACGTCAACGCGTTAAATGACTTTAATCTCATCTCCGAACTAACTGCGTGCAAGCGTTATATTCCAGAATTACGCGAAAAAGCCGATCTTGTCATTGTCGTTTATCACGGCGGCTTTGAACGGGATCACACCGGCAACTGGAATGACATCAACCCCGGCGAAAATCGCGGTTATGATATTCTGAAAAACATTAAAGGTATTGATGGCCTGATTTCTGGTCATCAGCACCGAAAAATTGCCAGTGAACTCTTTAAAGTGCCAATCATTCAGCCCGGTTCCCGCGGTGAGTTTGTCGGCAAAATTTCTTTCGAGATTTCCAATACAACTAAACAGGTCACCCGTTACACTTCAGAGCTGTTAAGCGTGGCTGACAATCAACCCGATAAAACTATTGCCAAACAAATTGCGCCATTATCAAGTCATCTACAATACTGGCTGGATAAACCACTATCGCATATTGATGGTGATTTAACCTTTAATGACCCGTTTCATGCCCGGATCAAAGAATCCGCTTTTATTGAATTTATTCAAAAAGTGCAAATGGCCAAGATGGGTACAGATATTTCGGCAACCGCCCTCTATAATAACGAGGCCCACGGATTCGAAAGTCCAATCACCATGAGAAATATTATTACAAACTATGTTTATCCAAATACGCTGGTTAAATCGAGAATTTCCGGTGCGGATCTGCGAGCGGCTTTGGAAGTAACCGCCAAATATTTTGACGTCAAACATGGCGAAGTTGTTGTCAATGAACACTTTATGTTTCCTAAAGAACGTTTTTACAATTACGATATGTATGAGGGTATTGAATATACCTTAAACATTGCCCGGCCAATCGGTCAACGCGTTACCAGATTAAAATACCATGGTCGGGATGTCACCGACGACCAAGTCTTATTTGTCACCCTAAACCGTTATCGGGCAAGCGGTGGCGGCCACTATCCCATGTATACGAAAGACAAAATCGTTGCTTCCTGTGACATGACCATTAGTCAAATCATTTTGGAATACTTACAAAAGCACCCCTTAATCAAAGCAACCAACAATCACAATTTTAAAATTGAAGCCAAAGACTGATTTATGCTTTGATATTTGCTATCTTAATCATTATTCTGATACTTAAAAAGCAACCTGATGAAATGATCCTAAAATCGATCATCTCAAAGGTTGCTTTTTTAAATTTAACATTGAATTTTATCTTTCAAATCAACGTTTAGACACGTTTTCTTGGCCGTTTAACCTTCCGCTTATGGGGCTTTTTGCGAGATTGGCCAACCCTGCCTCGGCCAACCTTCTGCTTTTCCATTCCCACAACAGTTACCGCCTTAAAGTCCCGGATTGCGGTTACTTTAATTTTACCGGGATAGGTTAATTCATCTTCAATTTGGTTTTTCACCTGATCAGCCAACTCGGCGTTCTGCTGATCATTAATTTTTCTTGGATCAACCATAATTCGAATCTCACGGCCGGCTTGAATCGCATAGCTTTCCTTAACGCCCGGCTTACTGCTGGCAATTCGCTCAAGGCTCTTCAATCGGTTGATATACTCTTCAACTGATTCGCTTCGAGCACCCGGTCGGCCGCCGGAAATAGAATCTCCAGCCGCGACCAAACGAGCAATCGGTGTTGTTACTTCAACGTCTCCATGATGGGAAGCAATTGCGTTAATTACTTGCGGACTTTCATTAAACGTTTCAGCAATCTTTACCCCCAATTCAACGTGGGTCCCGTTAATTTCCCGATCAATTGCCTTTCCGATATCATGTAATAAGCCGGCCCGTTTAGCTATTCGAACATTTAATCCCAGCTCAGCCGCTAACAAACCTGCAATATCAGCCACTTCAATCGAGTGGTTCAAGACATTTTGCCCATAACTGGTTCGATATTTTAAGCGGCCGACAATTTTGATTAAATCGGGATGCATCCAACCAATATGAAGCGAGCCGACAGCCCGCTCACCGGTCTTGCGGACATCGTTCATGACATCCGTTTCTGCCACCTCAACCTGCCGTTCAATTGACTGAGCATTAATTTGTTTTGAAACGGTTAAATTGGTAATCGCCAGCTTGGCAACTTCCCGCCTGATCGGATCCGCGGTAACAATATGAAGCGTCGCCCGGTCATTCGGATCAAATACCAGATTGGTCCCGGTCAACGTTTCAATATACCGGATATTTTGACCATCACGGCCTAATAGTTTTTTCTTGGTACTGTTATCATAAATCTGGACAACGTGTTCGGTACGTTCCCGCGGCACATCGACCGGTCCCCGCTGAATTGCGTCAACCGCCATAATCTTGGCAATCTTAGGTGCATTAACTGCTGCTTCATCTTGTTGATAACGCAGTTCAATATCTTCTTCCCGGGCTAATTCCTGCTTTAATCGGCTTATAACCTGATCCTTAGCCTGCTCGGAAGTCATACCACCGTTTGCTTCAAGTGTTGCAACCCGCTTTTTAGCCAACTCATCAGCCTGCTGGTGCAGTGTGTTGATTGACTGCTTTAAATCAGCCAATTTGGCACTTTGACCTGCCAGATCTGCGTGAATCTGATCAAGCCTGGCAGCCGTCTGCTTTAAACCGGCTTCCCGCTGGTTGATTCTCACCTCACGAGTAGCATTATCCGCTTGATAACTGTCAAGCTCCTCTTCAATCGATTCTTTATAATCAGAAGTTTGCTGATTGGCTGTTTCATTAATCTTTTCAGCATCATCCTGTGCTTTAACCTTGGCCCGCTCAAGTAGCTTAGCTGCCGTTTGCCGAGCTTGATCGACCTTTGCCGCATACCGGCGTTTCTGTAGGAAAACGCCGCTGCCGGCGCTGACAACACAGACAATAATTCCTAAAATAACGTAGAGCAAGGAGCAACCCTCCTTTCTAAATCAGCTCGTTTCATCTTTAAGTCTAACATATTCTTTTATTTATTTGATGTACCGGTTCAAAAACTTCCTAACCGTATCGGTATATAGCTTGGGATGGTTTTGATAGGACCTGGCATGGCCCTTGCCCGGAACAATCAACAATTCCTTTGGCCCCTTATCCGCCTTATATAACGGATAAACCATTCGGGTTGGTACAAAATGATCGTGAGCACCGTGAATAAACAACATTGGCCGTTTATTCTTTTTTACCTGGTTCAACGCGCTGGCCTCTTTAAATGTATAACCATTTTTGACCCGGTTAATACCACTTACAATTTCAACCAATGGAAACTTCGGTAAATGATACAGCTGTTTGGCCTGATACGTAATCTCGCTTTCGACATCGGTATAACCGCAGTCCTCAATGTAGGCTTTAACCTGCTTGGGAACGTTCTTTACACCACTCACCATCATTGTCGTGGCGCCACCCATACTCGTGCCGAAAACAACGATTTGAGAATCCGCACCTTTTCTGCTAATTACCTTTTTAATCCATTTAACATAGTCCAACCGATCCGGCCAGCCATAGCCAATGTAATTTCCCTGACTATCACCGTGACCTCGTGCGTCCGGCAACAGGACATTATAGCCCAGATTATGAAACATGTAGGCATATTGAAACATCTTATCTTTATCACTCATAAAGCCGTGAGCTACTACCGCCGTCTTATTCGTTGGTTTGTCGGCCGCAATGTAATTAGCATCCAGCTTTAAATGCCGGGTTGCTGACATCTCGTGCCATCGCTGCTTGGGAACCCGCTGATACCATTGATGCGCCGGATATAGCGGACTCGCCGGTTTGATCTTCTGTGACTTACTCAGAAATGACTTGGGCGCGGGAACAACCGCTACCTTGTAAAAATAAAGGCCGGCACCAAACAATCCCGCCGCCACGACCGTCACAAGCGAAGCACAGGCAATTAAAATTTTGGTTCGTTTTTTCATGCGTAAATTACCCACCATTAATACTTTAATTATTTTATGACCTACTTATTGTACGCCATGTTGGTTGATGAATGCTAGTCGGGTTGTTTAATTGTTCTTAGGACAGCTACGCTAATCATAAACCTGCTTGTAAGGGATAAATCTTAAAAATCCAAGCCCGGGATTTCCCGCATCAATGTCTCATACTCCGGATGCTAACCGCTTGGGCGCACACACTTATACAAATTGCAGTATAATAATAAGTAACGAATAGGACGGTGATAATCATGTTTCCAGAACGACTAAGAGCATTGCGGCGGGGAAAACACCTCACCCTCCCACAACTGGCACAATTACTTAACCAACAGTTTCCAACTGACGAAGAACATCAAAATACACCTTCGCAAATTGGAAACTGGGAACGCGGCGTTCGAACGCCCTCATACGTAGAGGTGCAAAAACTGGCCTCATTTTTTAACGTCACCATGGACTACTTAACCGGCCTTACTGAAAACAGTACTTATGATTTGGCACGTTTATTTATTTCGGATAAATCACTTCAGTTTAATGGTCAAAGTCTGGATTCTTCAGACAGATACGAAATTTATCAGCTGATTTCCGGCTATATTCATGGCAAGACCGGCCGGCCACAACCGCCAACTCCAACGATGAAACAAGAAGAGCTGGATCTGGGAATGGATAAAAATAACAAATAACCGCACCTATCTAATCATCAAAAAGATGCTGACAAAAGTTGAAATTGTAAAGCCAACCCACGCAATTGCACAAAAAGCAATGTGCGCTTTATTTTTTTGAATAATCGCAAAAAATAGTCCCACCAGTAAAATCACCCAAATGGCGAAAATTTTTTGAGTAAATGTCATGAACTAATCAACCCTCGAATCTATAATACTTAATTTAGGAGTCAATATGCTAACCAATAAACAAAAAAAGAAACTTTTGAAAAATCGAAATCATCGAAAAATATCGGCTGAAAGCAGCTATATCACGCAAATGAAACGTTACCGTGAATTGTTTTCCGACTTTCCCGACATTAAGTTTTTAATTAATAATGTACTCGAAAGCGATCATCTTATCAAGTCCAAATTATTACCGCAGGAACTCCCGGAATTGCTTTTGCCTGACAATAGCCAGGATCTGATTTTTAAAAAAATCAATCAGGAATTTGACCAGGGGGACCCGGCCGGCGATCAACTCTGGAATCAACTGACGGACGCCCTGCCCAAACTGGACAAAGCGCTTCGCTCCTATCGGGACTACCTGGAAAAACAATACGGGATGTGGGCTTATATTTCAGGACCGTTTATTAAAAGTCTGGCGGCCTACATTGGCGACAGCCCGGTTTTGGAAGTCATGGCCGGTAACGGTTACATCTCAAAGGGGCTTCGGGACCTTGGCCTAACCGTGTATCCCACCGACAGCCTCGAGTGGGTCACAGAAAACCAGACCGGAAAACACCAAGTCACCCAAATTGAAAAGCTGGATGCCGTCTCAGCAATCAACAAGTATCAGTCAAAAGTTAAATTCGTTATTATGAGCTGGGCGCCTGATAAAGGAACCGCAGATGTAGCCGTTCTCGAGGCAATTCGAAAAGCCGATAACGATCTCAAACTGATCGTCATCGGCGAAAAAAACGGTGCTACCAATTCAAAAGCCTTTTGGCAGAAAGCCATATCATCGAGCCGGAAGCTGCCAAAAAGTTAAATGCCCATCATCAACCCTTTGACCTGATTAAAGATCAGGTTTACCTAGTTGACTGAAACGCGGTAATGGTAACTTTTTAATTAACGGTTCTTTTTCAAAGGGGGCTTTCTCAAATTCGAGGAGAGCCTTTTTAGTTTCACTACCGCCCCGATAATCACCAATCTCACCGTTTGAGCGAATGACCCGGTGGCAGGGAACCACAATTAAAAACGGGTTCTTGGCAACCGCACTGGCAACTGCTCGAATTGCTTTGGGCCTGCCAATTGATTCTGCCAATTCTTTATAAGTAATTGTTTTTCCGTAAGGCACTTTACCAAGTGCAGTCAGCACTTGGCGCTCCAATTCATTGTGAATATCACTAAAATCAAGTGGGACATCAAAGTCCCGCCGCTTCTTGTCAAAATATTCTTTAAATTCTTCAAGATAGCTGTTAGTCACATCTTCATCATACATGAACTGGTATTGATATCGATTTTTAGGATAAAAATCAAAAATTTCGGAAATATGTCGATGGGGGCTGGAAACGAAATTCAGCCCCTTATCCGTAACGGTAAAGTAAAATACCTGATGATTAATTTCAACACTTTCCCAATAAATTTTTTCATAAGTAAAATCTCCAAATAATTCATTAAAATCATTGTAACACAGCCTTCGCTTCAATAAGCGCCAGAAGCAGGCCGACACTTTTCTTGACTGCTAACAGGCACTCAGCCACAATAAAGCCAAACACGCGAAAGGAAGGCAAACACTTAATGCAAAACAAGCAGATTTTAGGCTCTTCAACCGATGCTACAACACTCAGATACGATTTAAGTGAAATTCGGATTAGCAAAACAATTAGTGAGTTAATTGAAATTGGACACAATCGCCGTGACAAAGTTCCTTTTGAGCGATTGGCCAAATTTACCCCTGTCGACAGAGATGTGGTTGCCGGCATTGAACACGTTGAGCGTAAATTAATTTCGGAATTATTGCCACTTCGACATAAGCGTTTGGCTGCTTCGCCCTTTTCCTTTTTCCGAGGCACCGATGAACTAATGGCTTACGATCTTTCGCACCAGGCCTCTTCAAACATCCCGGTTGTTATCTCTGGAGACGCCCACATTGGTAACTTCGGTTTTTACGCCTCACCGGAACGCAAACTGCTTTTTGACTTAAATGATTTTGATGAATCAACAATCGGCTCCTGGGATTGGGATATTCGACGGTTACTTGTCAGTATCATTCTGGTGGGTGAACAGTTGGGGCTGCCCCACGATAAAATTTCTGAAATCGAAAAAGCCGCTGTTGAGACCTATCAGGAAATCCTGAGTCAATGTTTTGATGAGCATAGCGCCTTGGAAAGATATTATTTTTCAACAGAAGTTGAAAGCTTTTTAAAAGCCGAAGCCAAAGGCAACTCCCTTCCCAAACTTTGGGAAAAAATTAGGCGAAGTGCCGTTTCCAGAGATTCTGAAAAAGTGGTTAAAAAGTTCACAACCATGGACGATCGCGGTCATCTTGTTTTCAAAGAGAATCCGCCCAAAACCGTCCATGTATCACAAAAGCGGTATGCGCAAATTGCAGCCCACATTCAAAAATATCTTCAAACTGTCAGTCCGGATGTTGCGGTGCTGCTGTCCCAATTTCACATTAGTGACATTGTTCGTCACAGTGTTGGCGTTGGTAGTTTCGGAACTCGTTGCTACCTGGTCTTATTTACAGCGATTGATGGCAGTCACTTGGTTCTCCAGATTAAAGAGGCCTTGCAGACCCGCCGCTTCCAAGGATTTGATGTCACCACCCAGTACAGCCAAAGCGGCCCGGATAATGGTGAACGGATTATTACCTGCCAACAGGTGCTGCAGCGAGCCTCTGATCCATTCCTGGGCTTCTATCATAACGATGATAACAATCGCAGTTTCTATGTCCGCCAGTTCTGGGACATGAAGGAATCCGTCAATCTTGAAAAGATGGATGAAGATGATTTTGCCAATTACGCCAAAATTTGCGCCCTACTGCTTGCTCGTGGGCACGCCCAAAGCCCCACTGCCGGTATTGTCCATGGTTATGTCGGTAAAAAGAAAAAACTGGTTAAAAGTCTGGTTGGCTGGGCAAATGATTATGCTGACCAAGTGCATAAGGATTACAGATTATTTAAAGAAGCTTTTGATACCGGTCGATTAGCCAAGGAGGAAAATATCGATGCATAAAGTTGTTTTTCATATCGATGAAGTTGAAAAATGGTCTCACACAATGGGTAATATTAAGAATTTACTTGATTACGGTCGCCAACAGGACGAATCCTATCAAATTGTTGTTTTAGTTAACGGTGACGGCATTATGGGCTATTTGATGTCCGTTGGTAAACAAGCCGTTAAAAACCTCAGTGCGATGTCCGTGCGCTTCCATGCCTGTCAAAATGCTATGGGCAGCCACGGTATTCAAGCAACCGACCTGCCGGACAATGTTAACATTGTTCCAGCCGGCGTCGCCGATTTAATTACATTACAGGAACAAGGCTATGCCTACATCAAGCCCTAACAAACAAAAGCAGGCAACCGACAAAAAAATCTGCCGATCGCTGCTTTTTTAAATTTCTTATCCGACCAATTGTGCAACGCCCCGATGAATTTCATTCGGTCGATCAACAATCGCACTTGCGTGAGCTGCTGAGAGTTCGGGTACATCACCAAATCCATATGTCACGCCGAGTGTTTTAACGTGATTTTCAAAACCACCAAGCATATCGGTATTTCGATCACCGATCATAACACTATCAGCCTGCTTAGCCCCTGTTTGCTTTAACGCATATTCTAAAATTGCGGTTTTAGTTATTCGAGTTCTTTCATCACTGGTAGCACCATACTCACCATCAAAGTAATGGTTCAGCTTAAAATGATCGTTAATCCGATTAATCATTACTTCCGGTTTGGCGGACGCAATATGAAGATGATAGCCGGCCGCTTTTAAAGCACTTAGTTCTTCCAAAATTCCCGGATAGATTTTTAGTTGAAAGATCCCTTCACTCTGATAATATTCCTGATAATATTTAAGGGCGTTAAAAACATCATCATCGGCGAGGTCGGGATAAAAATCACGAATCGACGTTACCAATGCCGGTCCAATAAACTGACGGTACTGATCATCAGTCAACTTGGGTAAACGCATTTTTTCAATAAAATATTTGATTGATTTAACGATTCCTTGTTCCGAATCAGCGATGGTCCCATCAAAGTCAAAGAATAAATGTTTCATTAATTTTTCTCACTTTCGTATAAGTCTGTATTTCCCTATCTTACCGGGAATGCCAAAAAATGCAAGCGCAAAAAATCGGGCAGCCAATTTGGTCACCCGATTTTTGAATACTTATTTTTTGCGCTTTAAAAAGTAATCTTACCGACAATCAAGCCATAAATGGTATAGATGGCCGCAATGACAATCAGAATAGCAACTGCCATTTCAATTGGGCCAAATACTTTATCTGCCTTATTATCACGCTTCTGCAAAATCCAATAAACCGGAATCCCGGCCGCAAACAACAACGACATCAGAAGCAGAAAATTACTACCAGCTGCGAATAACAACCAGCAGGCATAGATGCTTGAAATAATTCCAATTGTTACGTTTCTCGTTCGACCACTGGTGTGATCCTCATTAACCGAGTATTTTAATTGATAAAACGCTGAGAACGCATACGGAATCAAAATAGCCGCACTGGCAATCGAATAAAAGAAGTTATAAGCCGAAGCTGTGATCAAATAACTGAACATAAACAGCTCCACACAGACATTGGTTACCGTCAAAGATGTTACCGGCGCACCGTTTTTATTTTCTTTGGCAAACAATTTGGGGAACGTCCCCTCCTTGGCAGCCTCATAAGGCAGCTGACCGGCAAACATTGTCCATGACAGCCAGGCGCCAACAACTGAAATAATCAAGCCGAGGTTAACAACCATCGACCCCCATTTACCAACCAGGCTTTCCAGCAAGTCGGCCATCGCGGGTTGGCTTAAATGTGATAGTCCGGCTCTGCTCATAACGCCAAATGACAATAACGTTACCAACATATAGATCAAAATAACCGTAATGATTCCGAGAACCGTTGCTTTACCAACATCGGAACGTTTTCGAGCCCGACCGGAAAAGACGACCGCACCTTCAATACCAATAAACACCCAAACTGTTACCAGCATCGTACTTTTAGCCTGTTTCATGACATCCCCAAACTGGAAATTGCCACTCGGCGTGAACCAGAAGTCACTGGTAAACATATTCAACTTAAAGGCAAACAACACAATAATCAAGAACAGAAAAATCGGAATTAACTTGGCAATTGTAATAATTGTATTCACAAACGAAGCTGATTCAATTCCTCGTAAAATCATAAAGTGACAAGCCCACAAAATAACCGACGCCGCTAAGATGGACCAAATATTTTGACCATCACCAAAAATTGGCAGGAAATATGCCACCGCACTCATCAACAGCGTCGCATAGCCGACGTTGCCCAGCCATGCGGACAGCCAGTATCCCCAAGCAGAGTTAAAGCCCATGTACTTGCCAAATCCCGCTTCGGCATAACTGTAAACACCGGCATCCAAATCCGGTCGCTTCATCGTTAAATTTTGAAAGGTTAAGGCCAACATGACCATTCCAATTGCGGTAATAACCCAGCCGATAATAATCGCACCGGCGCCGGCGCCAACCGCCATATCATGCATTAACTTAAAGACGCCACCGCCGATAATCGAACCAACAACCAGGCCGATCAACTCGAGCAATCCCAACTTACCATCATGCTCTTTCATCGCTGTCACTCCCTTACGCAAATAATTTTTAATTCTTCCCCTTGGTACTGATATAATTGCAAAACCGGTGCAGTTGGCGATAGCAGTAGGTGAGTTTTGGTGTTAACCGCTTTGCTCCGCACACTTTCTTAGGACTGCTAGTTTCGCGCACTAAAAATTTTAAAATACTTGCGGCTATACTGAATCTTTCCTTCCGCAACCAGCTGCTGCACCATCAGACTGGTTGTTTCCCTGGTCGTTCCGCTTACCTTGGACAACTCGATTAGTGTCATGGGGTATGGAATCACGACCGTGCCATCTTCCTGCTCATCACCGATTTGCTGACCCAGAAACCAAATTGCATTTTGAACCCGACACTTTGCACTTGTCGTTACCATTCGCTGCAACTGCGTCTCCGTTGTGTTAATAATCGAACTCATTTCACGAATCGCATTCACCATCATCTCGGGATTGGCCCGCAACAAGTCTTCATAAAGTTTCATGGGAATAATGGCAATTTTAACCGCCGTCATTGTTTCCACGCTATAAGCATAATCTTCATCTTCAAACAGACCGATGTATGGAAACGCTTTGTTGGCTCGAATATAGAGGTAGAGCTGTTCATCCCCGTTTTCGTCTAAATGAAACGATTTGGCAACGCCACTAATTAAGAAGTAATAGTTTCGCCGTGGATCTCCCTGGTCAAACAAAACCTGCCCTCTATGAAAAGATTTAATTGTAGCCGCTGAAATAATTCGGTCCAAATCGTCATTATCAAGCGGGCTGAACTCTGGGTGAAGCCGCATTTTTGACCGATACAGTTGGTAATCACCTTTATTGTTTAATATCATTATTTTTCCACTCCAAAAATGGTTAGATAATTAACTCGTCAATAAAAGTGTACCGCAATTGAAGGTTTTGTACATCAAACGAATCGACAACCCCGCTTTAAATTCAGACAGCTCAACTTTTTCCAATTAGTTTCGGATTCCGACTTTTTCAGTAATCACCGTTCCGGAGCCATTTTGAACGAACCCTTCAATATTATCCAGAGCTGTCACCACTGCTTGGTTACCGGTAGCCTTGACAAAATCAATCGCAGCTTCAACTTTTGGCAGCATACTGCCGGGCGCAAACTGGTTTTGGCCAATATAAGTTTCCAACTCGGCTACCGACACCTGTTCGAGCTTCTTTTGATCAGGCTGGTTGAAGTTTACGTAGATATTTGGTACTGCCGTTAAAATGATTAAGGCATCGGCACCCACCAACTCAGCCAATTTTTCGCTGGCAAAATCCTTATCAATAACTGCTTCCCGACCAAGCAGCTGATTGCCGTTTGAAACAACCGGAATGCCACCACCACCAACTGAGATTGGAACAATGCCAGCGTCAACCAATGATTTCACTGCATCTGTCTCAACAACTCCGATTGGTTTAGGTGACGGGACAACCCGCCGATAGCCGCGACCGGCATCTTCCACAAAGGTAAAGTCCGGATTTTCCTTCTTGGCCAAATCCGCCTCGGCCTTTGACATAAAGGGTCCAATTGGCTTAGTTGGCTTTTCAAAGGCCGGATCGTCAGCACTGACTTCCACTTGGGTAACGACCGTCGCAACCGTCTTTTTAATCCCTTTTTCTTTCAATACCCGATTCATAGCGTTCTGCATCCAATAACCGATGCTGCCCTGGGTCATTGCCACGGCAGTATCCAGCGGCATGGCCGGATTGTCTTCGGTACTGCCGGCAGCCTGTTGTAATAACAAGTTACCGACTTGCGGACCGTTACCATGTGAAATGATTAATTGATCCCCGTTCTCAATAAATTTCACTAACTGTTCAGCTGTTTCCAACAATGCTTTCTGTTGCGCTGCGGCTGACGCATCCTTTGAAAGAATAGCATTTCCACCAAGTGCGACTACAATTTTACGTCCCATGGTCGTTCCCTCCTGTTTTGAATATAGGTTTTTAAAAACGAAGGGTCGGGGACAGACTATTAATGTTTGTCGCCGACCCTCACTTTCTTTGGTTTACTGAGTATTCAGTTTTTTAAGTTAAGCTTAAACTCTTGGAATAAACAGATTCCCCAGCGTTGCGGCCATCATGGCTTTAATTGAGTGCATTCTGTTTTCCGCTTCTTCAAATTGACGGGCGTATTTGCTGGTAAAGACTTCATCAGTTACTTCCATCTCTTTGATACCATATTTTTCTTCTACTTCTTTACCATAAGTTGTCTCGGTATTGTGGAAGGCCGGCAGGCAGTGCATGAAAATTAATTGGTCTTCAGGCGTGCCTGTTTTCTTCATAGCCGCCATGTTTACCTGGTAAGGCGTTAATTCCTTAACTCGTTCTTCCCAGTTGCTTTCACCCATGGATACCCAGACATCGGTATAAACAATGTTGGAACCTTTGAGTCCTTCATCCAAATCATCAGTAACCAATAATTTGGCACCTGATTTTTCAGCAAAGCCCTTTGCAATACTTTGGGTCTCTTCCGTTGGGAACAATGCCTTTGGCGCTACAATATGAACATTGACACCCAAGATTGCGCCGGTTACCAATAACGAGTTGGCAACGTTATTCCGACCGTCACCCATGAAAGTCAGGGTTAAGCCTTGCAGTTTGCCAAAGTTTTCCTTAACCGTCATAAAGTCAGCCAACATTTGAGTTGGATGCCACTCATCAGTTAACCCGTTCCAAACCGGCACGCCACTGTCACGAGCCAGGATTTCCGCATCACTTTGCTTGAACCCTCGGAACTCAATACCATCAAACATACTGCCAAGCACTTTAGCAGTGTCTGAAGTCGTTTCCTTCTTACCTAATTGAATGTCATTTTGACCAAGGTATTCCGGATGGGCACCCAAATCGATTGCGGCCGTTGTAAAGGCTGAACGAGTCCGGGTTGATGACTTTTCAAATAACAGGGCGATATTCTTTCCTTCCAAATAATGGTGTGGAATTCCCGCCTTCTTCAAAGTTTTCAGATGTAAACCAAAATCAATTAAATATTCCAACTCTGCAGCGGAAAAATCTTTTTCAGCAAGGACACTGCGACCTTGAAATACGTTTTGTCTAAAATCTTTTGTCATATCGAATTCTCCTCGTGATGTGATTTTTTGGGTACTAATTTTTGTTTTGAGGACTGCTGCTCTTAGGGCTGCCCATAAACGCCTTACACTCCGGTTTATCCCGGGGTAGCTCCGCACACTATTTCTTTAAATCCTCGCGGACAATTGGGCAGCTCATGCAACGTGGACCCCCACGGCCCCGGGACAACTCGCTTGAAATAACCTCGAGTACTTTCAAGCCGTGTTTTCTTAATAATTCGTTGGAGACATAGTTTCGGTTATAAGTGACAACCACTCCCGGTGCAATCGCCAGTGTGTTGGAACCATCATTCCATTGTTCACGGCCGGCAATAATCGGATCGCCGTTACCGGTTGGAATCAAGTCAAGATCGTCCAAATGAAGCGCAGCCTTTAAAACTTTCTTCAAATCGGTATCATGCTGCAGGTTCAATTCGCCTTTATTTTGACCCGGTGTAATTGTCCAAGTATCAATTTGACCACCCTTACCCAGGATTCCCGGATGAACCGTGAATTGGTCATAATTAATCATTGTAAAGACTGTGTCCAAATGCATCATTGCGTGGTTATGCGGAATTTTAATGGCAATTACCGTGTCGTATTGACCATGCGCAAATAAATTCTTGGCAATGTCTTGGATGGCATCAGCTGAGGTTCGTTGTGAAACACCGATTGCCATAACGTGGTCGTTTAAGACCAGCTCATCGCCACCTTCAATTCTGGTTGTGTGATTCCGATCACGCCAAACGTGAACACCCTGATTGGCAAAGCGGGGATGGTATTTAATAATCGTTTCATTAAATAATGACTCACGCTGTCGGGCAGGATACGTCATATGATTAATACTCAACCCATCACCAATGCATGCCGAAGGGTCACGCGTAAAGTAAAGGTTGGGCATCGGATCCATATAGAATTCGTAGTCCTGATTTTCGGCACAGCTTACAAGGTCCTTAGGTACAAAATCAAGTTCGTTCTTTCGAACACCTGCCATAATTTTAACAACCATATCCTGGTTGCTCATGCTGCCGAGATATTCTTTCAATGCATCGTGAATTGTTCCCGAAGCATATCCGGATTCAGTTAGCATCTGTTCCAGGAAATGATCTCTGACTTCTTCACCACCGGCATCCAAAGCTTCTGCTGATAATTTTTCCAGATACAAGACTTCAACACCATTATCGCGAAGTGTATCTGCAAAATAATCATGCTCCTTTTGCGCAATTGGCAAATATGGAATGTCATCGAATAGTAACCGCGGCATCATTTCAGGTGTAAAGTTTTCAATTTCCCTACCGGGGCGTTTCAACAATACAGTCTTTAACTTACCGATTTCTGAGTAGTTATGAATTGGACTTGTCATTTGTGTAACCTCCATTCTTCCCTTGAATACATCCCTTATGATAGACCGTTTTGAAAACGCTATCGTGTGTTTTTGTTCATCAAAAAATGTCGATTTTCTAGCAAAATTAGCATAGTATTTTTCGGTTTTGAATAATATTTATTATTTAATTAAATATTTGCTGTTCAACTTAGCTAATATGGATTTTTATTCATTTAAAAATGTTTAAATTAAAAAATAAAAATTTGATTAAAATCAATATATCCCTATAATATCACACTTTCTTCACAATGTTCATAATTTCTTCTAATTTAAAACAGAATAAATATTTTTTAATTCACAAAATATTCATCTATTCTTCAAAGAAAATACATCTATTTTTGATAAAGGATCGTTTTTTAGGCGAAATGTAAGCGGTTACTCATAACCACCCCCTTTTCATTTTGGATTTTAATACACTAAAATAGTTATAAAAGAAAAAGAAAACAGGAAGAATTCGTTTAACTCCCCGTTTATCTTGCTTTTTCCCCCCCATCAGTCAACGATTAGAGGAGAGCTATTTCCAAATCGAAACGTGCTCCGCCAACCATAAGTCTGCATGTAAGGGGGCTGCCATCAAATCCTCAAAACCAAGGATTCAATGGCAGCCCCCTTACACTCCGACTTATCCCAGGTTGGCTCCGCACTCTATCAACTTAATCCACCGACGAAACCAGCAAATCTGGGTTTGAATGCTTTAAAAATAGATTCTTAATATTTTCCGCGGATTTAACCGATGGACAAAATGTCACAATTGTATCGTACCCAGCCAGCGTTCCTGCCACATCATCCATGTGCAGGTCATCTATCACCGCTGCTAATGGGTTGGCATAACTCGGCTGTGTGTGAATCACATTAATAAATTCAATCTGTCGAACCTCGGTGACCGTGCCATTAATCATGCGATACATTCGTTCCAATTCATTTTGATTTCCCGACTTGAAAATCATATATCTGGAATTTCCCGAGCTATCAGGCTGCTTAACAATCTGCATTTCCCGAATATCCCGTGAAAGGGTAGCTTGTGTGACGTTGATTCCGGATAACTTTAGTTTTTCCATCAACTCTTCCTGAGTCGTAATCGTATATTGATTAATAATTTGTTCAATTTTAGCCTGCCGCACATCTTTTTTCATATGTCGTTACCTTCCTATTCGAAACAAGTTGCTTAAATATCCATAAACTCTCAATTTAACTGCATAACTACATCATAACAAATCATAATACAAAGTGGCCGATTTGACCATAGAAAGTGTGCGGAGTAAAACGGTTAACACCCGAAATATAAGACGTCGATTTGGGAAATCCTGGGTTTGGATTTTTCAAATCGATCTCTTATATGCAGCGGTGTTGTTTTACGGAGCAGTCCTAGAAAGTGTGCAAAGCCCCCTAATACGAACATGTTTCCTTCGGGTGCTGAGAGGTTACCCGAACTTTTTGATCATAAACATAAACCTCGCAGGCCTTACCACTGGTCAGCTCAATTTTTACCTCGTTTTGATAAATGGTAAACAAGCATTCATTATGGTGCAGCCGCAGCTTAAAGCTAATCGAGTTCCAAGCAGCCGGTAGCTTCGGTTCCAAGCTAAAGTGAGCCGCGTTATTCACGACACCGGCAAAGCCATAGACCACCCCCTGCCAGGCAGCGCCCAGACTGCCGGCGTGAATGCCGTTTTGCGTATTATGGTGCAGGTCCAGCAAATCCGTTTTAACAGCTTGCGAGAAGAAATCGTAAGATTGTTTTTTCTTTCCGGCTCTGGAAGCCGCAATAGCATACATCGCCTTTGACAGGCTCGAATCATGCGTGGTAATCGGTTCATAAAAATCGTAATCGGCTTCCAACTGCTCTTTAGTGTTCCCCTTTGGAAACAGGATATCAGCCATAATCGTATCCGCTTGTTTGTTTACCTGGTAGCGATACAACATCAACGGGTGAAAATGCAGCAGCAGTGGAAACAAGCTTTGATCAATCTGATCAAGATGCATCGGCGGTAATTGTTCAAAATCTTGAAACTGCAATTTAACTTTCTTTTCCTTATCATAAGGCAGGTACATTAAATCAGCAGCTTCTTTCATTGCCTCAATCTCTTTTTCAGAAACATTCAAGCGGCTGGTAATATCGGTTTGCTTGAATTTATCCGCATATTTGATGGCCAAGCGCAGATTAAACTGGGCCATGACGTTTGTGTAGTAATTGTTGTCAACCAGCGCACTGTATTCGTCCGGGCCGGTCACTTTATTAATAACGAAGCAGCGTTTCCCTGCCAGCTCCGTAAAATTACCGTATTGCATCCAAAAACGGGCCGTTTCCAAAATAATGTCGAAACCGTATTTTTCAAGGAAGTCATCATCGCCGGTAATTGTATAGTATTGTTCAACTGCAAACGCAATGTCGGCATTAATGTGAAATTGCGCCATTCCGGCCAGCCAATAAGAGCTCGATTCATACCCGTTAATCGTCCACCAGGCATACATTGCCCCCTTGGACAAGCCGAACTCACTGGCCTGTTCTTTGGCGATATTTAACGTGTGATAACGAAACATCAATAGTTTCTTGGCGAGCTGGGGCTGGGTATATGAGAAAAAGGCCAGCATAAACATTTCGGTATCCCAGAAGAAATGGCCGCCATAACCGTTGCCGGTCAACCCCTTGGCAGGAATACTGGTGTAGCCGTCCCGGCCGGCAGATTGATTCAATTCAAACAAATTGAATCTCAGGCATAACTGAATCTGCGGATCACCGTCAATTTTGACGTCACTGTGAAGCCAAAAAGTCTGCCATACTTGAGCTGAGGCCATCAATTCCGACTGAAATGTTGTATCACGAATATAGTTATCCAGTGCCGATAAGTACTGGTCAGCATACACCCTGGCATTTACCAGCGGATGAATATCGCCAATGGCAAATAAAAACTCAAAATTTTTCTGGCTGCCTCTTTTAGCGCGGTATTTGCTTCGATAACCGTAATGGTTGTTTTCGTCCTTAAAATATTCAATCTTGGGATCTGGAGCAAGATTTTCATTAGCCTGAAAGGTCAAAATCAACCCCTGCTGACTTCGAAAAGTTGTAATCAGATAACTGGGCTGGCCATTATCAGGAATAAAATCCAGTTGCATCTGGCCAACGCTCTGATTCACCCGGACATCTTCATTTTGCTGATGCGTTGCTTGGTTAGCATAATTATGAAGTTTGATAATTTCCACATCATCATCAAAATTAGTTGGAATAATCGAGTACCGGATACCATAAACATTTTGTTTACTGAGACTGGCAAAGCTTTCAACCACCAAGTTAAAATTACGGTTTTCAGGTGTCGTGATCGAAAACATCTCGTGGAGCAGCCCGGTTTGCATATCCAAATTTTTATCAATATTTTCAACCTTAAAGTGTTCAACAGCTGAATCTTCATTACCAACTGATTCGAATATAACGGGGATCCAGCAATCGATTAATCACTTGGTCGCTTTCGGGATATCCCGTGTACTTTTCACCGTATGAGACGTCGTTATAGTCAAAAAAACCATTAATAAACAAACCAGGCGAGCCGATATAATCCAAATTATTCCCCTGAAGCGGATTTGAATCCCGAACGCCCAAGTGGCCATTACCAACATTATAAATTGTTTCCAAAAACAGTGGTTCCTTACTTCTTAAATTTTGAAGGTGAATTTGAAATTCCGGTGATTGCTCAATCCTCATAGTCTGGTTTCCTCTCAATCCTTAAATTTGACTTAATTTTACCATTCTCCACAAAGTTTTCACTTTTTGTTTACAAAAAATTCACATTTTTATGTTAGTACAGTATAGTAATCATTTTTAGTTATTAAATTTCACTTAATCTACATAAATGATTGCGATAATTGCTTTACTAGCTTATTACTACTTGGTATACTTTTTATTGACTTTCCACTATGGTTTAATAAGTCGATAAGTCATTATGCATGCATCTGCCACTCAAATGACATATAATCAATATGTAAATAAAAGTTGATAAAGTATAAAGATGAAAGGTCCTTAAAGGAGAAAAAATTATGAATAGCAAATTACTTTCGTTTCTTGAAGAAATTAAGGCTCAAGGCAATATGTCAAAGGCTGCCCAAGCATTATTTGTTACCCAACCCTATATCAGTCGGGTAATAAAGAACGCCGAGGTTAACTTTGGCGTTCGTTTAATTGACCGATCATCTCATCCGATCCAGTTAACGTATGCAGGCGAGAAGTTACTATCTTACCTGCAGGAAGAAAATCGACTTCGGGCTAATCTGGATCGGGAAATGACCCACCTGTCAGAATTTAAATACGGTCATCTAACGATTGCTTCGAATGACGTTTTATCCAACGATATCTATGAACCCATTCTGATTAGGTTTTCTCACAAATATCCTAAAATTCATGCCCAAGTAATTCGCATGAATAGCCGGGACGCAGAGAAACGACTGTTATCAGGTTCATTGGACTTTTTTGTTGGTCAGCCGCTTTCAAATCCCAAGATTGATTACCAACCGGTTGCCAAAGTGCCACTCGTCTTTATCATTCCAGAATCATCATCATTATTCCAGTCAGGTAAATACAAGGTCGATTATGACAGTTTGAACTTCAACAAGCTGTCCGGCGAACCTTTCATCGGCATTCCACAACAAGACTTCTATCAGCGGGCAGTGAATAACTACTTAAGCGATCTGAGCGTTTCACCGGAATACAGCTTGGAGGTTCCCGACATTCATCTTGCCGCCAACCTTGCCCTTGACGCATTGGGAACAACGATTGCCCCAGAGGTCTTCGTCAGCGATCAGTTTGTCAATGACGACCAGCGCAAGAAAATTAACGTGGCACCAATTCCAACCGACGCCATTGCGGCCGACTTTGGTATCAGCTACATGAAAACAAAACAAGCTTCAGAACCGATTACCGATTTATTAAATATTATTACGGACGTTGTTGAAGAATACGCGCCAAGCCGGTAATCAATAAAAATTCAAACTTGATGTTTAAGTGAACCCCGATCAAAAATCGGCGGTTCACTTTTATTTTCTGCTTAAAACCAGTTAACACTACCCCTACATGTCTTGATAATCAATTATTATTTTGGATTGACTGATAACAAAATTGACTAAAATCGTCATAAAAAATTCATATTCATGTAACATTATTGACATGTTTAAACATTCAGAGTACCCTAACAATGATTAGAAAGGAGCTTGCCAATTTAACGTTCAACAACTGGGGAACTACCGGCTCAAAAATTATCACTCGAACCGGCATTAAAAAGTGCTCTCAGAGATTTGTTCGATACATAGCGTGCATCTCACTGACAGGATTTTGAGGGAACACTGTTCTGACAAGTGACTATGGCACTTAATCAGGGGTGATTAAGTGTGGGGGAGTTTTTAACAGGAAGGGTATGAGTTATTTGAAAGCAAAAAAGTTATTATTAGCCGGCTTAACGGGAGCCGCCGTCTTTTTACTGTTGGCGCCAAGTGCTTCGGCGGCGTCCAAGAAAAAAAGTGCCGGTTCGGATCCTTACGGCATCAATAAGATTTTGAAAAAGTTAATGGCCAAAAAGAAGGTCTCACCGAAAAAACATGTTCAACTGGACATCTTTTTAAAACCACAGAATCAAAAACAACTAACCGACGAAATTTATAATGTCAATACGCCGGGAAAACCCAGCTTCAAGCAGTTTTATACGCCAGCCAGTTTTCGGGCAAAATTTGGCCAACCCGCTAAGGTGACGGGTCAGTATAAGACGTACTTAACCAAGTATCACTTAAAGAGTCACGTCTTTGCCAATGGCTTGATTATCAAAGTTTCCGGTACCGCCAAAAACGTCAATAAAGCCTTTTCGACTAATTTGGAAACTGCCAAATACCATGAAAATCCGGTTCAATTTTCAAGCAAAAAGCCCAAGATGCCAACAGCACTGGCCGATAACGTTTTGGCAGTCTTGGGAATTACCAATTTAAATACCAAGGCCGGCGGTTTGGCTAAAAAGACCAAGAAAAAAGCCAAGGGTCCCGAAAAGAAGTATTCACCAAGCAAGTTTACCAAGCGTTATCAGCTTCAGCCACTTTATGACAAAGGTTACCAAGGCCAAGGGCAAACCGTGGGAATTGTAACCTTTGCCGGATTAAAGAAATCCAATGTCACCCATTTTTGGAAGTCTGAAGGCGTTAACAGCAGTTCAAAACGAATCAGCGTCAAAAAGATAGCCAGTCCGTCAAGCCAAACAACCGATACGCCCGAAAATCAGGTTGAAACAACCGTTGATGCCGAGCAAGCCGGTGCTGTGGCGCCGAAAGCAAATGTTCGCGTTTATCAGGCAAACTTTAGCGATGTCGGGATGGTAAATGCCTTTGCGACTGCTTTTGACGAAAACAAGGCCGGTTCTCTCTCAATAAGTTGGGGAACCAATGAATATCTCACTCATTACCTCAAGAATAACCGGCTTCTAACACCAGTCTACGGCCAAGTAATGAATATTGTTATGGCGCAAGGTGCTCTTCAAGGTGTTTCGACCTTTGCTGCATCCGGTGATTCCGGTGCCTTGGCTCAAGGAATTGGTGGTAAGATTGGCCCGATTTCATTGCCAAATTACAGCACGTATGCCTTTTTCCCGGCCGACAACCCTTGGGTTACCACAACCGGTGGCACGACCCTACCATTTAGTAAACAGATTAAAAAAGGTGTCAAAGTATCCGTCGATAAGGAACGCGCCTGGGGTGGCGATTACCTATTCAACGCTTATTTCAAGGGTCGAAATAATATGCTGAATAATATCAAGCTGTACTCTTACGCAACTGCCGGTGGCGGTGGCGGCATCAGTCACCTCTATAACACCCCACAGTACCAGGAAGGGGTTCCCGGGGTAAACACCTTTAACGCTCGGCAATACATCTCAAATCTCCTGCAGCCGCGAAAGAGCCCTGTTCTGGTAAGTGGTACCGATTATGGTCGAAACTATCCGGATATATCCGCAGATGCCGATCCGTTAACCGGGTATGACGTTTACGACAAGGCAATGGGTGGCTGGCAGGTATCCGGTGGTACCAGCTTTGTTGCACCACAGTTTAACGGGGCAACTGCCGTTATGAACAGTGGTAAAGGCACTCGAATGGGACTTTGGAATACCCAGATCTATCAATTGGCTCAGGATAAGGCCAAAACACCATTCACCGTCATGGACAGTACCACCAACAATTCTAATCTTTATTACACGGGTCAGCCCGGAAAAGTCTATAATCAGGCAACCGGACTCGGCACCGTTAATTTCGAAAAATTATATGACAGTTATCAATAATCAAGCTGCCTAACCTAAAAAACCAGCTGAACCGAAGTTTAACACTTTGGTCCAGCTGGTTTTATTTGCTTTGATTACTCTTCCACCCGGTTCTTTAACCCGGTATGGTTAAGCAAAATATTTAAAATAACGGCTGTAAAACTACCAACAACCATCCCATTACTCATAATAACCTGAACGGTAGCGGGCAGGTATTGGAACAGGTTGGGCTGAGTAGTAACTCCCAGACCCAAGCCTACCGAAACAGCGATAATCAATAAATTCTTGTTGTTAAGATCAATTTGAGACAACATCTTAACGCCCTGAGCACCAACCATGCCAAACATCACCAGCATTGCACCGCCAAGGACTGAAGCCGGAATCAAAGTCGCAATCGCACCAAACTTCGGAATTAAGCCGAGAATAATTAAGAAGAATGCCGAATAATAAATCGGTGCCAACTTTTTAATGCCGGATAATTGGACAATCCCAACGTTTTGAGAAAATGTTGAATACGGGAAGGTATTAAAGACACCACCAAAAATTGCAGCGATTCCTTCAGAACGATAACCATGTTCCAAATCCCGATCTGTTAACTTACGGCCGGTAATATCACTTAAGGCAAAATAAACACCAGTCGATTCAATCATACAAGTCAAAGCGGCCAAAATTAAAGTGGCGATCGATGACCATTCAAACTTGGGTGCCGCAAAATAAAAGAATTGCGGCAGCTGTGCCCAATGGGCCTGACCAACTGATTCAAAGCCAACGGTGCCCATAAAGATCGCCACCACCGTACCAATCAAAATCCCAATTAAAATAGCAATCTGCTTTAGGAATCCTCTTCCCCAAATATTTAAAATAACAATAATCAGAGCTGTTAAGAATCCCAAGAATAAATGAGTTGGATTTCCAAAGGCTTTGGCAGTCGCATCCCCGCCACCCAAATTTTGAAAGGCAACCGGCATCAGCGTAAAACCAATTAACGTGATCAACGAACCGGTAACAACCGGCGGGAAAAACCTTCTTAAATGAGCAAACGGTTTGGCCGCGATGATAATAAACAGCCCCGCACAGATAATCCCGCCGTACATGTACCCCAGGCCGAAATTCTTACCAATTGATTGCAGCGGGGCAACATACTCCACCGCACATCCCAAAACAACCGGCAAGCCGATTCCAGTGATCGGTGTTCGTCTGATTTGAAGCAACGTGGCAATCCCACACATAAAGATATCCATGGAAACCAGATACGTCATTTGGGTCGCGTTGAATTTCAATGCGCCACCAATCAACAATGGCACCAAAATATCGCCGGAATACATTGCGAGTAAATGCTGAAACCCTAAAATGGCATTACGAATCGGTGTCTTCTTATCCGAAACAGAAACATTATTCATCATACTCTCCCTTTTCATTCGTGTTTAACGTAATAACGACATATTACCATGAATTTCAAACAATCACAATGTTATTTCCGAATAATCCACCCACCATAACCACCTTATTTCCCAATAGTCGAATAATTCTGATTTTAAATCTGATTCATTATAACAATTTGATTTCAAAAAAGTCGCCATCAATCAGAAACATCTGATCAATGACGACTTTTAGTTAGCGGGAATTAACCCATTATATTAATTTTTAGTACCAACCGTATGCTTTCCAGTGGTGCTTGGCATTTACCCAGCTGCCATAACGGGCTTTAACGTAACGATCAGCAGTCTTTTCCTGATTAGCTTTTGAATAGTCACCGTGTAAATAGGATGAGCTTAATTGGTAACGGCCGATATACTGGCCATTTCGAGCAGTGTATGATCCTCGCGACTCATGGTAGGCAATCCACTTTTTGGCAGCGAGGTTGGCTTTTGAGAGGTGTGATGTGTAGGTACTGGTTGTCTGTGCATTTGCGATTTCTTGGGTTGCGGCTACTTGGAATGTCCCAAACATAGTAAGTGCCGTCATTAACGTAACAATGGATTTCTTTAAACTCATAATATCAATATTTCCCTCCGTGATTAATTAACGACTATGAATATACACCGTCGGATTTACACAGAGGTAACTATAAAATTACAAGTGTGTTAAAGTAATCGGCCATTTAGTAATATTTGAGCGGGAAGCCTATCGCCGCAGACCAAAACAGGTTTGGTTTTGTAATGAAAGAACCACTAATCACCTGAAAATAATTGTGACTATTTTCGAAACTGTTATAGAATTATTATTGAATATAAAATGAGGAGTGATTCTTTGGAACCGCATTTCAATAAAATAACCAAAGCCGGTTATCAAAAAATTAAAGATGAAATCAACGCACTTGAAAACAGCCGACCGGCTAAAATTAAAACATTGGCGGATGCCAGGGCCCTTGGTGACTTATCGGAAAACGCTGAATACAGCGCTGCCAAACGGGATTTACGCCATCTGGAAAGTCGGTTACGCTTCTTACGAAAAGAACTGCAGTATGCCAAGATTTACACGCCGACTGACAACGATAAGGTTGAGGTAGGCAAGTATGTTACGGTTGAGTTTCTGGATGATCAAGCAACTGAAACCTATCAAATTGTTGGAACCCCGGAAGTCGATATTGATCACGGCAAGATTTCGATTGCTTCGCCAATTGGGGCGGCCCTATTGAATCACAAAACCGGTGAGACGGTTACCATTCAGGCACCCAACCTGACTTATCAGGTCAAAATCAAAGCAATCAAGTTATAGGAGGCACCCATGTCCCAATATATTCACGTTATTTACACAGCCGTTATTTTATTTCCACTTCTGGCAATTCTGATTACCCTGCCGATCCTGTTGGTTAACTACCATCGATATGGTGCACTGCCAAAGTGGCACATTTTTTTGCTGTATACCTTTGTTTTTTACCTGATGTGCGCCTATTTTTTGACTATTTTACCTTTACCAAGTCAAAGCTTCGTCGATCACTTGAAAACGCCGACCTATAACCTGGTCCCGTTTACTTTTGTTTTCGATTTTGTTAAATACAACCCATTTTCACTTCTTCACCCGGCTACTTGGGTGGCAGCCTTAAAAGCGCCAACGGTTATCCAGCCCTTATTTAACATTTTCCTAACAATTCCCTTTGGCTTTTATCTGCACTACTACTTTCAACGCAGCTGGAAACAGACCCTGGTAATGAGTTTCTGCTTATCACTTTTCTTTGAAGTGACACAATATACCGGCTTATATGGCATTTATTCCCGGTCATACCGGTTATTTGACGTTGACGACCTAATCTTAAACACTGCCGGTGGCATGCTTGGTTATTGGCTGACAGGCGGACTGGCCAAAATCTTACCGACCAAAGAACGGGTGCAGGCCCACGCGCTTTCACACAGCCACAGTATTTCGGCCATTCGCCGACTGACCGCTTTGATAATCGATTTAATTTTAATCAGTCTGCTCGACCTGATTATTTCACTAATGACCAATCGGCATGATTGGGTCATCACGATAATCGCCTGGTTTATTCTGATCATTATCCCCGAAGTCTTTTTTCAGCGGTCTATCGGTATGCAGCTGGTAAACATCCGGGTGGTTGATAAATTCGGTCACCGAGCCAAATGGTATCGGGTTATCTGGCGAAACGTGCTTGCGTATGGCGTCATTGGTGGTATTTTCTTTACCAACCTGGTACTGCTTCAACTAAGCGGCACCGTTCCGGAATCCCAGCTAACAATGATTTGGTGGGGGATTTTAATCACAACCTTACTGCTCCTGCTTGTTTTTGTCGATCTGCTCATTGATTCGTTTGCCAGTCGTCACCGACTATTTTTCGAACGTCTCAGCGGAACCGATACCAAAGCCAAAACCGATCATCTTTTCAATCGATAATCCGTGAAAAAATATAAAAATCCCCTAGTCGATTCGGACGCCGATTATTATAATAAAATGTAAAGGCTGATTGTGATTTGACTGAAAAGAGGTTTCAATATGGTCAAAGAAAACGCACGTAAATTAACCTATCCAATTATCTTACATCACGAAGAAATCGGTTACAGTGTTGAAATTCCTGATATTGACGGTGCCTGGACAAGAGGCATCACCAAAGAAGAAGCCTTGAATAAGGCTAAAAACATCATTGGAACGGCTCTGATTGACCAATCGAAATGTCCAAAGCCAACACCGTTAAAAGACATTATTCTTTCCTCAAATAACGGTGACGCTAAAACAACGGTAACTGTCGATATGGATTATTATCAACAATTAATGTCGGGAAAAGCCACCCGAAGAAAAAACGCCTAATATTTGGATAATTCGATTATGCAGCAGGAAGTTGCCTTTCGGCGCACATTTCCACTCGGTAATAATCGTGATTTCATAAACGGGAGTTGGACAAAATTGCTTTTGCCCAACTCCCGTTTTTAATATCGTCGTCACAACAATGATGCTTATTCACAAGACAATGACCAGTTTAAAGCCATTTCAATGACTAAAACATCCGATAATGTCAAGCGGCATCCAATTGCTCATTTTGGCCGCTTCTCATTTTCATTATCAGCTTTTTAACGCCAGAAAGTACAAATGTCGGTATTGCTGAAACAATTATAATCCCAAGGTACATTGACATCGTTAGCGGTGAGGTGTACCCCAAAAATTGAGTCCCTTTTGTGAATTCTTGCTTGTTGCCTAATTATTACACAACTTATTTTAACTACTAGAATTTCAGATAGCCTTCGTGTCCCTGGCTTAATAATTCTACAGGTTGTCCCTTTGCCTGTAGTCGCTTAACCCGCTTTTCACCCCATACAGACATTGTGACCAACAAATCGCGTAATGTTTTCCCTTCATCAGACAAATAATATTCAACCTTGGGAGGTACCTGATTATAGACTTTTCGGACAATGATCTCGTCTTCTTCCAATTCCCTTAATTGCTGGGTCAACATCTTTTGAGTAATAGTTGGAATACGCCGGCGAAGTTCACCGGTTCTAAGAGGGCCATTTCCAAGATGGCATAAAATGATCGGCTTCCACTTACCGCCGATAACATCCAGAGTCGCTTCAACACCAATGTGATAAATTTTTTCCATTGTTAAACTCCTTATAATCCTTGATAGGTCCCATTAGGCACTTTTAAGTAACTATATGACTTTTTAGTGCGTACTTGTTCAACTTTCCGTAACACGTATACTAGCATATATAGTTTAGAAAGCCCAGTAGAAATTTGGAGGAAATCATTTTATGACAAAGCAACCATTTTTATCATCGTTTAAATTCAATAATGGTTTGGAAATCAAAAATCATATCGTCATGTCACCAATGACCACAATGACCAGTTTTTATAATGGTATGATCACCACTGACGAACTCAATTACTATGCAGCTCGTGCCGGCGGTCCCGGAATGATGATAACGGGTGTTGCCAACGTTAGCGATAGCGGCAAGGGGTTCGAAGGAGAATTATCGGTTGCCCACGACGACATGCTCCCCGGGCTAACCAATCTGGCGAGTGTGATTCATCAAGACGGCACAAAGGCTATCCTACAAATCTTTCACGCAGGCCGCAAATCAAATAGTGCCATTCTTCGCGGTGAAAAGCCGGTTAGTGCCAGTGCAATTGCGGCCACTTACCCCGCTAATTCCGAGACGCCACGGGCATTAACGACTGACGAGATTCTTCAACTTATTTCTGATTTCGGTGAAGCCACAAAGCGAGCTATCAAAGCCGGTTTTGACGGCGTTGAGCTTCACGGTGCCAACACGTATCTACTGCAACAATTTTATTCTGAAAATGCCAATCAACGAACCGATGATTGGGGCGGTTCAAGAGAAAAACGGTTGAAGTTCCCGCTTGCTGTAATTAAAACCGTCAATAAAGTTGTTAGAGACTACGCAGATAGGCCCTTTATAGTTGGCTATCGACTTTCACCAGAAGAAATCGAAACACCAGGGATTCGTTTGGAAGATTCCCTCTTCTTTGTTGATCAAATTAGAGACAAAGTTGATTATCTTCACCTTTCAATGGGGAGTTACAAGCGAACTTCGTTAAATGATCCAAGTAACAAGCAGTCATTAATTTCTCAATTTGCTGAACATACTCATGGAATTATTCCACTTATCGGGATTGGATCCGTGACAACCCCCGAAGACGTTAATGCTGCGATGGCCGATGGTGCTGATTTGGTTGCTATTGGGCGTGCCTTTATTCGGGAACCACAGTGGGTTCAAAAAGTGGCTCACAATGATCTAAAAAGTATCCGGACACAAATTAGTCCGTCAGATATGGATGAGTTAGCAATTCCACCGGTTATGCAAACGTATTTGAGGGAGTCCTTCTATTCTGTCATGCAGTTTACTGATGATCCCGAGCTTCATCAGGATTATCAAAATTCGCTGGCACCGATGGAAGGGTTTGAGAAAAAATTGTAACTAATAGCGACAGGCGCTCGGTGCAAACTAATTAAGTTTGTGCCAAGCGCCTGTTATTCAATATTTTGGAATATGATGATAATAAGACTTTAATTTATGGAGGCCTTTCAATGACAGATATATATGATGATCAATCCTTTTTTGAAGCTTACAGCCAAATGCCCCGCTCAAAATACGGCCTAAGTGCAGCGGGAAAATGGCACGAACTACGTAAACTCTTTCCGGACTTTACGGGAAAGACCGTTTTAGATCTTGATTGCGGCTATGGTTGGCACTGTCGTTATGCAGCCGATCATGGTGCCAAAGAAGTCGTTGGTATCGATGCATCCAGTAAGATGATTGACAAGACACAAGCCATGACCACTCAGCCCAACATTCATTATCATATTATGGACATAATGGCAATCGACCAGCTTGAAGCTAAATTCGATGTCATCATCAGTTCGCTGGCTATCCACTATATCAAAGATTATGGTGCATTAATCGAAAAAATTCATAACGCTTTAAATGTTCATGGTCATCGGACCCATTGATCTGTATCGATAATGATTAGGCGGCATCCAGTTGCTCATTGTTTCGATCAGGTCTCATTTTGATCACCAGTTTCTTGATTCCTGAAAGCACAAATGTTGGAACTGCAGAAACAATTATAATCCCAAGGTACATTGACATCGTTAACGGTGCCGTCCCCATTACATTATTAAAGAATGGCACAAGGGTGACCAAAATCGAGGTGGTTGCCGCAAAACCAACGGCCAATGTTAACCTGGAGTTACTAAACGGATTACGATCAAATAGCGTTTTGGCACTTCTGGCATCATAAACATGCCATACTGGCCAAATACCAACGTTAGAAACGCAATCGTTTGACTTTGCGCGACTGAATATCCCTGGAAAGCCGCCCAAACAAATGCTAAAAAGACTAGTCCGCCCATAACAGATCCCCGAAGCAATACTCTGGTTAACATGCCATTTGCCAAAATAGATTGTCGTGGATTTCGTGGCTCTTGTTTCATCAAATCCGCCTCCGGTTTATCATAACCCAAGGCAAACGATGGCAACGAGTCACTAATCATGTTCACCCATAATACCATTAAAGCAGTTAAAGTCGGCGTTACTTCCGAGATTTCGCCAATTGGAGAAGTAATCAAGAATACCCCTAATAACAGTGACAAGACCTCCGCAACATTGGTTGTTAATTCGTGGCGCATAAAATTAAGAATATTTGAAAAAATTGTTCGGCCGAATTTAACCGATTTCTCAATGGTTGTGAATTTATCATCCAGCAAAATCAAATCAGCCGCATCTTTGGTAACTTCAGTACCATTAATCCCCATTGCAATGCCAATATCAGCCGCTTTTAGTGCCGGCGCGTCATTAATACCATCCCCTGTCATTGCGACAACCTGTTGATGCGCCTGAAGGGTTGTAATAATTCGCTGCTTGTGTGCAGGGGTTACCCGGGCATAAACCCGCGTGGCCAACGCAAGTTCACTTAGCTGTTCATCAGTCATCTTTTCCAAATGCCGACCGGTAATAACCCGGGCATCATCACACTTGATAATTCCCAGCTGTTTGGCAATTGCTTTCGCCGTTTCAGCGTGATCACCAGTAATCATTACAACATTAACTGAAGCATCGGAAAGATTCTTAATAGATGCTTTCACTTCTTCTCTTGGTGGGTCAATAATGCCAACCAACCCAACAAAGCACAGATCCTGTTCCAACTTTTCTGCGGAAGCATGCAAAGCTTGGTCTTTTGTGATTTTTCTTTGTGTGAGCGCAATTGTTCTCAAAGCATCCCCGGCAAAATCCAGAACTGCCTGATGAATTTCTTCTTCAAAAGCAGCATCTTTTTTTACAACGCCATTCATCAAAACCGATTTTGTTCGCAGCGCAACAACATCCGGTGCGCCCTTTGTCAAACTGTAATAATCGTCATCTTCTTTAATCACTACCGTCATCATTTTTCGGGTACTGTCAAACGGCAACACCCGAATAATATCAATATCATGGCCGGCTTGGTTTTCCAATAAAGCATCCCGTTTAATGCCCTGCTTTGCCCCCAATACGACCAACGAAACATCGGTTGGGTTTCCGAACGGTCGCCAGTTTTGCTTCTCATCCGGCTTAATTTCGGCTTCATTATTCAAAACCGCCACCTCAAGTAACCGTTTGAAATCTTTTGGATTCCCGGCTTTTCCGTTCGACTTAATAAAATCGCCAACCGGTGTGTAACCTTTTCCTTCAACTTGGTAGATCTGGCCATTAGTCAGAAAACGGGTAACCGTCATTTCGTTTTTAGTTAAAGTTCCGGTTTTATCAGACGCAATATAAGTTGTTGCACCAAGTGTCTCCACACTGCTCAGTGATTTGATTAGTCCTTTATTATCTGCCAGCATTTTAGCACCAATAGTTAAAACAATTGAGAGCACTACCGGCATGGCATCCGGAATCGATGCAACTGCGATCGCAATTGCTGTTGACGATGTTCCCGCCAGATCCCCAACTGAAATAGTCCCGTTGGCCATCACTGATTTAACAAGATCAAATCCAATTGTCACTAAGATAATCAGGCCTGCCAACAACATTAATTTCTTGCTTAAGCTATGAACCGACTTTTCAATCGGCGTCTTTGTTTCGCCAATCTCCTGCATTAAATTGGAAATGCGGCCCAATTCTGTATGCATTCCGGTTTCTACAATAACGCCAATCCCATTACCGTTAACAACCATTGAGCCGGAATATCCCATATTGGTTCGACCACCAAGTTCCGTATCTTCAGGTAATGGGCCAATTGTCTTACTGATGGCATCGGATTCACCGGTTAAGTGAGCCTCGTCCACCTGTAATTCGGATACCTTAATCCAGCGCAGATCGCCTTCGATAAAGTCACCAGATTTAACAGTTACAACATCGCCGAGAACCAGTTGATCGGCAGCAATTGATTTCCAAGAACCATTTCTTAATACATTCATGTGATGCTGCCGCATATTGGATAATGTCGCTAACGATTTTTGAGCTGACCGGGTTTGATGGAAAGTCAGGCCACCATTAATTAAAACAATGATTAAAATTGCAGCGGCCTCATAAACGGAAGCCATCGCATGTGCATGATCACCCGTCACATTAAAATCATAAACCGCGCTGGCTAATGCCAAAACAGTCGCGACCAACAAAATAATAATTAGTGGTTCCCTAAAACTCCTTAAAAAAAGTTTCCAACCGGGAGTGTTTTCTTTTTCT
>NZ_BAKI01000020.1 GCF_000583655.1 Lentilactobacillus farraginis DSM 18382 = JCM 14108
TTTACTTAAATTCTTTGCTAATATCAAGTTTATATATAAAAAATCGGCCAATTTTAGAATATTTATTATACTCATTATTAATAATTTAAAACCGGTAATTCATTATTTTAACCACGCTTAAATCAAAAATCAGTAAGGCCGGTTTATGAAATTATCATTGGAAAAACGAGACTTTTTCATCAAAATATCATTTTTACTTTCAAAAGTAGTTGACACAATCTTCCAAGTTATGTATATTAAGAACAACAAAAATTTCGGAGGTGTCACTATGACTCAATCAATGTTTCATGCGATTAATTGTTGCTGTCGAACAACGCGTTTTTGGCGATGTTCGGCCTGTTAGCATTGACATTTTTTGAGGAATAATGACCTTAAAGAGTTCAATGTCCACCTGGCTGGAGTTGAACTAAGGGCGCGAAAATTCTGTTTTTTCAGGATTTCGCGCCCTTTTTATATCTTCAATAATCAAAGTTGCTTTTTTTAAATGCTGGCAGTCGAACCAAATCCCAATTGCTACAGAAAGGATCCTGATTTTTCTATGCTAATCAAGTCAGTTTCACAGCTAATTGGTCACACGCCGTTGATCGATTTGCAAATTGATGTCCCAAATCACAGCCATATCTACGCTAAACTGGAAATGTTCAATCCAGGCGGCAGTATTAAAGACCGTCTCGGTCAGTACATGATTCAAGATGCCATTAACCACGGCGATGTAATCGAAGGAACCACCACTATCATTGAGCCAACCGCCGGCAATACCGGCATTGGCGTCGCACTTGCTGCTCAACAGCACCATTTGCCAGCTATCTTGGTGGTGCCCGAAAAATTCAGCTTCGAAAAACAACAGTTGATGAAAGCTTTGGGCGCAAAACTAATCAATACCCAAGTGACCAAGGCATCAAGGGTGCGATTAAAGAAGCATACCGGCTCCATGAACAAACGCCTGACAGTTTTGTTCCAATGCAGTTTAAAAATCCGGCAAATCCGGCTGCTTATTACCACACATTGGCACCGGAACTGGTAAAAGAAATCGACGGCCCCATTGATGCCTTCGTTGCCGGTGCCGGAAGCGGCGGTACATTTGCCGGGATTGCCCGCTACCTCAAAGAACAGAACCCGGCGACCCGAACAATCGTGGTTGAACCCGAGGGCTCAATCTTAAACGGTGGGCCTGCTCACGCCCACCGAACTGAAGGAATCGGCGTCGAATTTATCCCACCTTTCTTCGAGAATGTTCAAATTGATCAAACACTAACCATCTCAGACGCAGATGCATTTGACCAAGTCAAAAAAATGGCCCGGACCCAGGGCCTATTCATAGGCAGTTCCAGTGGTGCGGCCTTGGCAGCCAGTTTAAAGGTTGCCGCTCAACTTCCAGAAAACAGCCGAATCGCAACAGTTTTCCCGGACAGCAGTGAACGCTATATGAGTGAAAATATTTACGACTAAAAATTCAATCAAAAACAGAAAGAGGTTATTCATTATGGAATTCGATACAAAATTAATTCATGGCGGCATCAGCGAAGACAAGACAACGGGTGCGGTTTCCGTTCCGATTTACATGGCTTCCACTTTCCATCAGCAAAAAATCGGTGAAAACAAGTATGAATATTCACGTTCAGGTAACCCAACCAGAGAGGCGGTTGAAAAATTAATTGCCGAGCTCGAAGGCGGGACTGCCGGTTTTGCCTTTGCATCCGGGTCAGCTGCCATTGACACGGTGTTCTCGATGTTTTCTGCCGGCGATCATTTCGTTATCGGTAACGATGTCTACGGTGGCACCTTCCGGCTGATCGACGCGGTTTTAAAACGCTTTGGCATGACATTTACAGTTGTTGACACCCGAGACCTGGCAGCCGTTCAAGCCGCCATCACTCCCGAAACCAAAGCCATTTATCTCGAAACACCGACCAACCCGCTGCTAAGGGTCACCGACATCGCTGCTGTCGCCAAAATTGCCAAGGCCCATCATATTCTAAGTATCATTGACAATACATTCTCCTCACCTTATGTTCAGCGGCCCTTAGAGCAGGGCGTCGACATTGTCCTTCACAGCGCTTCCAAGTATCTCGGTGGCCATAGTGACGTCATCGCCGGCCTGGTTGTTACAAAAGACGAAGCATTGGGTGAAAAAATCGGTTATCTGCAAAACGCAATTGGTGGTATTTTAGCTCCTCAAGAAAGCTGGTTACTTCAACGCGGCATCAAAACGCTTTCACTTCGCATGCGAGCCCATCTGGCAAACGCGGAAGCCGTCTTCGACTACCTCGCCAACCAACCACTGGTAAGCAAAATTTACTATCCCGGCGATCCGGATAATCCCGATTACGAAGTTGCCAAGAAACAAATGCACGGCTTCGGTGCCATGATCTCATTTGAACTTCAAGACGGTCTCGATCCAAAACAATTCGTTGAGCAGCTTCACGTTATTACGTTGGCAGAAAGTTTGGGAGCCTTAGAAAGCCTGATTGAAATTCCTGCTCTGATGACCCATGGCTCCATTCCCCGCGATATCCGGCTAAAAAACGGCATCAAAGATGAATTAATCCGGCTTTCCGTTGGTGTTGAAGATCAAAAAGACCTGCTGGCAGATTTGGCACGCGGTTTCAATCAGCTTAAGGGGAGTCAAAAAAATGTTTCAGACAGCAAGATCCATTCTAAAGCGTGATCCGGCAGCCCATAGCCTTTTAGAAGTTATTCTAACCTATCCTGGTATTCGTGCGCTGTTTTGGCATCGAATTGCCCATTTCTTGGCCTTTCACCGTTTCTATACGCTGGCAGCTCTTTTAAGTCAACACGCCGCTAAAGTCACCGGAATCGCCATTTCGCCCGAAGCCCAAATCGGCAGGCGGGTGTTTATCGACCACGGCATTGGCGTTGTGATCGGTGCCACCGCAATTATTGAAGATGACGTTACCATTCTACACGGCGTTACCTTGGGTGCCAGGCGGGCCGTTACCGGCCGCCGGCATCCCTATGTTAAAAAAGGGGCGTTTATTGGTGCCAACGCACAATTATTGGGTGCTATTACCATCGGTGCATCGAGTAAAGTCGGTGCCGGGGCCATTGTTTTACACGATGTCGCCGACCGGACAACGGTTGTCGGTAACCCGGCCCGAAGCGTTGAGAAGCCAACTAAAGTCATTAACGTTACTTTTGCCGAGTTAAATACCGGCAACAAAAATCACTAACCAAAAACATCTTGGCAGTTTCCATTAATTAATTGGAAACTGCCAAGATGTTTTTTCGTACATAAATTATAAGAGCAGTGATTATCAGTTTACCGCGGCTTTTCGCGGCAGTTCTTCAATTAATCGTGCCACGTAATCACCAAAGCCACTGGTAGTCAGTACCGTGGCGTCCGCATTTTTGGCAAAGTCGACGGTCACGTGATGCGACTTGATGGCTTGAGAGATTCCCGCCCGGATTAAATCGGCAGCGGCCGACCAGCCAGATAGTCAAACATCATTGCACCGGATAGAATAATCGACGTCGGATTAAGTTTGTTTTGACCGGCAAACTGAGGCGCCGTGCCATGCGTTGCTTCGAAAATCGCATGTCCGGTTTGATAATTAATATTGCCGCCGGGAGCAATTCCGATACCACCGACTTGAGCAGCCAACGCGTCCGAAATATAATCGCCGTTTAAATTCATCGTTGCCACAACTTCAAAATGTTCCGGATAAAGCAGTGCTTGTTGAAAAAAGTTATCCGTAATGACGTCATTGACAATCAATTTCTTGGCTGCCCGGGCTGCTTGATAGGCCCTTTCAGCAGCTTCAGTGCCTTGGTCAGCTTTAATTTGATTATATTGATTCCAAGTAAATACCTTATCACCATATTCTTCAGCTGCTTCATAACCCCACTTTTTAAAGCCGCCTTCAGTTTTTTTCATAATATTTCCCTTGTGAACCAGCGTCAAGGTATGCCGATTGTTAGCAAACGCATAGTCAATGGCGGCCTTTACCAACCGGGTCGAACCCTGCTTGGAAATCGGTTTAATCGCAAACGCGGACGTATCGGGAAAACGAACTTTGCCCAGCTTACCCTGCTTGGCGAGTAACGCTTTCCAAGCTTTCGCATCATCAGTATCAACATCGCTTTCAATCCCCGCATAAATGTCTTCGGTATTTTCCCGAAAGACATCAATATTAACGTTTTCCGGGTGAACAACCGGTGACGGGGTACCGGCATAATAAGTTACCGGTCGAAAGCAGGCATATAAATCAAGCTTTTGTCGCAACGTGACATTAATGGAGCGATGGCCAACGCCAATCGGAGTCGTCAAAGGTCCCTTAATCCCGACTAAATAGTCTCGTAAAGCGGTCAGTGTTTTATCCGGCAGCCACTGTCCCGTTTGCTTATAAGCTGTTTCACCGGCCAATAATGGCAGCCATTTAACCTGCTTTTGACCATCAAAAGCCTTTTTAACTGCTTCATCAAAAACGGTTCGCGCTGCCCGCCAAATTTCGGGGCCAATCCCATCGCCTTCAATGAAAGGAATTGTCGGTTGATCGGGAACCTGAAGCCGGCCATTATTCATTGTTATTTTTTCTTCAGTCAATAATTTTTTCCTCCTTATCGGCAAAATAATGTCGATTGGTTTCACCCACGTATTCAGACGACGGCCTAATTAAACAGCCTTCCGACTGCTGTTCAATGATATGCGCCAACCAGCCAGCCGTTCGACAGGCCGCAAACATTGTGGTGAATGTCTGCCTGTCAAGGTTAAAGCAATGATAAATCAATGCCGTATAGTAATCAACATTTGGGTGCAGACGCGTTGTTTTAAACATATAATCTTTGATTTCTTCCTGAAGCGCAAAATAATCGTCGTTGCCCGTTTCATGAGCGGCTTGCCGGGCAATTTCCCGCAGAATTGCTGCCCGCGGATCACCGTTTTTATAAACACGATGACCGAAGCCCATTATCTTATGACCACCAGCCATTCTTTGGGCAACATATTGAATCGGATCCTGACCCGTTTGCCGGATCTTTTCGAGCATCTTGAAAACCTGCTCATTGGCACCGCCATGTAAGGACCTTTCAATGCACAAATCGCAGCGGTCAGGCACGAATAATCATCCGATTTGGTTGATGCAACCACGCGGGCAGTGAATGTCGATGCATTAAACTCATGATCGGCATGCAGCACCATAACCGTATTAAACTGAGCTACCTGCTCAGGTGTCGGCCGGTTACCCGAAAACATATAAATAAAATTTTCAACAACGCCCCATGCTTTATGAACGTGCTTAATTGGCTGATCGTTTCGAATTCGAATAATGGCGGCAATTGCCGTTAACATCTTGGCTAAAATCCGAGGTGGGTCATCTCTTTCGATATCATTGGTTGTCCCAAGCAGCGAGACTGTCGTTCGCAAAATACTCATGGGGTGCTGCGGTTCCCTGGCAATTCGTGCCATCAACTGAACCGTTTCGTACGGCAGCACCATTTTAGAAACCAGCAGCTTTTTAAAATCATTCAACTCTTCTGCGCTTGGCAGCCGCGCGTGCCACAGTAGAAAAACCACCTCTTCAAACGGTGCATTTTTTAGTTCTTTAATCGAATAACCTGCATACGTTAAAACAGCGCCCTGAGTCGAGCTGACCTTTGTCTGGTCAACCACCACGCCTGCAAGTCCTTTTGGTAGTGTCATGGGTCACCTCCGAGTATTAAACTCATTCTTTTTGAGCAGCATCTTTAGCCGATGCCAGCTTATTTTCAACAATCATTGGCATAATGCCGCCATCTTTGTAGTAGGTCCAATCCACCGGCGTATCAAAACGAACAATCGTATCGAATTTTATCTGTCGACCAGACTTTTCAGCCGTCACATGAGCAATTGGCCCATCCAAGTCAATCGAAAAAGTTTCGGTGCCATCTAATCCCAACGTTTCCGCGGTTTGGCCGTCACGGTACTGAAGCGGCACAACGCCCATCATTGCCAGATTAGCCCGATGAATTCGTTCAAAGCTTTCAGCAATAATTGCCTTTACACCTAATAACTTAACGCCTTTAGCTGCCCAGTCACGCGAAGATCCCATACCATAATCCTTACCAGCCAGAATAACCAAACCGGTCTGATCAGCTTGGTATCGCTGGGCGGCTTCAAAAATAGTTGTTTCTTCACCCGTTGGCAGGTATTTGGTAAAACCACCTGTTTTATCGGGTGTCAATTGATTTTTTAATCGGATATTAGCCAAAGTTCCCCGCATCATCACTTCATGATTACCCCGGCGGGAACCATAAGAGTTGAAGTCTTTAATGGCGACACCTTTAGACTTTAAATAACGACCAGCCGGTGTCTGTGAACCGATATAGCCGGCCGGTGAAATATGATCGGTCGTAATCGAATCCCCCAGTTTGGCAAGCACGCGAAGCCCCGATAAGTGTTGACTGCCGGCAATGCCGTCAAAAAATGGCGGAGACGCGATATACGTGGAATTCGGATCCCACTCATAAGTTGCTGATTCGGGGGCAGGAAGTGCGTCCCAAGTAGCGTTTTGGTTCAAAATCGATTGATAATTCTTTTTAAATTCTGCTGGTTTTAAATATTTTCGACTTAGCTTGGCAACCGCTTCATCTGTCGGCCACAGATCCTTTAGATAAACCGGCTGACCATCTTGGCTTTTTCCGACTGGTTGGGTTGTTAAATCAATATCGCAAGTTCCAGCCAATGCATAAAGAACAACCAACGGTGGGGACGCTAAATAAGTATCTTTAATTAACGGATTAACCCGGCCCTCAAAGTTTCGGTTACCGCTCTCAACTGCCGCAATCGGATAAGGGTCTTCAGTCAAGCGGGTCTGCAGGTCTTCCTTCAGCTGACCGGAGTTGCCGATACATGTCGTGCAACCATAACCAACCAGATTAAAGCCCAGCTTATCCAGATATGGCTGAAGTCCGGCCGCCGCCAAATACTGAGTCACAACCCGTGACCCGGGTGCCAACGATGTTTTCACATAGTCCGGTACTTTTAGTCCCAACTCAACGGCTTTTTTAGCGATTAGACCGGCTGCCAGCAACACTTCTGGATTAGAGGTATTCGTACAACTTGTAATGGCTGCGATTCCTAATGAGCCTACCCGGATATTAAATTTCTTACCATTGACTTTGATTGGATAATCCGGTATTTGCCGACGATCATCAAACTGTTTTGGCATATCTTTTAAAAAGACAGTATCCTGAGGACGGTTGGGGCCCGCTAAACTACTTTGAACCGTTGTCAAATCAAGCAAAACCGTTTCTGTATAGTGACGGGCTGCCTTATCGTCGTAGAACAGATGATTAGCCTTGGCGTATGCCTCAACCAACTCAATTTGTTCAGCAGGTCGGTTTGTTAATTGCAAGTAATCAATGGTTTGCTGATCAATTGGAAAGAACCCGCAGGTAGCACCATATTCCGGGGCCATATTGGCAATGGTTGCCCGATAAGCCAACGGTAGATTCTGCGCGCCACCGCCGTAAAATTCAACAAACTTTCCAACCACATCGTGCTCTCGCAATAAATGGGTTAACGTTAGTGCCAGATCCGTTGCTGTAATCCCTTCCCTTAGCTTTCCGGTCAGTTTTACACCAACTACTTTTGGCATTGGCATATAAGTTGCCGCTCCAAGCATACTGGATTCAGCCTCGATTCCGCCGACACCCCAGCCAAGAACCCCCAACCCATTAATCATCGTGGTATGGGAATCTGTACCGACCAATGTGTCCGGAAATGCTTCATAGCTACCGTCCGTTAATTTTTTAGCATGAATGACGTCTGCCAGATATTCCAAATTTACCTGATGAATAATCCCGGTATCAGGTGGGATCACCGTTAGATTTTCAAAGCTGTTTTGAGCCCACTTTAAAAACGTATAACGTTCACTATTTCGTTTAAATTCCTGCTGGATATTATACGAAAAGGCATCCTCATTTCCAGAATGATCGACTTGAACCGAGTGGTCGATTACAAGATGAACCGGCACTTCCGGATTGATCGAATCAACGTCTCCGCCTCGCCTGGCAACAGCATCACGAATTGCCGCTAAATCAACCAACGCCGGTACGCCCGTGAGGTCTTGGAGAATGACCCGTTCCGGTTGATGGGGAATATCTTTATCATGCTGATGGTCCCAATCGTTAAAAGCGGAAAGGACCTGTTCTCTTTCGGGGGTTTCGCTCGCGTGCCGCAGCGCTTCTTCCAGCAAAACTCGGATGCTGTAGGGAAGTGTTTCAACGTCCTGTCCCTGATCTTTTAAATAAGCATCAATATTATAAAACTGGTAGGTACCGCCCGTTAGCTTGAGTTGTTGCCGGTACGAATTGTTCATAAAAAGTCCACCATCCTTCAAAGGTGCCGGCGAATAATGCCTTTAATGTTGATCAAAAGCGAACAATCTGTGCTCTTGTCAATTAAATCGTCAATGATTCGCCTAATTTTAATGTTATTTTCATGTATATTTAATCTAACCGTAAGAACAGGACGATGTCAAGGCCACTTTGTATATTTATGTATTAATCAAGACAAAAATAGAAATAAATCCACTATTGCAAATTGTCTGCTGAAAACAGGACCTTAACCTAAAAAGGCATCTAGACCAATTATGATCCAGACGCCTAAAAATAATATTTAATTTTTTGCTCAATTACCATTTATAATCTTAGTGTTTATAGCCATCGACCGAAAAATACCAGTGAACATGATCACCCGGCTTAACGCGCTTTTCACCGGCCGACTTGTCAACATATTTACCGTTGACAGAATACATCCAGCCACTTCCTACCCGGACATCATTTTCTTTTAAGCCGTTAATCGCACTGACATAGATGTCGGGATTCCGGGTATACGTGACTTTTAAATGGGCCTGCATTAAAAGCGAAAAGGCAGTTGTTTTGCCGGTAATTTTTTGCCAGCCGGCATAAAATTGCTTTTTATAACCGGAAACCTTGAGATAGGCTTTCTTGGTCGACGTAGCGTGCCAATTTTTTTTAGCCGGCTTGGTGGTAGCCTGTTGCGCGGTTGCCTTGGCTTTTTTAACCGACTGCTTTTTTCGAGTCGGCTGCTTGGCAGTGCCACTGGTTTCATGGTTCTGCCGGGTGGATTTAGTCGCCGGCCGGCGAGCCGACCGCTTTGGCTTATTTTTTGATGCATCACTAGCAGTCGGTTGTTTAGCCTTTTTAGTCGCGCTAACCGTCGTTTTGCCGGTTGCTGCCCGAGACTTTTTCTGTGATTGATGACTGCCGGCCCGCTTATTAGCCGTTGACGTAGCTGAACTGGCTTTGCCCGCCTTTGAGGACGAAGCTGGTTTTGCGGTTTTCTTAACCGTGGCGGTTGATGGCTGATCAGCGGCTCGATTGGCAACAACTTCCCGAATGCCCACCGCCAATCCCACTACTAATACAACCGCGATGATGAGCCCGACGATTTTTTTCATTTAAACCACCCTGGCCGCTTAATTTAGTGTATAAACCGACCGCTTTTGCTGCGCCTGTCGGTAAGCCGCATTTGCCAGGTTAACCTGCCCCACGCCCAGTGTTTGACTGGCGGCACCCTTAATGGAACCGGTTCGGTTGACATAGCTTAACATTGCCCGCAACGGTGAAGCGGTTTGGCCGACTTTAAAACTGCCGTTAACGTATTTCAATGTGTTTAATTTGGTTGAAAAGGCAATTACGGCTTCGGCGGTTGAGTTGGCATTCGGAATCTGCTTGCCGTTATAAGTGTAACCATAGGCGCCGTTTGAGTAAGCCGCGTTCTTTAAGTAAGCCTGACCGGTCTGCAGCGCCGTCTTTACCGTAGTGGTATTGGCTTTCCCACGGGCCAAACTGATAATGGCCATTGCCGTGGTGTCACTGTCAACGGCCGCCGCGGTATTGTTATACGCCCACCCGTGATTACTTTGCTGGTGCTGCACAATCAACTTACTCAAACTGCTCTTGGAGAATTTGGCAGCTGCCGGGCGCTTAAAGTGGCGGCTCATGGAAACCGCAATTAACGCCTGACTTTGAACGTTGACGGTTTGCTTGGTCATGGTCTTTTGATACAGGGCACGCACCAGGTTGACCTTTTTTCGCGAACCGGCCAGTGTGAAACGCTGCGGATTATAGCCCACTGCTTTTAATCCCATAATGGCATTAGCCAAGTCGGCCGGCGTACTCTTTTTATTTAACACCAGGTTTTTCGCCACTCGCTGGCGTTGGGTCTTGGTAAAATGATAGCCTAATCCCTTTAGCCCCAACAAGAAATCCGAGTACCCCGCCGCAGCCCCGGTGGCTGGATAGGCTTTCCGGCTAAACAGCGCGGTGGTCTTCCCGGACAAACCGGTCTTATTTTTCACCAGCATCTGCTTGGCATAGCGATAACTGGCCTTAACCTTGGCCTTCTGATAGGCCGTTGAGGCTGTTTGAACACTTGCCGCCTGCACCTGCGTCACCGGTGCCGCAGTACTCAGGCTAATAGGCCCACTGCCGATAATAACAACGTTTTCTTAAAATGTTTCATTCTTCAAAACTCCCTTTTATTTTTGAGTCGGTAAAAAATCATACTTATCATTTAAGCGTTGAAACAGCTGCTGCCATAAGTTCGCAAACAGGATTAAAAATATGACGTTGGCCGCCGCGTGATAAGCGTCAAACTTAACGCTTACCAAAGCCGCCGTTAAAAAGGCCTTTCCGGTTAACGGCTGGACATATGCCAAAACATACCAGGCATCCATGAGCCAGCCGAAGCCAAATCCCCAAAGACCGCCAAAAATTGCCAGGGGCAGGCGGCGCTTTCCAATCACCGTATGGGCAATCAACGCCGCGGTAAAGCCCATTAAACCCCAGGCAAACATCTGCCAGGCGTCCAAGGTCCCTGCCCCAGAAATAAATTAGAGACCAGCGCGGTGGTTGCACCGACCACAAAGCCCAATTCCGGTCCCAAGGCCATGCCGCCCATGATAATCACAAAACTGGCCGCCTGGAAACTGGGAATGGCAGCGAAGATCAGTCGACCGATTACCGCCAACGCAATCAGCGTTGCCATAAACATTAAGGTGGTCGTCTTGATGGCTGGTGTTCAAATCGCCAGTAAACCAAGAGCAACGCCGAAAATAAAATCATGAAACTAAACATAAAATAATGCTTGCCATGCAATTGTAACGCCAGTGTCAAAAATATTCCCATGATGGCCAATCCCAGCAGCCAGCGAAAAATCATTAATTTGGAAAATCGTCGTTTCAAGTGGTCGCCTCCTTGGTTGCCCGCACATCACTGACCAACACGGCTGATGGAACCTGATCACCGACCAAACGATTAACCGCCGTCGTGAAGAAAGAATTCTGTGCAAAAAATTGTCGCCGCGGTAAAATCGTTTCCACGCGATGATCAAACATAAAGCTGCAGGTCGTGGAAAAGTTTGCGGCAAAGGCCATGTCATGAGTCGCCATGACGATGGTGCCCCCACGTTGCTGATAGGTCTTTAATAATCGGCCGACATAAAATTTAGTGTTGGGATCCAACCCATTGGTCGGCTCATCCAAAATCAATACCTTGGGCCGGGCCAGCAACGCGATCGCCAGGCCCAACAACCGTTGTTGGCCACCACTCAAATCAAACGGGTTATGATCCTTCAGTTGGGTTAAATGAAACGTCCGCAACAGTTCCTCGGCTCGACCGGTCGGATCGGTTAATCCCAACTGATCGCCCTGCGCGGTTAACTCCTGAAGAACGGTCGGATTACCAAACTGCAGGCTGGGATCCTGTGAAAGAAATGATAATTGCTGAATCCGTTTCAAATTCGGCAACCGCCACAGAATCTGACCGGCCAACCTGATTTTGCCATGTGGCGGTTTACGCAGCCGGCCAGCAGGCTGAGTAAAGTCGACTTGCCGGAACCGTTTTTCCCGACAATCGTCAGCCAATCCCCTTTGGCCAGCGTTAAGTTCTGATGGTCAACGATGAGTGACTGCTGATCAAATGAAAAGGATACGTGCCGCATCGTTAAGATTGGCGGGGCTGCCGGAGCCGCTTCATTTGGCGAGGTCAGGTCCCCGGCAGCCCGAAACTGAAGCTGCCGCGCTTGAATTTGCCGTTTGCCCGTGCCAACTGCCAACGGTACCGGTTTTAATTGCGGATAGCAGCTCAGGAAAAGTGCCGGAACTTCCGGGACAAACCGGCTTAATGCCGGCTGGTCAAACATCTTGGCCACCACCTGATCGACCGGGCCGTCAGTCGCAATTGTCTGCTGTGCTAACAGGATCATCCGGCTGGCCAGTGTTAACGGTCCGGCCAGGTTATGCTCCGTCATAATAATCGTCAAGCCCAGCTCGTCATGCAGCCGTGCCAAGATAGCCATAAAAGTTTGCGTCATTAAGGGATCCAGTTGGGCCGTCGGTTCATCCAGTAAAATAACCTGCGGCCGCAGCGTCAGGACCGCGGCTAAATTGACAATCTGCAGCTGGCCGCCCGACAATTCACGCAATGGTTGATGCAGCCACTGATCCAGCCCCAGGTAATTGGAAAGCTCGGCCAAGCGGCGGTTAATTTCCGCGCTGGGGCAGCCGATATTTTCCAGTGAAAAGGCCAGTTCCTCAATAACGGTCGCCATTACCGGCTGATTTCGCGGATTTTGGCTGACATACCCAATGGTTTGGGCGCTTTGCAGCTGCGCCATTTGAAAAATGTCCTGCTGGTTGACCAGTACCCGTCCCTGGCGCTGCCCATGCGGTGCCAATTCTTTTTTTAAATGGCTCAACAGTGTGGTCTTACCGCTGCCACTGGCACCCGCGATCACCAGGAAGTCCCCAGGATAAATTTTCAGATTAATATCCCGCAGGTCGGCGCCGACGCATGCGGATAGGTAAACGTCAGGTGCGTGACGTTGATTAATTCGTCCATAAAGCAGCCACCCCTTCAAAAATCAATGGTAAGCCTAAAAATAAGCCCACTAAGCCGAGAATCCAACTATCCATCAGCGAAATCGACCCGTTAAACGTTAAAGCTGAGCCGGTCCAACCATATGAGCCGACCCGCAAGCCGACCAAGCAAAAAAAGAGGATTGCTGAGCTGCCCAAAAACCAACTATCGGCAATCTGCCAGCGAAAGGCCCGGTACTGACTGCGTTTAGTTGCGCCAAATCCGCGGGCATCCATGCTGCGGGCTCTTTCCATCCCGGCAGCCAATGCTTTTTCCAATAGAATATTCATGAACCGCATGCCGACTTTTAAGCGGTGTTTTACCGACCCGCTGGCCGGATCAATGTTGCGGGTCTTTTGAAATAACGCCAACTGCCGAAACGTCTGCTTTAACGTTCCGACCAAGTTCATCGACAACACCACCAGCAAAGCCAGTCGGGGACTGAGCGGTGAAAGCACCGCTAATAATTTATTGGCAGTCAAAATTGCGTTAAATAACGCAAACGCCAGCAGCATCGCTACCAGCATCAATCCCATGACACTGCCGTATAGGAGGGCCGGCATTGATAATTTCCAAGTAACTCCCAGCAGCTTAACCTGCCAGAGATATGGCCCGCCGCTCTGATTTAACAACACGTTAAAGATAACAATGGTGATAAACAGCCAGCCGCTATATTTCAACTGCCAACCAACTTGTTTAAATCCCAAGTACCACCCGTCCAAAAGAATCAAACCGCCAAAAGCCGTCCCAACAATGCCCACGTGATTAAACATCAGCAGTAACGCCATGAGCGCCACAAAATAACCGGTTGCGGCCAGCGGGTGAACATGAAAAAGAAAGCGGCTTTCAATCGGTATCCGGTTCATGATATGACGCCCCTTTCCCAAATTCATCTTCGCACAATTTATAGTATATCATCAGTTTTACAGTCCATTAATATATTGCAAGGAATTAGTTTCTATATAAATTCGGCATTTATTCAACCACAACTTTTAAACTAATTAGTCTTTAACCGCCACACCTAACAAACCAATTAATAGACTTGCTTGCAATGGATTGATTATCAAACCTTTAAGTAACGTTGGATTCACCACCAGTGTTTCAAATCTTGCTTGAGATAAATCAACGTTTTTTAATTTAGTATCAAGAAAGTCAATCTGATCAAGATCACTTTGGTAAAAAGAGATGGCTTTCTTAAATGTCACTGCTTGAAAACTGGCCTCTCTTAAGTTAGCGTGATTAAATTGCACATTTTCAATCTTGGTTTCACTGAAATTAGCGTATTGCAAATTAGAGTCCATTACTTTGACATTGACAATTTTGCTTCCAATTGAAAAATCGGCGCCCATTAACTGGCTGCCGATAAACTGACTATTTGAAAAATAGCTTTGGTGAAAGCTGGCGTTGAGAAAGTGACAGCCCTTAAACACCACAAAATTCCAATCACTTTGATCAAAATTATCCTGCTCAAATTTACAATGATCAAACGTGACATCACTAATGCGCAGCGGCTTATTTGAAACCCGAAACGTACAATCCAGATACATATTCTCCGGCTCAACATCATCCAAGCCCAATGTCTGTCTCTGAATAACTGTCATCTTATGCCTCCTGGTAATTCCGTCGAATCAATTTGCTTAAAACAATGTAAATAATAGCCGCAATCAGCATTGAAACAAAAGTGGCACCAATACTATCCGCTATGATTGCAACCGTTTTAAGATAGCCATATGCCGCAACTGCAACTATCCACGAAATGATCGCAATCCAGTTAATGCCACCCGTATACCAATACTTACCTTCACGAATCGCAAAATGAGCAACATCGTAATCCTGCTTGGTTACAATATAATAATCAACGAGAAAGATGGCAATTTCCGGTCCTAAGAACATCCCAATTCCATCTAAGAAGGCTGTAAAAACATCCAGAAAAGTTGCGTAAAAAATTGGAATAAACGTGACAACTACCGCAACCAACGTCACCAAAACAATGCTGACGGTTAATGATAACCGCTTTGTCATATTGGTAAGCGCCGAACCGGCGGACATTAAGTTAACTGCATTGGCGGTAGTACTCGTAATAATAATGACCAACATTGCCAAAACGCCCAATCCTAACTTACTGGCAATTGTCGAAGGGTCCGAATTATTTGCATCAAAGTGATTCAACGTAATCGCAGTTGCAATTGTCGAAATCACACCGATCATCGCAAACCAAATCAAGCCAAGATTGGCACCCCAAAAAGGCGCTCGGGTTGCACTACGCTTCTTCTTGGCAAAGCGGGTAAAGTCGCTGGCGGCCGTAACCCAAGCCAAATTAAAAGCAGCCAAGACATCTACCGCCTGACCAGAACTCATTTGCAACCGGTGCGGTGGCCGCCAGGCAATAATTTGAGAAAAGGAAACGTGCTGAAAAACAACAACACACTCCCAAATAACCAACACAAAGACCAGAATAATCCCAATCCGTTCAATAATTTGAACCGAACGTTCACCCATTGAAATACTCAATAAATGAAGAATACTCATGACAATGATCCCTAAAATTAAGCCTTTCAAACCGCCCGCCTTTCCATATACCGGCCAATTGAGGATATCGTGAAGAATATAACTGATTGAAGTCGCCGCAATAAATGTATTGACAGCGGCCCAGCCGATAAACTGAACAACGTTAATGATCGATGGCAGGAAACTCCCCTTCAAACCAAACGATGCCCGGGTCAAAGCCATTGCCGGCAATCCGGTTTGATAGCCCATATACCCGGAAAGAGCTAACAATAAATATGTAATAATACCAACTACAATTAAGGCTGTTGAAGCGGTCGCAAATCCACAGGCAGCAATCACGCCACCCACATACCAAGTACCGTTGTTGGCATTAGCGCCAACCCACGTCGCAAACATATCCCAGTATGATTGATGCCGGTGCTCCTTTGAGATTGCAACAACCCGCCCAAATGTTTTGTCTGCCATAATTTTATTTCCTCCAATGCCTCCAAAAAAGACGCCTTGGCTCATAGCAAGTCAAGGCATCTCTTACCAGATGTATTCTGGAAGAACAATGTTCATTAATGGCATTCCTTGACAGGCTCGCTGGACTGTTTTTAAAGGAGTAATATTTTACTGGCTTTAATTATACGGGAGCCTGTATCAAAATGCAATTTGATGTAAAAGTGTGTGAGGCTAACCGGGATAAACCGGCGTGTAAGGCGTCCTTTTCGGAAATCCCGGGCTTGGATTTTTGAAAGGGATCCCTTACATGCAGGTTTGTGGTTAGCGGAACAGTCCTAATAAAAGTGTGTGAGGCAAAGCGGTATAGACAGTCATCATTGAGCCGTGTAGCCACCGTCAACCGTAAATTCCGACCCTGTCGCAAATTTAGATTCATCCGAAGCTAAATAAACACAAATCCAAGCAATATCATCCGGTTCACCAATGTGACCCATCGGCGTTTTGGTACGAGCAGACATCGCTTCTTCAGCTCCGGGCAAATCATCAACCAATGGTGTCTTAATGTAACCGGGGTGTACTGTATTAACCCGAACACCGTAATCTTTCAAAGCGCAATCAACAGCCGCTGATTTCGACATAATTCGAACGGCACCTTTGGAAGCGTTGTAAGCACCTAAATTAGGATCACCCACAAATCCTTCGATTGAAGACATGTTGATAATTGAAGCACCAAGATGTTTATTTTTCATTCGCTGAATTCCAAGTCGGGTACCAAAGAAAACCCCGTCCAAATTAACGGAAAGCAGTTTCCGCCATTCTTCGGTAGTCGTATTTTCAACACTCTTGTTAACGGCAATCCCGGCATTGTTGACAACCGTGGTAACCGGTCCAAAAGCTTGTTCAGTCTCATCCCAGGTTTTAACCCAACCAGCTTCATCAGATGCGTCCTGTTGAATAAAGCGAATCACATCCGGTCCGCCGATCGACTTGGCAGCTTTTTCACCAACATCCGCGTGCCGACCGGTAATGACAACCTTGGCACCTTCGTCAACAAACCGATGGGCAACTGCCAATCCAATTCCCAACGTTCCACCGGTTACGATTGCGACTTTTCCCTTTAAACGATTACTCATAGTGACAACCTGCTTTCCTTATTAAAATTATTTACATGTGAATCGTATCACATTTATGTATTAATTGAAAGCGTTTTAATTGGAATGACAGCCCATTTGTTAACCACGATAACTACATTTTTGGCGAACTATCCGCTGCCAATTGAAAATTACTTACGCTTAAATTTATTTCACAAAATTATCTCTTACGTTATTCACAAGAAAATAATTTTCAATATTGGCATCTTGACATCCTTGAATTTTCATTCTAAACTGCATGATATTGAAAATAAATGAAAAAGCTATGAGAAGATAAGTAACAGTTTTAATCGTCCCCAGAGAGTTTGTGTCGCTGAAAACAAATGTCGATTAGCTGTGAAGATGGTCTTTGAGCAAAAATATAACCGAGCTTTAAATAAAGCTAAGTTATATTGGTAGGCGCCCATTAACGTGCTGAGATAAGGTTTTCAAATTAAGTTACCCAACTTAAAAACCTTACCTCCGGAGTTGATCAATGTGAATTGATCAAAAATTAAGGTGGCACCGCGATTAATCGTCCTTGGAATTCATTTTCCAAGGATTTTTTTGTAACTAAAGCAAACAAAATAACGTTAAGGAGTGTTGTATGATGACAGTTGAAACCACTACGATGTACCCGAACCGCTTTGATATCGTCGGCAGTTTCCTAAGACCGGCAAAGCTCAAACAGGCAAGAGCCGAGTTTCAAGCAAATAAAATCAGTCGCCAAGCACTGACCGAAGTTGAAAATGCTGAAATTAATCGCCTCGTAAAAAAAGAAGTCGAGGTAGGATTAACCGATGTTACTTCCGGCGAGTTTCGCCGCAGCTGGTGGCATTTGGACTTTTTCGACGGCTTAAACGGTGCCCGTTTTTTCACACCCGAACACGGCTTTATTTTTAACGGGCAGGAAACTCGCAAAGGTGGGATTAAAATCACCAATAAGCTCACTTATAACCCGAACCATCCATTTTTTGACGATTTTAATTATTTAAAGAAGATTGTCCCGGAAGGCATCACACCAAAACAAACCATCCCAAGTCCCTCAGTCTTTTTCCCTAATAAAGAAGCTGAGGTTTACGATAACTACTACCATAATGATCTTGACGCTTTCTTAGAAGATGAAATCAAAGCTTATCAAGAAACTGTTCAACATTTTTACGACTTGGGGTGCCGTTATCTCCAGCTTGACGACACGTCATGGGGCATGTGGGCTTCTTTCTCCAAAAATACTATTAAACCGGAATTAAAACCACTTTGTGAAGCAGCTGTTAAAGCAATCAATGCGATCGCTGATAACAAGCCTAATGACCTGACATTAACCATGCACGTTTGCCGAGGAAATTACGATTCCAATTGGGCAGGTGCCGGTGCTTATGATCCGGTCGCCGATTATCTTGCCCAATTGCACATCGATGGGTATTTTCTTGAATATGACGACGAACGTTCCGGCGGTTTTGAACCATTGAAAAAGATTGCCGATAATGGCCGCCATCAGCGAATCGTCTTGGGACTGGTTACGACCAAACGTCCTGAGCTGGAAGACCCGGCTCTTTTACAAAAGCGGATTCAATTAGCCAGCCAGTATGTCCCCTTAGCTGATCTTTGCCTTTCACCGCAATGTGGGTTCGCCTCGACTGAAGAAGGCAATCACTTAACCGAAGCTGATCAGTGGAATAAATTAAAATTAGTAATTGATACAGCCAAAGAAGTCTGGTCTGACTAGGATTTACAGATAGTCTTCACCAACATTTAAAACTTAAGTGTTGACAATCATTAAAGAGACGTCTATTATTATCATTAAATTTTAATGCTAATCCGAAAAGAAAAAAGCTCCGAAGAGAAGAGTAACTGATTTTATAAGGTTCAAAGAGAATCCGGTTGGTGAAAAAGGATGCCTGAACAGTCAGCGAATATGAACTCTGAATAGCATAATCAAGTTAACGCTTGATTGTCGGCTGCAACCGTTACATTGCAGAGTCTCAAAAATAATATTGGTTATTTTTGGCACTTTCAGAGGTATTGCTTGTGAGAGTAATACGAATTCAGGGTGGTACAGCGACGCATTCGCCCCTCCGTCAGATTATTCTGATGTGTGGGGCGAATGCTTTTTAATTGCCGTACCTCCAAAAGGATTTTATTATTTAGCAGTGACTGTTAAGATAGTAACTGTATAAAATAATTTTTAAGGAGATTTGATATTTTATGGCAAAAGTTGAAAGTTTTACATTAGATCACACAAAGGTTAAAGCACCTTACGTTCGTCTCATCACTGAAGAAACTGGAAAAAAGGGCGACGTCATTTCTAATTACGACTTGCGACTTGTTCAACCAAACACCAACGCCATTCCTACCGGTGGCCTGCACACGATTGAACATCTCTTAGCCGGCCTGCTTAGAGATCGTCTTGACGGTGTTATTGACTGCTCACCGTTTGGATGCCGAACCGGATTTCATTTGATTACCTGGGGTGAACACAGTACAACCGAGGTTGCAAAGGCTTTAAAGAGTTCTCTTGAAGCCATCGCAAATGATATCGAATGGAAAGACGTTCAGGGTACCGACAAGTACAGCTGCGGAAATTACCGCGACCACTCTTTGTTCTCTGCTAAGGAATGGAGCAAAGAAATCTTGTCGCAAGGCATCTCAGACAAGCCTTTTGAACGTCACGTTATCTAGTTTCTGAAAGTCACACATCTAACTGCGTTTTTAATACGCCGCGATAATCTGAAAGGGTTATCGCGGCTTTTTCATTTTCGGGGCACTTTATCGGATTAGCCTATCAAGACCAGCTTAAAACTTGGCTGGCAGTATTCGGGTTTTTATATTTGAGGAGGATTTTACTTATGACAACGACAATTATTGGCTTTCCAAGAATCGGCCATCATCGAGAATTAAAATTTGCGACCGAGCATTACTGGAAGAATAAAATTAATCAAGAAGAACTGCAGCAAACCGCCTATCAAATCAGAAAGAACCACTGGCAGGCCCAGCAAAAAGCCGGCATTGACTTAATTCCGGTCGGCGACTTTTCATTTTTCGATGGTGTTTTGGACACTGCCAATCTGTTAAACATCGTTCCCGCCCGCTACAAAGAACTTAACCTCTCAGAATTGGATGAGTATTTTGCCCAGGCCCGGGGTTATCAAAAGGGTACGGAAACCGTAAAGGCACTGCCAATGAAAAAATGGTTCAACACAAACTACCATTACATTGTTCCTGAATTTTCAAAAACCACTGAGGTTAAACTAGTTGGTAATAAACTTTTCAATGAAGTAAACGAGGCCCTTGAACTTGGCGTTAATGCCAAAGCAGTGATTACCGGCCCTTATACGTTACTAAAATTGAGTCGTTTTCTTGACGGCACCAAGCCCCGTGATTACGTTGACAGCTTAATTACCGCCTACCAGCAAGTGATCGCCCGCTTGGGAGAAAAAGGCGTAAAGTGGCTGCAAATTGATGAACCAGCTCTAAGCTTTGATGTCGACGCGGCTGAAAAACAGCTTTTTGATGATCTTTATGATGGTATTTTAGCTGAAAAACATACCACCAAGATCTTACTTCAAAACTACTTTGGCGATATTCGTGATATTTATAACGACGTTGTTTCAAAAGATTTTGATGGAATTGGCTTGGACTTTGTTGAAGGTAAGTACAACAACCAATTGCTTCAACAAAACGGCTTCCCGGATGATAAGGTCTTATTTGCCGGTGTTGTCAACGGTAAAAATATCTGGCGCAACCACTACGCAAATACAATCAAGTTCTTAAATCAACTCAACACCAAAGCCGACGTTGTTTTAAGCAGTTCCGCATCCCTGCTTCACGTACCGTACACAGCAGAAGACGAAACCAAATTGCCCGCTGATGTCAAACAACATTTGGCATTCGCCCTTCAAAAATTAGACGAAATCAAGGAACTCGATAATATTTATCGTGACGAAGCAGATGGCAAGGCCGCATTGGAAAAGAACGATGCGCTGTTCCACAATGTAAAGCATCCCGTCAACCCTGCCGTTCACAATCGAATTGCCAACCTGACAGACGCCGATTACACCCGTTTACCAGCCCGGGCCGAACGTGAAAAGGTTCAGAAGAAAGAATTCAAGCTGCCGATTCTGCCAACAACCACCATTGGATCCTTCCCGCAAACCAAAGATGTCCGCCAAAACCGTTCCAAGCTGCGAAAAGGTGAAATCACCCGCGAACAATATGACAAATTCAACGAAGATAAAATCGTTCGCATTCTTAGGAAACAGGAAGAAATCGGCCTTGACGTTCTTGTCCATGGTGAATACGAACGAAACGACATGGTTGAGTACTTTGGTGAAAAACTGGACGGCTTTGTCTTCACCCAAAACGGCTGGGTTCAATCATACGGTACTCGAGGTGTTAAGCCGCCAATTATCTGGGGTGACATTTCCAGAACCGCACCAATTACCGTTAAAGCTTCTGTTTTTGCCAAGAACCACACCGACAAGCTGATCAAAGGCATGCTGACGGGACCGGTTACCATCTTCAACTGGTCATTCCCACGTGAGGATGTTACGCCTAAGGAATCAGTTACTCAGATTGCATTGGCCCTTCAAGACGAAGTTCTGGATCTCGAAAAACACGACATTAAGATTATCCAAATCGATGAACCGGCTTTACGGGAAAACCTGCCATTGCGTAAGTCAAACTGGTATTCCGAATACCTTGACTGGGCTGTGCCGGCATTCCGGTTGGTTCACAGTAAAGTTCAGGCTTCTACCCAGATTCATACGCATATGTGTTACAGCGAGTTTGGCGATATTATCAAAGCCATCGACGACTTGGATGCCGATGTCATTTCCTTTGAAGCATCTCGAGCTGACTTTACTTTGATTGATCAATTGGTTGCCGCCAACTTTCAAACCGAAGTTGGTCCCGGTGTTTACGACATTCACTCGCCACGAATCCCATCAGAGCAGGAAATCGAAGACCTGATCAAGCAATTGGTTCACAAATTACCAATCGACAAAATTTGGATCAACCCCGACTGTGGTTTGAAGACCCGAACCGAGGAAGAATCCTTTAAGAGTTTGCAAAATATTGTTGATGCGACGAAGAAAGTAAGAAGTGAGATTAATGAGCCTAACAGCGTTATTTAATGACAAAACCGTTTTTTCACTCGAGGTCTTTCCACCTAAGAAAGACTCTCCCAAAGAAGCCATTCTGCCCACACTTCAACAGTTGCAGGCTATCAATCCGGATTTCATTTCAGTAACATTGGGGGCCGGTGGTTCCGATCATTACACCGGTACGGTATCAATTGCTGATTTAATTCAAAATCAATTAAATATCCCGGCAGTTGCCCACGTCCCCGGTTTATATCAAACCGAAAGCCAAGTCCTTAATTTACTGGATCATCTCTCTGAAATCAATGTCAAAAATATTTTGGCACTTCGCGGCGACAAAATTCCCGGTAAGGAACCGGTAGGCGTCTTCAATCATGCTAACGAACTAGTTTCCTTTGTTCATAAAAACCGGCCTGATTTCAGCATCGCCAGTGCCTGTTATCCGGACTGTCATGCCGAAGCAACGGGCTTTGTAGATGACATCGCGCATTTAAAGGAAAAAGTTGATGCCGGTGCCGATCATCTGATCAGTCAGCTTTTCTTTGACAACCAGTCATTTTACGACTTTAAAGAAAAAACTGAAATTGCCGGCATCCATGTACCAATCGAGGCTGGCATCATGCCCTGCACCAATAAAAAGCAGATTGAACGGATTACCCAAATTACCGGTGTCCCATTACCGAAAAAATTCAGTGCGATTCTTGACCGATATCAAGATAGCAAACTGGCCATGAAAGATGCCGGGATTGCTTTTGCCGTTGATCAAATTATCGATTTAGTTTCCGAAGGTGTTGATGGGATTCATCTTTACACAATGAACCACGCCGACATTGCGGAACGCATTTGGGAAGCTACTAAATCTGTCTTTGAGGCCGCTAGTCAGAAAAAAGCCGAAAAGGCTGAAAAAGCGAGTAATCACTAATCGTTAAACTGCCAAATTAAAAAGTACCGACCAGCATGTTTTTTCATGTTGGTCGGCACTTTTTTGAATGGACCCGATTAGTTATTCTAACGCTCACGGTTCATCAACCGTAATTTAGGAATGGCTGCCGCAGCTGTTGCCATAATAATCACAACCGCCCAGCCAGTCAGATGATAAACATTTTTTCCGGTCATACCGGCCCTCCTTTCTTTGACTTCATCTGTTTCAACTCGATTTATATTTGGCCGAATATATTAAGAAAAGTTTGAAATTCCGACAAAGCTTGTTTCAACACGAATCGGTTTCAGTTCGCTGACTGAGATTAACCGTTTTTATAATAAAGTCACGCGGCTCCTCCTTTCTTTTTGAATTAACCATAGACTACCGGCAACAGCTTAATCAAAGCTTAAATCAGCGGTTCTGCTCTGAGTTCGACCGATTCTTTAGAAAATCACAACCTTTATTTTCCATTCAGGAACCATAATTAAAATCAAAGGACATCACAAAGGCCCCCACCAAATCAGTCGTTTTAACTGATCTGATGGGGGCCAATGAATTAATCATATTGGCGTAAGAAAGCTGATAAACGTTTAAGACCCGCTCTTAAAGTCTGCTCATCCGCGCAATATCCCAATCGAACATGTCCTGGCATATCAAACCGGGTTCCAGGCACCAGCAACACACCCTGTTCCTTCAAAAGGCGCACACAGAACGTTTCAATATCCTCTGGAATATCCAATTTGGGAAACGACGTTGAGACACCCTGAGGCATCACAACGCTTGCCCGCGGTTCTGAATCCAGCCAATCTTTATAAATCTTTAAATTGGTTAGCACCAGCTTTTTATTTCGTGCCAGCACCCGCTGACGATTTTTAAGCAGGTAAACGGCCATCGCGTCATTAAAGACACCGCAGCAAATCATCGTATAATCACGATATTTTCGAAAAAGATCGGCAACTTCAGCATTTGATGCCGTCCAGCCCACCCGGATTCCCGGCATGGAGTAGGTCTTTGAAAGCGAGTTGGTCGCAATCCCCCTATCATATAAATCGACGATCGATACAAATTCATCAGAGCGAACCAGCGGCAAATAAACCTCATCTACCAGAACATAGGCCCCTGACTGCTTGGCTAATGCAACCACCTGTTTTAAAAAGTCTTCATCCAGCAGCGTCCCCGTTGGATTATTCGCATTGTTTAAACAAATCATTTTTGTATCAGGCCGCATCAGCGATTTTAATTCTTCAATATCCGGATACCAATTTCGATCCTCATGAATATGCCAGTAATCAACTTCGGCACCCAATGACTTGGGAATATCATATAATTGCTGATAAGATGGATACTCGGAAATAACGTGATCACCAGGCTCAATTAACGCATATAATGCTAAATGATTGGCACCCGTCGCACCGTTGGTTTGGAGAATGTTGTCCGGATCAATATGCCGATATAGTTTTGAAACTTCTTTCTTGAACTCTGGGGAGCCTTCGATCCACCCGTAATTCATTTTTTGCCGATCCAATATTTTGTAGAATTCTTCACCATCTTTACCATCTAAAGAAAGGGCTTCATTCATTGTCATAGAAGCAATCGTACTCTGAGAAATGTCATAAGTTGCTGATTTTTCCCATTTATTAAGCCATTCTTCAACACCAAATCCTGCTATTTTCAATCGAAAACACTCCTTTTTCTAAAAAATAGTAATGCCAAAAACATAATATGCATCAATCATAATGATTGTGAACAATTTAATTATCTGAAATTCTTACGGATAAATCCAATACAAATTTTACAAAACGCTTTAAAATAGCCGTTGACAAACCAGACAAATATGATATGATAAATATATCAAATCGTTAGCGATTCAAATCGCATAACTCATGTATTATTGTTGGCTGGTTACAAAGGGGGAGAAGTAACTATGTTAAACTTATATGTTGCACCAAGTAGCGCTTCTAGTCGAAAAGCCCGCAAATGGCTTGTTGATCACGGTATTGAATTCAAGGAACGAAACATTTCACGGATTCCATTAAATGCCGATGAGATTAAGCGAATTCTCCGATTGACGGAAAACGGCAGCGAAGATATCATTTCAACCCGTTCAAACGCCTTTCAGAAGCTGCACGTTGATTTGGATAATTTAACTGTATCACAATTAATCGATTTGATGGTTAAACACCCTGATTTAATCAGGCGACCATTAATCTTTAATGATGAACAGCTTCAGGTTGGCTTTAGCGAAGAAGATATCCGCAGCTTCCTGCCAAGAAATGTCCGTGAAGCCAGCTTAAAACAATTGATGGATAAAATTAGCTAAATAAAACTTAAGCTTCATAAAGGGGACCCAACCAGTTTTGATCTGGTTGGGTCCCCTTTGTTTTGAAATGAACTTAATCCCCCGCCGGGTGGTTAAGTTCATTTGCCAATCTATGTTTTCTGATCATCAAATACCAGCCACACAATGTAACCACAACTGAAGCGAGGATGGCCAGCCAAAACATGTGTTGGTAAGCCTCTTGAGCTGTTGCATAAAAGGATTGTAATAGTTGGTGGCGCCCGCTGCCGGTCATTCGCTGAAGTCCCCGATAATATTGTTCGATAGAGGTATTCATTTGAATGCTGCTAAAACCATTTTGAATTACTGTCGCATAAACGATAGGAGCAATTGTAATACCGACTTGCCGGCTGACCGACAACGTACCAAGTGCAACCCCATTATCTTTTTTGCTGGCGACTTCAGCCATCAATACAGACAGCGGGGCACCCATTAGCATGCCAAAGCCAATCCCGGCAATTGTTGAAGAGACAGCAAACCAAAACAGGTTGGGGCTTAAATAGGCAATTAGTGCAAAGCCAAAAGTAGCTAAAAGACCCGAAACAACAATCGTTTTGGTTGAACCAAGTTTGGAAGTCAGCGATCCGCCAACTGCTGCTCCAACAATCGAACCCAAACCAATCCCACTCATCCAAACACCACTATTGTCAGCTGAAATTCCATACCGTTGTTCAACAAAACTTGGAATGAAAACAAAAATACCAATTAAGGCGCCGGATAGCAGTCCCATTAATAATGTCAAAACAAATCCCCGACTCCGTAATAGTTGGTACGGCAAAAATGGATCCACTTGATGTGGAACCCGTTTTTCAATTTGAATAAACATCATAAATAAGATAATCCCCAGCCCAATCAGGCCCCAAACCTGGATCCGTAAGAAGCTATTGACCAAACTGCGACTTTGCAAATTAGTAATGGCCAGCATGAAGCTTAAAATTCCTAAACTTAATAAAACCAGTCCCTTAAAATCAATTGTTTTAATATCCCCGGTTCTTGTTTCCGGAATTACCAAATAACCGCTGATAATCACAAATAAGGCAATCGGCAGATTAATCAAAAAAAGCCAATTCCAGCGGCCGGTCAGGTTTAAAATTAGACTTCCAAGATTTGGGCCGACTACTGAAGCAATCCCATTAACTGCTCCCAAGGCGCCCAGTAACCCGCCCTGCTTCTCCTTAGGGTATGTCGATAAAACATGACTGGAGCAATAATAAAAATACCGCCACCACCAACTGATTGAATTAACCGAGCTGCTAAAAAGAGGCTAAAGGACGGGCTAAGCGCTACTAAAAGTGAGCCCAGTGCAAAAATACCAATTTCAATTAGAAATAATTTTCGCCGCCCAAACTTATCAGCCAACTTACCAATAATCGGCGTCGTAATTGCCATTCCCAGTGTATATCCTGTAATTCCCCATGTTCCCTGGACCTCGCTCACTTTAAACGAATAGTTGATTGTTGAAAGGGCACTGGCAATAATACCGTTATCCAACGCAGACATAAACACCCCAATAATCAGAATAATCATTGCAAATGTTGTATTCTTTTTTCCCATATCATCATCCCTCGTAGAATTATAATAATAAAACCCAATTGCTTTATGCACCAATTCAAATAGATTGTTTGAAAACTTACTCGCCACACTAGAAATATCAGTGCCCTTGAATTTGGTCCTTTGCGTTATGACACGGTGTCACTAATTTACTCTAAGAGCATATCACAAAAATAACGCAATGTCATCTACCAACGTATTCAGTAACTTTTTTAGCTGCACTTTTAATCAAAAAAAGAGTGCCAGGCAAAGGCACCCTTCAAAAAACGCGTAATGATCCTTAATTCAATTAAATTTTAAATAACCTTTTTCACTTTGTTAAGCTATCCCATTCCCGTCTTTTTAAAATCATCCAACAGTCGATCAGTATATTTCTTTAACGGTTTCTTTGTCGAAAGTCCAACCGTCAGCATTATAAGAGACATACAAATCAGAACGAAAAAGTCAATGACCACGGTTCCCATATTAGCGCCACCAATTGCTTCCCGAAAGCCGCCAACACTATAGGCAAACGGAAACAGTGGTTGAAAGATTCTAAAGAGCAATGGATTCAACTGAACCGGGTACATAGCTCCGCTCCCAGCCAATTGAACCGCCATCAGCATCACAATAAACGCTTTCCCTAAATTACCAAACAAGGCTGCCATGGTGTAAACAATAATTGTAAATGTCATTGAAGACAGCAAGCCAACCATTAAAAGCAGAAAAAAGCTGGCTACGTGAATCCGTAAGATCAAGACTGCCGACAACAGGATAACCAACGTCTGAACCAACGATAACGTCCCAAATGTCAATAATTTACCCAAATACTCTTCTCGCACGGATAGTCCCCTGAACTTAGCTAGTTTAGGAACTTTTGTTTTTAAAACTGCTACCAACATCGTACAGCCAACCCAGATCGAAAGTGCGATATAAGTCGGCGCAAACGCCGCACCAAAACTGTTTACTTTATAGATGTCCTCATTTTTTACCGTAAACGGCTGTGCCAATGCGCTGCCCATTAAATCAGGATTACTCTGCAGAACCGTAATAATATCCGCAATATTATCATCACTGGTTAATTTTAGTTTATTACTAATGGCAACAATATCATTTTTATACGCCAGCAGCTGGTTCTCCAGCTTTCCAGAAGTAGTTGCGACCAGCCGGTTTCCTTGAATCGCCGTATCCAAAGATTGGTTATTAAGCTGTTTAACCTTTTTCAAATTCCCCAAAACATCCTGAGATGAATCGACAGTCGAAATCAGGTTGCTGCCAATGCCGGCCATCTGTTTTTTAACAGCCTGATTATATTGAATCAAGGCTGTACTTAAACCTGTAACCGTTTCAGACATACTGCTAATCATCTGGCGTCTCACGGCCGCACCCAGGCGACTATTTTGACTTGTTGTTTTTTTTAACTGCTTCAACTGCTGTTTTTGAGACGCTGTCAATTGCTGAACGCTGGCTAATGCTTGATTAGATCATAGCTTTGCCGGGAGTGACTGATTTTATTAAATGATCTTGCAAATTCCAATAATGGTTGAACTTGACCGCTCAATAAATCTACCTGCAGCGTTAAATTATCGATTTTATTTTTAAAGTCACTCTGTGTTGCAGTAGTAGAGACATCGTCAAGCTGGTTGGCCAACGCTCTGATTTGCTTGGCAGTTGCGTTAACCCCTGCCAGATTTTGACCAAAATTAGTGAATGACCGGTTTATTGCCTGCCTAACCAGTGGCCGCATATTAGCAGTCGATGAACCCGATTGACTATCTAAATTAACATTCTGGGAGGCATTAATCACTGGTTTAAATTCGGTAAACGCCAGTGCCAGCGTATTTGACGTATCACTAATTGCCCCCAGAGAATTGGACGCCAAGCTCATACTATCACCAAGTGTAATAATAAAATCCTTCAAGTTTAAAATCTGAGTTTGATGTTCATCCGCTTTTCTCCCCGCAATGTTTAAATACGAAAAAATCGTTCGATTAACCTCGTAAATAAACTTTTGTCGAATTTTGGTAACCAATGTCTTGGCAGCCATTGCCGTAATTTTGGCTCCCATTGGGCTGTTCTTCGTGTTTGTCCGATACACAATCTGGGCTTTTTGCGGGTTAGCCGTCGCAATGCTGGTTAATTCTTTCGAAAAATCTGCCGGAATTTCAATTTCCGCATAATATTTCCCTTTTCGCAGCTTTTGGGCAGCTTCAGCGGCAGTGGTAAATTTCCAGCCGATTTGATTATTTTTATGTAAATTGGCAATCACTTGGTTCCCCAGATTAATTTTCTGGCCGCGAAGATTAGTCCCTAAGTCCTTATTAACCACCGCTACGGAAATATTGTCCACTGCGGCCGGCTTATAGGGATCCCAAATTGCCCGGACATTAATTAGTGTATATAGACTCGGTAATAGGCACAGAACCGTTATGGTGACAAAGGCTGCCCGATAATTAAAAATTGCATGAAGATCTCGATGATAAATACTTCTAATATTAGCCATCCAACTAACTACCTTTCAAATCGCAAATTCCCCCTTTAAATTCAAATACAAAAAAGGCCACAACAAAATATTCCGTTTTGTTTCGGCCCCAATAATGCCTATGTAATTATTAACGTCCCCATTACTTTCAGTTACTTTTATTGTTCACAGTCAGTTAAAGCAATTTCTTTTTTCTTCAAAATATGACTGTTTTCTCACTCAGAATGCACTATAATAATTGTAATGCATTCGTTAATTATTAACAAGTTACAATTATCCTGCCCATTAATCATTCTGGGCATATCGTACTTGTTAATGGTTAAGATCAGCGGGCAACCATTCTTATTAATTTAATACTGGAGGATTTTACTTTGAAAAAAATACTGATAATAATTTTAGGAACTCTAAGCAGCTTTTTCATTTTGATAACCCTCTTTACTTCCGCAAGCACTAGCGCAGCAGCCGTTGTTACATCAACTACAACGCTAACCAAAGCCCCATATCGCGCCGTCAGCGGTTATATTTACAGTTCTGCTGCACTTACTAAAAAAATTCATAACGCCGACCATTATCCCCTTACAACTTTCTATGCGACCCGCTCGGCAACCATTACCCGGTCAAACGGTAATAAAGCTGTCTACTACTATATCAAAAACGGTAACAACAAGATTCGCGGCTGGATTTGGCGCGGCTATCTGGTCAGAATCATTAACATTCAGAAGCAAAAGGCGGCCATTAACAGGTTGGTTTCAACTATTGACTCGTTAACTACTGCCAATAAAACCAATATAACCACGCTTTTAAAAAAGATTCATAAAGCCGATCCACTGACAACACTACTAAAAGACATTCAATCTTTGTCGGCGACGATTACGAATCATTCGGATCTCAAAAAATAGCGACCATCTACCGGTTACTAAAAACAGATGGTCAAACCTTAGCAGCGATTTTCCAAAACGGACTGGATAAATTATACACTGGTGTTATCGCACTTCACAATTTCAATAATCACGTCTTTGCATTAGCCCGGGGATTATTGGCGCTCACTCCTTCATAAACGAAATTTAACAAGGCGAGGTTATTTATGCATACAATATTTAGACTTTTGATCAGAGATTTTAAAAATATCTTTCGCAGCCGACCAGTGTTGATCACACTGATCGCTTTTTGTGTTATTCCGGCACTCTATGCCTTACTCAACATTAAAGCTTCTTGGAATCCATATGCCCAAGCCAACACCCGGCGGCTGCCAATTGCCGTTATTAATAATGATGAGGGCAGTATCGTCAATGGAAAAAGCCTCAACGTTGGCGATCAGGTCATTGGCGAACTCAAAAAGAACCATGAAATTAACTGGGTAATCACTAACGATTGGCAGGGAAACAATGGCTTGGATCAGGGAAAATATTATGCATTAATTGAAATTCCCAATGATTTTTCGAGCCGGTTGGCAACGCTGGCCAGCGGCAATCCTCAAAAGCCCAAAGTTATTTACAAATCCAATGAAAAGTTAAATCCTGCTGCAACCATTATTTCCGGACAGGCCCGCGACACGCTAACGCAAAGAATTCGAACTAATTTTACAAAGATTACCGGTCGCGAAATCCTTCAGGAAATGAATGCCGTTGGTGACAAGCTGAACACCAAAAAGCCCCAAATTCTTCAAATCAGAACCTCGCTGCTTAACGCAATCACAACGATTAATAAGACTAAAACCTATTTAAACCACCTAAGCAATAATTCAAATGATGTTCAGGATTATCTCAAAAATATTAATCAGGACATCCCTAAAATTTCAGCTCAAATCACGCATCTCCAAGCCATCGTCAACCACGGCAGAAGTCTTAATCAGGCGACCAATCGAACCATTGATTCCGCCCGAAGCACCCTTTCAAACGGCTTTGACAGTCTCCGTTCACAAAATGACCGGGTTCAGTCAATTCTAACCAACCTGGCCACAATGCTTAACGCAAAAAGCAACTCGTCGCTCTTAAAAGCCGAAGTCGTTCAGGTAACGGCATTAAACGATGCCATGGTAGATCAGATTAATACGCTGCTGAGGGCCTTGGATGTTATCAACAACCTCCTTCCAAATAATGGGGCAACTTCGTTAATTCGATCATTGGCAACGCTCAAATCAAGCCTTAAGGGCCAGCAAACAACCATTTCAAAATTAAATCAGCTTATCAGCCAACGCCATCGGGCAACATCAAAAACTCGGACACTTATCAACCATTTAACAAGCAAAGATGATCAGCTTTCAACCAATATCGATAAGGCCGCTAATACATTTAACGCCACAACCACCCAATCCTTGGACAATCTCGACAGCATCAACAGTAACAGCCTTAATAACGACAATTCGGTAACCCAGACCCTACAAAATCTGGTTACCGAACTGCAAGCCCTGCAAAGTGCCGGCAGTTCGGCAAGTAAGCTCTCGTCAGGTAGAATCGATAAAGTAAATGACCGACTTGATAATGTTCAAGACACCCTTCGTGATTTGGACCAAAAAGCGCATTTTATCAACAATAAAAATCTTACTGAGTTGACCAACCTTTTGGAAAAGGATCCCGACCTTTCCAACTTATTATCTTCACCTATCAGCCTTAAAAGTACTGAGCTTTATAACCTTGGAAAATTCGGTTACGCGGCAATGCCTTTCTATGCCGTGCTCTCAATCTGGGTCGGAATTGTGCTTTTAACAGCCATCGTCACTTGGCATTACAAATTGCCCAAAAACAGTCGATTGCCGCGGCCATCGCTTCTACAACAGTACATTGGCAAACTGCTGCTTTTTATGACTTTTTCATTTTCGCAGACTACTTTTGCACTCTTAGGTGAACTACTCATTCTGGGAATTCGCCCCAGCAGCCTTTGGGCATTGCTGATTGTTGCCTACACAACGACGTTTATTTTTTCAGTTATCCTGTTCTCACTGGTATTTTTATTTGGCAATGCCGGCAAAGTCTTTGGCGTTTTAATGCTGATCGTTCAAATTTTTGGAACGGGCGGGATTTATCCACTGGAGACTATCCCGCATGATTTGGCAGCGCTGGCACCACTACTGCCATTTACGTATGCCATTCGCGCCTTTCGAGAAGCCATTGCCGGCCCCGACTGGGGGGTACTTGGCCACCTTCTTTTGGCGCTGGCTGTTTTTGGTAGTATTTTCCTGTTACTGACACCACTAAAACGTTTCTTTATTCGGCCGGTTAAAATGCTCGAGGAGGGCATGCGTCGTTCAAAATTATAAACAAGTAAAAACAGCGGCACTTTTGAGTCGGATTAACATTACTCAAAAATGCCGCTGTTTTTATTATTCAGTTTAAATTAGTTTTTTTGCTACGTTTTCTTTCAAAATATCGTGCAGTCGCTCAAATAAAATCCCCTCTCTTAAACCACTGGTTGAAAACGTAATTTTATCCGAATCCAAGTAATTCATTAGAAAAATGACCGGAATCAAACCACCAACAATAATATCGGCCCGATCCTTACTAATTCCCGGCACCTGTTTTCGACCGGCCAAATCATGGCTGACAATGTTCTCAAAGGTTTTGTTAACTTGGGTGTCTTTTAATTGGTAACCGTGAATATCATCAATATCCAAAAAATTGTTCAGCCGGCGATTGATTTTTGCCAGCGTTCGATTACTGCCACCCAATCCAATAATCGGTAGGTTAAGGCCGTTTTTAAGCCACCAGACACTTTGGAAAATCTCGTTCACAAAAATAACGGCCTTAAAAAGCTGTTCCGGTAAAATCTTGTCTCCCAAATCAAATTTAGAGGAAAGGGTTACCGAGCCAATTGGAATGCTAATCAAATTAGTTACTTTACCGTTTTGAACCAGGATAATTTCGGCACTGGCGCCCCCTGTATCAATAATAACCTCATTGGTTGCCGGCAATGTCTCACTGACACCAATATAATCATAGTAGGCTTCTTGAGCACCAGAAATAACTTCCAGCTTGATACCGATTTCTGACTTAACCTTTTTTAAAAATTCCTTTTGATTAGCTGCCTGACGCACTGCTGCCGTTGCAACCGCCTTTAACTTTAAGTTTTCCAATTTGGAATAAACTTCCTTGAACGAACGAAGTGCCGCCAGTGTTCGTTCAATTGCATCCGGCTGAAGGATTTTTTCAGGCCCCATATTTTCTGAAAGTCGCACGTATTCCTTCATCTGCGTCACATTATCATACGTTCCATCCTCGTTGATTCGGCTAACCGTCATTCGAACCGAATTGGATCCCAAATCAATTACGGCAAAATTTTCCATTACGCTTCATTTCCCCCATCCTGGTCTTCATCACTTAACGGGTCAGGCTGATTTTCAGGCTCATCATCGGCTGAAATTGATTAGGATTCTGCTTATGAGATTCCGACTGCTGCTTTTTCGCCAATTTTGTTGCTTGATCCGCAAAAAATTCTTGAGAATTAAGCGGTGCCCGTCCCCGGCGGTCAACACGCTTATAAGTTCCGTCCGCGTCAAGCACCCGTGTTTTGACATTATCATCCCACATTGCGCGATAAATATCTAATACCTTTGTGTTAAATCAGGCTGCTCAACTGGGAATAACTGTTCAACCCGACGGTTTAAGTTACGCGTCATCAAATCAGCAGACGACAGGTAAACCTGTTTTTCACCGTCAAAATCAAAAATATAAATCCGGCTGTGTTCCAAAAATCGGCCAACAATTGAATGAACCTGAATCGTGTCACTGATGCCCTTAATGCCCGTCTTTAAACAACAGATTCCCCGGACAATCAAATTGATCTCGACACCAGCATGAGAAGCTTCATACATTTTGGCAATCATATCTTTGTCAGAAAGTGAGTTCATCTTCATTTGAACGCGCACCGGACGCCCTGCTTTGGCATACTCAATTGCCTGATCCAATCTGTCGGTAATAAATTCTCGAATACCTTTAGGTGAAATATGCAGTTTATGGAAATACGGTGGTCGCGAATAACCTGACAGCATGTTGAAAATGTTTGTCACATCAATACCAATGTCGTTATTTGCCGTCAATAAACCAATATCAGTATAGAAATGGGCAGTGACATCATTATAATTTCCCGTTCCCAAATGAACATAACGCCGAATACCGCTTTCCTCACGGCGAACAACCAACGACAGCTTGGAATGGGTTTTTAAACCAACCAGGCCATAGATTACGTGACAGCCCATTCGCTCAAGTTGACGTGCCCAATGAACATTGTTTTCCTCATCAAATCGGGCTTTAACTTCGACTAAAACCGTTACCTGTTTACCATTTTGAGCAGCCCGGCCCAGATATTTGATAATCGGTGAATTTCCGGAAACCCGGTAAAGCGTCATCTTAATCGCTAAGACTTCTTTGTCAATTGATGCTTGGCGAATAAATTCAACAACGGAATCGAATTTATCGTAGGGATGCTGCATTAACCAATCGTGTTTTTGAATAGCTTCAAAAATATTATGGTCCGAATTAAGTGCTTCAGGTTGATAAGGCTTAAATGGTGGATACTTCAGATCATCATGACCCGTAACCGCACTGGCCAACTTACCTAAGAAGGTCAAATCAATCGGGCCATTCACTTCATAAACGGAATCTTCATCGGTTTCCAGTTCGCGAACCAATCGTTTCCGCAATTTCTTACTGATATCGGAGTCAACTTCCAACCGGATAACTTTCCCGTGTTCACGAAGTTTCAATTGCTGCTGGACTTTCTTTAAAAGATCCGAAGTATCCTCTTCGGCCACATCCAGATCCATGTCCCGAATAACCCGAAAAGTGGAAACCTCTTGAATATCATAGTTAACAAATAATTGATCCACAAACTGTTTAACAATCTCTTCCAACAGTATAAAATCATTCTCCGCACCCGGCAGCTTAACTACCCGCGGGAAGATACTCGGTACTTGTAGCGTCGCGTACAATGACTTATCATCGCCTTTTTTATTAAGCCGCAACGATAAGTTCAACGTATCATTACTAATAAATGGAAACGGTCGTGAACTGTCGTCTGCCATTGGTGTCAAGACCGGATACAATTCATCATGAAAATAGCTCTTAATAAATTGATATTGTTCCTCGCTTAAATCAGTCACTTTCAAAAGTCGAATGCCAACCTGTCGAATTGCCGGCAGAATAATTCGATTCAAAGTCGTATACTGCTTAACCAATTGTTCATGCGACTTGTCGTTAACTGCTTTTAACTGCTGAGCTGCTGATAATCCAGAAGCATCTCGGCCATCCCATTTTACCTCGGTCAACTTGGCAAGTGAGGCCACCCGAACCATTACAAACTCATCCATATTACTTTGGGTAATCCCCAAGAACTTCACCCGTTCCAATAACGGATTACTTTTATCCCGCGATTCTTCAAGAACCCGGTCATTAAAATTAAGCCAACTTAACTCACGGTTTGTGTAGTAATGTGGATCTTCATAATCAATCTTTGCCATTAATCTTTCACCCCTCTTTGTTTTAATACTGCTTTTAATCCGTAAGTTTCTTGGAAGAAATGACTCTTGGAATTAAAAATCCAGTTTTCATAAGCCAGGTTGGCATTACTATATACGGTAATGACCACACTGTGACTCTTGATGGATACCGAAATCTTTTTGATTTTCTGTTGTCGATCGTCATCCAATGCATCCGCCAACCTTAAAATAGCTGCCAACTTGGATATCAACCGTCTGTTCTCTGCCGAAATTTGACTAAAATGGCTTAAATCTTCGCTGGGCGTTGTTGAACTGTGGTACCGGGCAATTGCCGCTATAACCGCCCGCTCTTCACGTGATAAGCCAATAATGTCAGAGTGTCGAATAATATATTCAGAATGAATATAATGTGCATGAATGCCAACATAGTTACCAACATCGTGTAAGATTGAAGCAACTTGTAATAAAACCCGTTCACGACCGCCCAACATGTGCAACGGTTTCAACTGGTCAAATAAGTGAAGCGCAAATTTAGTAACCAAATCTCTATGAACCGGCTCGACATCATAATGGTCCGCCAAATTAATCGCCATTGTAATTGTCTGATACGTAAAATCATGTTTTGAAAATCCCAAGGCTACTTCTTCATTGTTAACCAGCCCGTCAACAATTCCCGAATCTGAAAAACTTAGTTCCTTGGCTCCCGTCAACTGGATAACCCGACGAATTAGTAACAATTCCGGTAAAATTAGTGGAACCGCATCTTCACTAACCAAAAGCTGTTCAATCAGATACTGATCCGATGCATCCACAATATCATCAACCAAATCATTAAAAGCTGAAACTGGCAGAGATGTCAACGAATCATCTTTTTCATAATGACTAACCAAACCTCTGATTGGTGATGTGCCGAGTAAAACAATTTTTGTGGGACTTGGATTCGAAACCAAGCTGGCTAAATCACCCATATCAAAATCATTTAATTTACTGTCAATATAATCATTTAAAACGCCGGTTGAATTTGGTGCCGACTGCCGCAAGCTTTGCAAATCTTCGGCAATTTTAATCGGTCCCAAAGCAAAATTGGTCGATGTAACAAATTTGCCACCGTCAAAGCGGGTTACCGAAGTATTTCCGGAAGTAATCCCAACCAGGTAGACAATCCCATGACTAGCTTTCTTTTTATCTTTAAGTTCCAACGAAATATTCTGGTTACGGTAATAAGCTTCCTCACTCATTGACAGCCAGCGAACCTCAAGCCCGGTATGCAGAAAGAACTGATCCGCCATAAAGTCTGCATTAACTGCCTGCGATAATGCCTGACTACCCCACAATTGATAATTTTCAACTCCGTAATCGTGCAGAATTTGAACAAATCCCGTTAATGCTTCAACAACTTTACTAACCGTTTCAAATTGCACGGGCTGATCACGATAAACATCGTCACCGAGGTTAATTTCCTTTGTTACCCGTTCAAGTGATTTATGAGTCTTCAAGTTAACAATCAACAGCTCAACACCTGTCACGTTAACCATCATTACTCCAAAATATTTTTGAGCCATGTGATACTCTCCCATTTTGACATTGTTTTTATCAATTATTATTCTTTTATGCTAGTATACAATAGTTTCCCGGTCATTGATTCATAGTTGCGATAAAATATATGCAACTTTTACATAGTAAATTTAAAATTTCCAATCTATGTATTTATCGTTCGGACTTAAATCGTTTAAAATAGAGTTGCACCAAATAAACAAGAAAGAAGTGGCTTTAATGACAGATTTAAATGCAGCCAATTCCGGCACATACAAGTTTGACGATACTTTTAAAATTAATCGTCTCGGATACGGCACCATGCAGTTAACCGGTCCAGGCACTTGGGGACCTTATAAGGACCCCAAGCAGGCTGAGTCCGTCATTGTCAGAGCAACCGAACTGGGAATCAATTTCTTCGATACCGCTGATTCATACGGTCCGTGGTTTGCCGACCGCTATTTGGCAGCCGGTTTAAAGAAAGCCGCCAATCGCGAGCAAATCTTCATTTCCGATAAAGTCGGTCAAACTCGTCAAGGACCGGGAATTTGGACACCGCATGGTGAACCCAACTATCTGCGTCAACAAGTAGAAGTTTCCATGATGGCGCTCGGCATCGACCACGAAGACCTTTTGTTCCTTCACCGGATCGACAGCCATTTCTCAGTAGCCGATCAAGTTGGTGAGCTAAAAAAGATGCAGGACGAAGGCAAAATTAAGCATATCGGCTTAAGCCAAGTTACCGTCGATCAAATTAAAGAGGCCCAGAAGTATGCCAAAATCGACGCCATCGAAAATCTCTACAACGTTGCCAATCATAAAGATGATGATGTTGTTGATTACGCAGAATCACAGCACATGGCCTTTGTTCCCTGGTTCCCATTAAATACCGGTAAGCTAACGGGGGCTGACAGCCCGCTAAGTGCGCTGGCAAAGAAATACAATGTTTCGGACGCCAAATTGCCTTGGCCTGGTTATTGAAACGTTCGCCAAATATCTTGCCAATTCCAGGAACCTCTTCCATTCAGCACTTGGAGGATAATGTTGCCGCGGCCAATGTTAACTTAAGCGATGAAGACTTTGAACAATTAAGTCACTTGGCAAACTAACTTACTAAAAAGTGCAAACCGGTTTTCGATTATCAATCAAAAAAGTTATAAAAATCAAATAAGGGGTTGAGAGTATTAGGCTCTCAGCCTCTTATTTAATATTATAGATACGGATGCATCGGCATCTTTTTTTGTTTGATTTTAAGAAATTTGACGGTTCCATCAACTAAAACAAGTAACATCCCACCAGCCAGCAGCAACAGATTAGGTGATAGCAACTGACCGGCCATCCACATTCGAATAAATTCAATTATTCCCAAAACCAGTAAAATATAATGACTGGTTAATTTCTTATAACGTTGCGCAAATTCAGGCCTGTATTTGGTTAACATATTTTTCAATTAAGCTGTTATCATGATACAGCCTAAATCTGCCTCCATTCTTCATAATGTTTCTTCAACTAACTAACACCCATACCATACCCTTTAAAATTATATACGTGCATCTTCATCTTTATTTTTGCTTAAATTGGTTTTTGACAAAAATTCATTCAGACGTTTAATTCTTGCGGCTTATTTTCACCATTCAGACCAACTTTTTCGGCAAACCAGAGCAATCCGCCAATTACCACAATTTCGGCAGCAACGATTAACACTTCATCTAAAGCTGAAAGCGAAAGAAAGAAACCAAACGTTGCCAAAAGGTTGTTAGCCATATGTACCAAAATCGAGGTTAACAATCGCCCCGTTTTCATATAGGCATACCCTAAGATTATCCCAATCACTAAATATACCAAGTATTGGGGAATGTTGGCCGTAGCGTGAAACCAGGCAAAAAAAGCGGCGCTTACAACAATCGGCAGCCAAAAGAGATTATCTTTAAAAATCAGATTGATCAAAAGTCCGCGAAAAATCAGCTCCTCAAGGATTGGTGCAACAATAACAGCCATAACAACAAAGCCGACAGCCGTATTCACATTGATACTTTTTTCCAAAAATGTCTGATTCTCAGTTGTTGACACAACCAAATGTGAAAGAAGACTAAACCCAAAGACAGCAATCAACGATACCGCGAAAACTTTAAATACCTGTTTGAAGTTCACGTGGCGACTGCCAATTCGAACATTGGGTGTCATAATTTCTTGATAAGACTTGTAAGCAAATCTAATTGCAATTGTGGCAAATATGCCCACAAATAAAATGAAAAAGATTATAAATGTCAGTGACCTACCATGAATGTACTCGCCAAACGGGAGTGGCACTGACACAAGTTGATACAATAAAAATGAAATTAAAAGATAGTATATGGTGTGTGAAATTGGCGTTGATTTAAAAAAGCGCTTTTCCTTTTGACGATTGGCTTTTGATAATTCCGGTTTGTTAAGCGGCGCTGTTGTTTGCTGTTCTTCCTGCATCTTTTACGTCTCCTCATATTTTTTAGCTAAGTTTATTATTCTACCCTACAATTTGACCATTATATTTAAATCTCCTGCTTGATCGGTTATTTAAACGTCCGGTTAAATCCTTTCATAAACTGATGAACCCAATCTTCCATTCTACGATGCATTCTGGGAACCCCACCTTGAATGTATGACAGTTCGCTGCCGAATAATTCTTGGATATTCTTAATTGAACCCAAACTATTAAAACCTTCACTGAAATTTTTCTTTTTCGAATTAAGCATAAAAATCGCTCCTTTTGTTTTGATGTTTACAGGTTAACCATCTGGGCACCGACAAGTCAATGAAATCACTGTCTCTAATTAACAGACAATGTCTAATAACCATGGCCTTTGTTGATTTACCGGTAACAGGGATGTGCTTTAATCAGCATATTTAAGTTCAAAATATCGATCGCAAACTAAAACGTAACCACCATTTTAAAGTGGTTACCGTTTTATTAAATCAGTATTCTCGAGGTAACTGAAAGCCGGAATCAATCTGCTCAAAGCCCATTTTCTCATCAGTTGCCAATGAATCCGGAATGACTGCCGAAACCAGCGATATACCAGAGCCCAGCTCACGATGGATCTTATTAATAAGTTTTCGACTGATTTCCAGTTGTGGGTAATCATCCCTGACAACCAATTCGGATAAATAACAACACGTTGCTTCATCACTAAAGCCACGAACCACGCCTACCAGCCGGTCATCATCCCAGGCACTGTACAACAGGTTGGCATTTCGAATCATTCGAGTCAGTCTGCCAAGGTCATTAGTCGGCCGTTGACTTTTCGAATGTGCGATCAGGTTGGCCAGTTGCTTACTACTAATTTTCGCCGTTGCCGAATAAATAATCATTTGCTACGCCTCCCGTCGAATCCGAACTAACTTTGACAACTTCTGATATCCCAAAGCCTTATAAAACCCAATCGCTTCTGGGTCAGCTCGCAAAACAATTGTTACCCGACTGCCCAAATAAGCCTGAATGGTTTTCAAAAGTTGTTTGCCAAGCCCTTTTCTCTGATAAGCCGGCAAAATTACAATTTCACTCAAATAACAGCTGTCCTCATAATCTGTCAGACAACGGGCCATGCCGATCAATTGCCCATTTTCCCACATAGTAGCTGTTAATTGTGTGTGATCCAACATCGTCTGAAGCCGCTTGGAGTCATACGACCACTTTTCTTCAACAAAGCCAGCTGATTTGTATAAAGTCAGCAACTGATTAACCGTTATTCGCTTATTAACCTTAATTTCTACCATAATTATTAACAGTCTCCCAAAATTATAAAAATTCGTCTTTTGATAAAAGCAGACCTGGCTAACCCAACAACCGTCATCAAAACGATCCATGCATAAAGCCCATTTTAGCCATCAACTCTTTTTGCATCTTTTCCTGAAATTGTTTAATCGACTTGGCGTTCCGGGTGAGAAAGTCAGTAAAACTTTGACGATCAATATCAAATGTTTGATCATCAAAACTACCGGTAGTCTGAAATCGGCCATCATTAACCCAGCGCTGTAACAAATTCTTGTCGACATAGATTCCCTGCTTTTTGGCCAGACTAATCGCTTCTTTCGCTGTCATTGCTATCATCCTCTCTTCAAGAAACCATTCAAACTTTACATGCAGTTTAAGCCAATCTGATTTTCAAAACAAGTCTGGCGCAAAGTCATTTTACGCCTTGTTCACCAGTGAGCGTTATTGTCGACTACCTACTTTAGAATTGTTATAATGTAGATAGAAATAAACCGTTTTGGAATGGAGGAAAATTATGAAAACACAGTTAACCAACTATCGACGTTTAATCGGTGTGCTTATCGTAAGTGCACTGGCATTAGTGCTTCAGTTTGTACTTGGATTACCGCAATACGCCCAAATTACGATTTCGATTCTCGGCTCACTGATTGCACTGCTCATGTTTATTGACATGGTTCAAACCCTTCGTTCTGGTAAATTCGGTGTTGATTTATTAGCAATTACTGCTGTTATCGCCACTATTGTTGTTGGCGAATATTGGGCGGCTATGATCGTCCTGTTAATGTTAACGGGTGGTGATGCCTTGGAAGACTACGCAGCTAATAAAGCCAATTCCGAGCTTAAGTCATTAATTGAAAATTCACCGACTGCCGCACACCTTGTTAGCGGCGATACGATTCAAGATATCAAAATTGATGTGGTTAAAATTGGCGACCGGCTGCTTGTTAAACCAGGTGAAATTATTCCGGTTGACGGCACCATTACAGAAGGCTGCGTTACGGTCGATGAAGCATCATTAACCGGTGAATCACGACCAATCGATAAGCAAACCGGTGATAACGTCATGTCCGGGGCCGTCAATGGTGACGCTTCTTTTTATATGATTGCCGACAAAACGGCTGATGATAGTCAGTATCAAAACATTATCCGATTGGTTAAACAGGCCGAGTCCCAACCGGCTCACTTTGTTCGGTTGGCAGACCGGTACGCCGTTCCATTTACGCTAGCCGCCTATGTTATCGCCGGAGTCGCTTGGTATCTTTCCGGTGATCCGGTCCGATTTGCGGAGGTTCTGGTTGTCGCCTCCCCCTGCCCACTAATCCTAGCCGCACCAATCGCGCTGGTTTCCGGTATGAGCCGGGGCAGCCGAAACGGGATTATTGTTAAGAGTGGAACGATAATTGAAAAGTTGGCCGGCGCAAAAACATTTGCGTTCGATAAAACAGGAACCATTACCAAGGGACATTTAACCGTTGATGATGTTTTTGGAACCAATGGTTATACGCCTGATCAGGTTCTTCAATTGGCCGCCGGTGCTGAACAACAATCCAGCCATATTCTGGCCCGCTCATTGGTAGCGGCCATCCCCGACCGAATTCCAACTGCCCAAGATGTTAGGGAAACAACTGCCGAAGGGGTTTCTGCAATAATTGACGGTCAGTTGGTTAAAGTCGGAAAAGCCGCATTTGTTACACCTGACCCCATTAAAAAAATTGACAAAACAACCGTCTATGTATCCGTTGACGGCACTTATGCCGCTACGTCAGTTTTGCTGACGAACTGCGCCCCGAAGCTAAGCGTGTAATGGAACGACTACATCAACTCGGCGTTAAGCAAATTATGATGATTTCCGGCGACCGTCAACCAATCGCACAGCAAATCGCCGATAAGGTCGGCATCGATAAAGTGTATGCCGAAAAACTGCCAAAGGAAAAAATTGCTGTTTTGGATCAGCTTGATAATACTGAACGACCCGTTTGTATGGTTGGCGATGGTGTAAATGACGCACCTTCCCTGGCTACAGCAGATGTCGGTATCGCGATGGGGCTCATGGTTCCACCGCTGCCAGTGAATCGGCAGATGCCGTAGTCTTAAAAGACGATTTGAGTCTGGTTGGTAAAGCTGTGGCCATCTCCAAGGAAACCATGAGTGTGGCCCGCCAATCAGTTTTAATCGGCATTGCTATTTGTTTAGTCCTAATGCTAATTGCCAGCTTCGGCGTTATTCCGGCAATTATTGGCGCACTTTTCCAGGAAGTTGTCGATACCGTTACTATTTTATGGGCCCTGAGAGCTCGAATTGACAAAACTGAGGTAACCTCAATTTCTTCTGGAAATGGGAAAAAGCATCCTGCCAAAGCTTAAAAACCAGTAATTACAGAAATCAATAATAAAAAGGCTATTAGTCGGGGAAATCCCTCAATTAATGGCTCTTTTTTAACTACGATTCCTGACTTTTTTCATATTCCAAATACTGATACAACAGCAATTCCATAATAATAATTAATGAGACATGTGAGGTCATATCAACCTGATTAATCTTTAATTCATCGGTAAATAAATACAAATTTTCATCACTCATATTTTGAATCGTATTATTATTAGCCCCCGTTATAGAAACTAACGCAGCGTAATTTTTATGCCGTTTTAGATTTTGAATAATTGAAATCAGTTCATCATCCTCACCGGCATAATCAAACACAAAGATGAGATCGTTTTGGTCAACGTTACGGTAAGCTAATTTTCGCTGTTCAAAGTTTTTGGGGAAAACGACAATAAAATCATTTAACGTATACAAATATTCGATATAATCAGTCGCATACTTGCTGAAACCCTTGGCATAAAAATAAAGCTTGGGATGATGCGCCATTTGCCGACAAATTTTTAAAAGTTTGCGTTCATCGAGAACCCGAATCGTTTCTTCAATATTTTTAAGGTATTCGCCCCGATACTGAGATTGCTTCTCGACAAAGTTAACATCTGGATCTGTTTTCTTGTCACTATTTAAAACAGTATATTTGATCACCGTACTAAATTCACTATACCCGGAAAAGCCGATTTTACGGACAAACCTTAAAAACGTCGTTGTTGAGACAAAGCAAGCTGCCGCGACCTCCCGGATACTTTTATTCTGAATTTCGGCCATATGTTTAATCACATAATCAAGCAGTGTATATTCATTTTTAGTCAATTTTTCCACATATGGCTTAATAATTTCAAAAAAATTCATTAAAATCCCTCTAGTCCGGAACGCCTAATACGATTGAATGGATATTACCGCCGCCAAGCAGCAATTCACGCGCGTATACGGGTTCGATTTTTCGATCAGGAAACAGCTGCTGATACTGATCAATAGCCGCTTGATCGTGTTCATCCCCAAAAACAGGTAAAATTACGGCGCCGTTCGTTAAGTAACAGTTAATGTAGGAAGCCGTCAATCGATCACCGGCATACCTTGGCAGTAAACCGTTCACCGGGTCGACGCCTTCACTTTCTGCTGCCGTTGCCAACAGCGGCTTGGGTAACGTGACCTTGTGAATTTTTAACTTGCGCCCCTTGGCATCAACAGCCCCGTTTAAAACTTTAAAGGCTTTATGCGTGATTGCAAACATCGGATCAGACCGGTCTTCCGTCCAATTTAATGCGACTTCCCCAGGTCGAATAAAAGTCACCAGGTTATCAACATCCCCATTGGTTTCGTCCATAAAGTACCCCTGTTCCAACCAAATAATTTTGGTAACATCGAGATACTTTTTTAAAACTGTCTCAACGGCAGCTTTGGAAACCTGACCGTTTCGCCCCTCCGAGAGAACCGATTCTTCAACTGCCATCAAGGTTCCCTCACCGTCAGTCTGGTAACCGCAGCCTTCCAGCACAAAATCAACGCTGTAATAATTCAGCCGGTCTAAATCAGCCAATTTTCCAGCTACCAGGTTATCCTGGTCCCACGGAAAATATAAACCGTCAAACAAGCCACCCCACGCATTAAACTGCCAATTAGCCAGCCGGACCCGGTGATCATGATTAATAAGATAAGCCGGCCCAATATCCCGTATCCAGGCATCGTTATAACTCATTTCAACGACTCGGATTTTCTCGGAAAGGACGTGTCGGGCGTGTTGATACTGTTCCCGTGAGACCAACATCGTTACTGGTTCATATTGACTGACCTTAGCAGCCACTTCAGCAAACGTTTTTTGAGCCGGCTTGGCACCTTCCCGCCAGTTATCCGTTCTTTGGGGCCACATCATGTAAGATTGTCGGTGATGCTGCCACTCGGGTGCCAAATAATAGCCATCCCGCTGTGGATTTGAATTTCTAATTTCCATTTTTTTACCTCGACTCGTTTCTAAATCAATTCTATCATGTTCCCCAATTTAATAGCCAGTGAACTACTCGGCCATGAATGACCGAGCTTCTGGGAACACGAAGTAGTATTTAGGCTGTTACATCGGTATGCCGAACACCTAACTTACAGAACCCCGCTCTTTTACCATGGCTAGTCCCTAACCAGTAGCTTTTAATCCGCGCTTCAGGATATTAACTGCCGCATTAATATCCCGATCGTGATGGGTCTGACACTCAGAACACGTCCATTCCCGAATTACTAAGGG
>NZ_BAKI01000019.1 GCF_000583655.1 Lentilactobacillus farraginis DSM 18382 = JCM 14108
AGTTTGATGACCACCAATGACTATCAAAAATTCATACAGAAGTCACCCACGCAACGACTAACCCGGCAAATCCTGGCATTGTTTCCAAATAGCAAAGTGACCCAACCAATGAGTCAATACGCATTAGGAAATAGCACCGCTATTAATGAAAAAAGTTATCAACAAATTTCATCCATGAAAGATATGCAGCGCTTCTTAAACACGCCTAACACGTTGACAAATACGCAACGGCTGGCGAGAATTCGAAAAATTCTTAAAAATCATGGATACACTGGGAATAAATTAAATGATCAATACGAAATTGGGATTGTGATTCGCAATTTTAATTTAAAGCATCCCTATGATACAAATGACCTTTTGCAGGGGTTAGTAATTGCGAAAAAATGAGGAATGAAAATAAAACCGGAAAGCTTAGATCCACCTAGACTTTCCGGTTATTATTTTCGTCACACTTTACTTGTCTACAGTTACTAATGATTTAACTGCTTTACATTTAAGCATTAACTGATAAGCATCATCAATTTGATTGACCCCAAATCGTTATGAATTAATTCAAGAAGCCCTCGATTTTAATCAGCAACTTTATAAAATTCAAAAGTCAGCCTTTTACTAGAGGATTAAGTCAAATTAAAACCAGCTTCCAAAGACCAACCAGAGTTTCGCTCTGATTAAGTCCTTGGAAGCCGGTTTATTAGTATTAAATGCTATTTAACATTGTGCCTCTTTAAAAATTCACTTAACGGAATCAAATTGTCGGCATAGTAACGTTTTTTAAAGGCGTCAATTGTCTGCTGGTCATATTTATCCGGATCCAAAGTCAACTTTTCAACCGGAATCGGTCGTTCGTTGGTGATTTTAACATCAATCAGAACCGGCTTACCAGCCTTGTTTAATTCAACTGCTTTATCAAAAGCGGCTTTCATCTGATCAACTTTTGTAACTGTGATACCAGTCATTCCCTGTGCTTCAGCAGCTTTGGCAAAATCGGTTTGCGGTAGGCTGATGCCAAACCACTCGTGGTCTTCATCTTCCTGTTCATCTTCAATAAAGCCAAGTGCGTCATTAGAGAAAACCACGTTGATAATCGGCAGATGATAGGCAACTTCCGTACTCAAATCCTGCATAACCATCGCGGCCGCACCATCGCCGGCCAGGTTAAAGACTTGACGGTTTGGATAGCTGAGCTTACCGGCAATCGCCCCCGGCAGGCCAACGCCCATCGTTGCAAACAACCCAGACGTAATCCATGGTTGCTTGCCATTAACTTTCAGTAATCGAACCGCGTTTTGGGTAACATCACCAACATCAATCGAGTAAATCGCATCGTCTTCAGAAATTCGATTAATTTCCTTAAAGGCCGGTTCAAATCTTAACTCGCCGTCTGTTCGATTCATCATGTCATCATTGTACTGATGCCAATTGGCAACGTTATCCACATTTGCGGCATACCAATCTGAAGGCGCACTATCACTGCCCAATTCAATAAATCGTTGAAGGGACTTCTTAGCATCGGCCAAAATTGCCACATCCGTCTTGTGTCGTTTACCCAGCACCTGTGGATTACTGTCAATTTGGATAAACTTGACATCCGGTTTAAACATTATTTCAGCAAATGGATAGTTTGAGCCGACAAATAACATCAAATCGGTTTCTTGCAGTGCTTCATTGGCTGGTTTTGAAGCTACCCGGGCTGCCGATCCCAAAAGGGCTTCGAAATCATAAGGAATAATCTCCTTGCCAAGCGCCGTTGTAATCACCGGAACTTGGAATTTTTTGGCAAACTTCATGACTTCATCGGCCGCGCCAATTGTTCCCTGACCAACGTAAATTAGCGGTTTCTTGGCGTTTGAAATCAGGTCGAGTGCCTGCTTAATTTGCTCATCGGGGCCGGGACCCAGAACCGGTTTGGCAAAGTTGGCAGCGGCACTATAATACCCGTCTGCCGGAATTTCTTTATTTGCCAAATCATTTGGGATGGTCACAAATGCCGGACCGTGTTGCGCAAATGCCCGGCGAATCGCTTCGTCCAAGATATGGGGTAAACTCTCTGCCGTCATCACTGTTCGGGCATAAACGCCGGCATCTTTAAACCATGGGTTCTCATCAAATTCCTGGAAGAAGTCCTGATTCATCAGGCCTGCGGGTTTTGACCGACAATAAAAAGAGCCGGAATTTTATCAGCCATGGCATCATAAGCGCCCTGATACAAATGGGTCGCTCCAGGACCCGCCGAGCCAAACGCAACCCCAATGTGTCCGGTTAATTTTGTATCGGCAACTGCCGCTAATGCGCCAACCTCTTCATGTCGGACATGAATATATTTAATTCGATCTTTTTCAGCATCCAAGGCATACATCAAATTATTAACGGTGCCGCCGGGAATCCCATAAATATGATCAACGTGCCAACTTTCAAGTGTTCGCAGTGCGGCAACGCCTGAGTTAATTGTTTCTGCCATGATTAAGACCTCCCAAAATGATGATCATTTATCTTTATGAACTCATGATAACGATATCATTTTGGAAATACAAACAAATGCACTTATTTTTTGTAACCACTATTTATGTCTTAAAGAAGTTATTGGGTCTTCAAAAATAGTCACTTTCGCCCTTGATGGTACTGCTGCTTCGCCTTTTTCTCCCGAAGTTTTTCCTGCTCCTCGTAAATCTTCATATTCATATCCCTGGTAGCCGGATCATTATTCAGTAAAGGTAAATTACGAAACCCGCTAGCGATACCGCTAAGAATGGCTGCAATTTTATGTGTTATGCTGGATTTTGCCAATTATCCCTGCTCCAATCCTTTGAATTTTGTTTCTTATGATACACGCCATTGATTTATTGCGTCAATGAGGATTATCAATAATACTAAAAGTTAAATGACCGGTGTGAAATAAGCCATCCGCCAATTTCAAACCGGTCATAAAAGTTTTTTTCACTTAATTAGAGCTATTCTTCAAATAATTTGCCTGCCTTGGGTCCCGGATCCAGCGTCCAGATTTTTTCAATCGTGATCACCCCGGCACCTTTGGGAACCGGAAATTTACCGGTCGCCCATTCCTTAGCCTGTTCATAATAAGGGCCGTCCGTATAAAGCTTAGCGGTGCCCCCAAATCGAAACCCTTTCAAAGCCTTGGCATTGGCTACCGCAACAATCGCTTTACCGTTATCGTTAATGTTAGCCTGGGTTTGACCACCCGTCATTTCATTATAAATTAGGTGTTCATCATCCAATACCCGCATTGAAATTTTCGGACCAACATCCGGGTTACCATTTGCGTCAACCGTTGCGATATAGGATAATTCACCGGCAATGAGATCTTTCATTGCCTGATTCAATTTTGCCATTATATTCATCCCCTAATGAAATTGTAAGGTCATTTTAGGGCCAGTTGAACAGACAAGCAATCATTTAGCCCTGTTCAATATATTGACGACGAAATTCAGCCGGAAAATCAGGCGCCAACTTTAAGCCTGATTTCAAATAATTAGCAAAGCTGCCATACTGTTGTTCAATCGTTTCAAAAAAATGGCTTAAATAACGTTTGTCAACAACCAATGCCTGCCCCAGCGCCTTTTGCTGACCAGCCGTTAACTGATCCGCCAGGCGGGCAATTATTGCTTCGTTGGCTTTCTTTCTGGATTGGTTCGTTTTTAAGTAGTCCGAAAAGATTTCAGCGTCACTGGCACCGGCGATTTTTAAAATCAGTGCGGCCGCCACACCCGTCCGGTCCTTACCGGCAAAGCAGTGAAAAAAAAGTTGGCTGGGGGTCAGCCACCAAAGCAGTTAAAAATTGTCTGTAACCTTTTTGAGCCGATGCACTGGTTACCAATCGCGCGTAGGTTGCCAACATTACTTGGCTGATATCGCCGGCATTATTAATCATTCCTTCAATACTGACACCGCTCTTTTTGGCATCCACCAAAACATCAACCGGTTCATAGTCAACCCCCTGCCAAACACTATCCGGGTACTGGTTTCTCTCAGCTGTACTTCTAAAATCCACAATTCGCGAAATTCCCAAGTGATCTCTTAAAAAAGTGACCTGCTGGGTCGATAAATCAAAAATTTGGCCACCACGATACAACATACCCTTTTTAATTTGGCCATCGGCTGTCGCGTAACCACCCAATGACCTGAAATTTGTTAGTTCTACCATTATTTTCCCCACCTATTACATTATATTGGAGTTGAGACAAAAATAATTTTGTCCAGTCCTTTTTACATAATCAAGATTATTACCGAGAGAAGACGTGCTCCGGAAGTTAACCGCCTTTTGTCACACGCTTAGCTTTTTTAACCGGTAACTCGATAATATTCCGCACCGTAATTAGCCATAAACTCATTTAAGAGTTTCGGGTCCTGCTCCGTGATAACCACATCGGGCTCACCCGCAATCAACGGTTCCCGTCTACCTGTCGTCAACGGCCAATATTTAGCCACAAAATCCGGTAAGTTGGGATCAGAAATATGTTGTTTGACATACCAATCAATAAACCGTTTCATCCGATTAGTGGCATCATCGAAATGCTTAATTTCTTCAAGCTGGTTTTGAAGGGACTGTTCGGCTTTATCAATTGCTTTTTGCCGTGGTTCCGTTAAAATACCGAACCATGAAATTTCCCAAAGCAGCCAGGTGAAGCCCTGCCAAAACGGCCCGTGGGGAATCCGAACCGACATTGCCATCAGTGATTCGTAAGATTCCATATTGATACCGGCGTATTTTTCACCTGAACGCGGATCAAATAATACCGGATCCCAATTATCGTAAAATTCTTCATCTGAACGGGCTTTACTTTTATCGACCAGCAATTCAAACTTGGGCTTGGTCTCACGCTTAAGAGTAGCTGCCTTCAGCATTTCCGATAATTGCGTCATAAATACTCGGCGGATTTCAGGCAGCGCCCGTTCCGGATTCCGTGCATGAAATTCAGCTATCAACTGGTCAAAATTTCGAGGGTATCGAGCAGCGGCAACGGCCATTCTCATTGAATATTTCGTCTTTGGCAGCGCATAAATAAAGACTGCCCGATCAAGTTTTGTTAAATGTTGATTGACGTTTTCGACTACCGGATTGGACATTGGTGACCAATTAACCGAATAATTCACCCGTTTTCCCTGCCCAAATAATTCCAGTCGCGTAATATTTTGAAGATGCGTAAGCTGGCTTAAATTATTTTCAAATTCAGCCTGATGCTTCTTTAAAGTCAAATCAATTATCAATTCGAATCCGTTAATTTCATGAGCCGAATTGGTCGACGCATCGGGCTTTAAAATCAGCTTGGCAAGTTGCTGTGGTTGTATAATAACCGGCTGACCGGCTTGGAAATAAATCTTGATCTGGATTAACAACGATAAATCAACGACATTGCCATCGCGACTAAGAACTGTCAGCGCCTGCAGCGCAGCTTGCTGCCCAGTTGATAAGCTTGTCTGTAAATTTTTTGCCAGATAATCTCCGGCTGTCGTAGCCGTAATTAAGTTTTTGCCTGCCAATTCGGAAATTACATTTTCCGGTTCCATATCTGCCACAATCACCTTACCCCCATAAAAAACGAAATTACCATATCGGTTTTAATATTACCGATATTTTATCGGATAGGCAACTGATTTGCGGTCCCACAGGCTAAATTCATTTTAAAGAAGTATTTTTTGCGGTACCCCTAAATTATTCTTTTGTTTATCCGTAATCTAGTGTAAAATAGTTTTTAGAGAAGGTGAGCATGTGCAAAACGAACCCAGTCAGAATTTAGACCTCTATAAACAATTGGTCAAAGAAAAAGCAACTGTTGAAAAGCATGATACTGTCAAGGCATATAGTTTTCTGGCAATGCTCTACATGTTTCTCGGTGAATAAACGGCTGCCTTCTCTAGTTGTCCTCCTTATTATTAATCGTATTGTGGTTGTTTATTGGCGTTCACAACTAGAATACAGTTAATAATTCTGTTTGTTTTCCTTTATTTGCAGAAAAATCCGCCAGCTGGTTATTTTTAACCAGTCAGCGGATTTTTTGGTTTAAATATAATATGGCATTTTTAAAAGTTAATTTAAATCGCTAAAAACCATACGTAAAAAGTTTGTAAATTAATTGACCTACTATTAATTTGGTTCTATCCTGTAGGCGAAGTGGAAATTTGAGAATTATATTAGGAGGCATTTAATATATGGCAAATTCTACTGAAAGTAATCAAGCTTTAAAAGAAAGAGAAACTGATTATTCCTCAAAAGAATATTTTGATCTAATGACGAAGTATTGGCGGGCAGCAACTACATCTCCGTTGGTCAATTGTATCTCCAAGACAATCCTTTGTTGAAACGACCGTTAACAAAGGCCGACGTTAAGTTTCACCCGATTGGTCACTGGGGGACAATTGCCGGTCAAAACTTCATTTACACGCATTTAAATCGGATTATTAAAAAGTATAATCTGAACATGTTCTACATCGAAGGTTCCGGACACGGCGGCCAGGTAATGGTCTCCAATTCGTACCTTGATGGTAGTTATACGGACATCTATCCAAACATTACCCAAGATGAAAAGGGGCTGCAACGCTTGTTTAAACGCTTCTCCTTTCCTGGCGGTGTTGCTTCACATGCTGATGCCAAAACACCGGGATCCATTCACGAAGGCGGCGAACTGGGTTATTCGCTTTCGCATGGTGTCGGTGCCATTTTGGACAATCCAGATGTTATTGCAGCCGTTGAAATTGGTGATGGCGAAGCTGAGACCGGTCCACTGGCCACATCATGGTTCTCGAACGTCTTTATTAACCCGGTTAAAGATGGTGCAGCCTTACCAATTTTGAATTTAAACGGCTTTAAGATTGCCAACCCAACCATTCTTGGCCGCAAATCCGATGAAGAATTAACCAAGTATTTCGAAGGAATGGGCTGGGAGCCAATCTTTGTCGAAGGTGACGATGCTGACAAGCTTAATCCCGTTATGGCCAAGGCAATGGACACAGCGATTGAAAAGATTCATGCGATTCAACGACAAGCTCGTGAAAGCTCGGCTGATGACGCGACCCGCCCAGTCTGGCCAATGATTATTTTGCGGGCACCAAAGGGCTGGACAGGTCCAAAAGAGTGGGCTGGCAGGCCGATTGAAGGTTCATTTCGAGCCCATCAAATTCCAATTCCGGTGGATTCGCAACACATGGCACACGCTGATGCACTGGTTAAATGGCTTAAGTCTTACAAACCGGAAGAATTGTTTGATGAAAACGGTACTTTGAAACCGGAAATTCGAGCAACCACGCCTGATGGCGACGCCCGCATGGCAGCTAACCCAATTACCAATGGCGGCAAGGACCAAAAGCAACTTGACTTACCTGATTGGCGCAATTATGCATTGGATAATTCAAAGCGCGGTGCCGGTGAAGAACGTCAGGATATGGTTGAATTAGGTAAGTTCTTCAGAGACGTTATAAAGAATAATCCAAACACGTTCCGTTTGTTTGGCCCTGATGAAACTGCCTCCAATCAATTGCAAGAAGCCTTTGACGTTACCAACCGCCAATGGATGGAACCCATTCACAATCCAAATGATCAATGGATGAAAGCCGACGGTCGGATTATTGATTCACAACTTTCCGAACACCAGGATGAAGGTTGGCTTGAAGGGTATACCCTTACCGGCCGCCACGGTGTCTTCACCAGTTATGAAGCCTTTCTGCGAGTGGTTGATTCAATGTTGACCCAGTACTTCAAGTGGATTCGCGAAGCTGATGAACAACCATGGCGTCACAAGTATCCATCTTTGAACTTGATTTCATCGTCAACTTCATTCCAACAGGATCACAACGGCTATTCTCACCAAGATCCAGGTATTTTAACTCATTTGGCAGAAAAGAAGCCAAAGTACATTCGTGAATTCCTGCCTGCCGATGCCAACAGTCTTTTAGCTGTTATGCACAAAGCTTTGAATATGAAACAAACGTTGAACGTCACAATTGCTTCCAAGCATCCACGGCCACAATTCTATTCAGTTCAAGAAGCTGAGCAATTGGTCGACCAAGGCTTAAAGGTTATCGACTGGGCAAGCACGACTAAGCCGGGTGAGGAACCCGATGTTGTTATGGCTGCTGCCGGAACAGAACCAAACCTGGAGAGCCTGGCTGCAATTGATATTCTTCATCAACAATTCCCAGACTTGAAGATTCGCTTCATTAATGTGGTTGACCTGCTTAAACTTCACTCACCACAATTTGATCCGCGTGGCTTAAATGATGAAGAATTCGACAACTACTTCACCAAAGATAAACCGGTTGTCTTTGCTTTCCACGGTTATGAAGACTTGATCGAGAGTTTGTTCTTCCGTCGTCACAATAACAATCTGCACGTTCACGGCTATCGTGAAGACGGCGATATCACCACCCCATTTGACATGCGGGTTCTTAACCATCTGGATCGGTTCCATTTGGCCAAGGAAGTTGCTGAAGATGTTTACGGCGATAAAGCTTCTGAATTCACTTCCCACATGGATGACAAGCTTCAAGAACACCATGACTACATTCGTCAAAACGGTGCTGATTTGCCTGAAATCCGTAACTGGGAATGGAAAGACCTTAAGTAACCGCCAAATGACACGTTGGTTAATACCCATTAACAACAAAGTAACTTTTTAAAGTTAAAAAGAATCAAGCTTGAATTGCTTGATTCTTTTTGTTACTTTCGAGATTTAACTTCAACGTAGTCGGCAACTTGTTATAATATAAATGGTTATGGTTAAATGAGTTATTATTGGAGGCTATTATGAAAGTTATTAATGTTGAGTTAACGGTTAAGCCGGGGATGCAAAGTGAATATGAATCTTTTATCAATAAATTGGTTCAGGGTTCTCGAGCCGAAGCCGGTAATCTAAGCTACAACCATTTCAAGAAGATCGGTGTCGACAATGAATATGAAATCATCGAACATTGGCAGGATGCCGATGCGGTTGCTGTTCACAACGAAACACCCCATTTTAAAGCCTTTCTTTCGGGGGTTGGCCACTATCTGACCAAGGACCCGGTCATTATTCGTATGGATTATCAAGAATAATAGGACCAATAAAGCCGGCTTGCACGCGAAAACATGCAAGCCGGCTTTTTCTGTTTCAGCAGTTAGTTAATTTTTCGTTTTGGATTTAAAATTCCCATTGGATCAAACAAATTCTTGATCTGGTGCTGTAAAACATCCACCCGATCACCTAATTCTTCATTGGTCCACTGATTCTTAGACGTACCGACAGCATGCTCACCGGAAATTGTTCCACCAAGCGCCAGTGTCTTTCTAAATAGCCGCCGAGTAGCTTCGATAACCCTTTCAGGCGGTGTTGGCTGATCGTTCCACAACAGACTTGGGTGTAAATTACCGTCACCGGCATGCCCCGCCGTATAAATGTCGACATTCAACTCCCGGCCAACCTGGTTAATGTATTGGACCATTTCCGCCAGTTTGGAAAGTGGTACCGCCATATCTTCCATAATATAATATTTTGCATTTGAAAAGACCGCCGGCAACATATCCTGACGCAATTTAGTCAACGCCTTGGCTTTTTCGGGGTCATCTGTGATTTGAACCTGCCAAGCACCTTTTTCGGCTAAAATCTGCTTGGCGGCTGTCAGCTTTAAGTCACTGGCACTGTCGATACTGAAAATTAATAGGGATGACGCTTCACTTTGGGCATAATGCGTCTGTTCGTATTTGTCCAAGGCCTGAACGGTTTTACCATCCAATGCTTCCAACATTGATGGGTAAAGGCCGGAGTTTCGAATTGCCTTAACCCCTTCAGCCAATTTAGCCATATCATCAAAGAAGGCAATTCCGGTAATCGTCTTACCAATTGGAATCGGGAATAATTTCACCGTAATCTCCGTAACAATCCCAAGCGTTCCTTCAGAGCCGACCAACAACTGCGTCAAATCGTAACCATAGGCTTGCTTAAACGTCCGGCCGCCAAGTTTAATTTCCTGACCGTCAGTTAACATCACTTTTAATCCTAAAACAGAATCCTTGGTTGCCCCGTAACGAACACCGCTTAAGCCACCAGCATTGGTTGAAACGTTGCCGCCAATTGCCGACATGGGTTTTGATGCGGGATCCGGTGCATAAAACATCCCCTGTTCCCGCGCTGCTTTGTCCAGGTCCTGATTAATAACGCCGGGTTCGACGACAGCCAAAGAATCGTCTTTATTGATTTCTTTAATATGATTTAACCGGGCAACCGATAAAATAATGCCGCCATTAATACCGTCGGCCCCAATAACCGTACTGGTGTCGGCTGTTTGCGGAACTACCGGCAGGTGAAATTTCTGAGCTGTCTTAAGTACGCCACGGATATCTTCCTTGTCACCCACTGCAACGTAAGCCAGGATGTGACCGTTAATTGAACTTTCCGCATTGCCATTAGCGGTGTGTTTAGCTGCCGTTTCATCATCCACATGAATTTCGGCATGTGGGGCCTGCTTCTTTAGAAATTCAATTATTTGTTCGTCATTATAAGCTGTAAAAACTGCCATAAACTGACACTCCCTCATTCACAAGTTTAAAAATTGGTATCGAATCAATTGTCAACTCGATTTAAATTACCAACTTTAATAAATCCATTCTTAGTTTTAAAATGAATGACGCAGTTGGTCAAACATTTGCACGTTTAAATATTAAACAGGTAAGAATACTTATTACAACAACGATTATCAATACTAACTATTTATAAGTAGCCATTTCACAAGCTAATTTCTCACAATCAGCCATGCAAGTTTGCTATAATGAATTTAGAAGTTATAGAATTAAAAAGTTATAACTATCATAATTTTTAAGGAGTTGGTCAAGATGGCAGTTAAAACAACTGTTTCAGAACTGGCGAAGTTACCTGAGATGAACGCACCGGTAATTACGCTGAATTTGAACTTAAACAAATTGGCTTATGACGCAAATGAGCAACTTCGGGTGAAAAATATCTTGAAGCAAATTCAAAAGGAAATCGGTCCCAGCATCGAACCGTTTGTTAATGAAGCCAATGACCTCATTCGACAACAATTGCCCTATGATGGTATTACGCTGATTTCCGATCGAAGCAGCTCACATGTCTACTACCTGATTCGAACCAGTGTTGACGAAGCTGATTATCATACTGACAACTCCATAGACTTTCTGCTGCTTTTAAATGCTGCTCCCAATACCGACTACACCCTGCTTGAGTTGAACCGTGACAACAGTAAGCTATATCGGCTGCAAAATAAGCGAGTCAGCCCACTGGCCGTTGAAAAATATCCCTTAACTGTTCAAGACGCTTTGGGAACCGAGCTGCGCGGCGGTGAATTAAATTTCAGCGGCCGGGGTGGTCAAACGCAATATCATGGCCATAATGAAACCAGTCAGGAAAAACAAATCGATCAGGAAAGATACTACCACGTCATCGAGAACCTGTTGGCAAAAGAACCGACGTTAAAAGAGCAGCAATTTATTCTGATGGGTCTTCCCCAAAATATCAACCTTTTCAAAAAGATTAATCAGGATTTAAAGCTGGCAGCCGTTTCAATTGACCAGTCTGTCCAAAATCTGGCACCGGATAAAATTGCTGAACTGGTTAACAAGAAAGTTGACGATTACCACAACACCCATTCAAATGAAGCCATTACCAAGACGTTCAAAGGTGAACTGTTTACTGATTTGGAAACCATTCAGAATATGTTGAATGCCAATCAGGTTCGGCACTTATTCGTGGCTTCAAAAGATGAAATCAATCAAAATGACCCGGAGTCCTACGCTAAAATCAACACAATGATTAAGCAGGCCCTTGCCCAGGACGCCAAGGTTTCAGTCATTAAAGAGCAGCCGGAAATGCCACTGATTAGTGCAGTTAGCCACTAACAAATTCAAATAATTTCTTTTTAAGATAAACGTAGGAACATGGCTGAGACAAAAGTAATTTTGTCCAGCCTTTTTTGTGTTCACGATTATTACTAAGCGAAAACGTGCGCCGAATGGCAACTTCCTGCCACGTAATCAAATTATCCAAACATTCAAGCCCCGAATATTCGGATAATTCGATTACGCTTTGGAAGTTAACCGCCTTTCGGCCCACTCTTTAAATAAAAACGCATCAAGCTTCCCGGTTCAACCGCGCACGAATTTCTGCGGCAATTTCTACCAAGCGCTTGTGATTTTGAACCTGGGCAATTTTATAACCGACAAAGTAAGGTGATGTCGCAAATCGCGGCACAATTTTACAATAAAATCGGTCGGCCAATCGGTAAAAGAACAAGTTATAGGAAGACAAGCGGCCGCCCATATAATCCTTCAGTAAATACTTTACAATCACGTGAACCGCATCTGCCAAAGTATCGATCTCGGCAAGCTGATTAATTGAAATGTTGATTTCAACAAAGCCAATTATCGGGTTGGTCGATAGTGTAATCATTCGCCCTTCGGTTTTATCAACCGAAACACCGGTAAAGTTTTGAATATTGACATTTTTATAAACATCGTAATCGTTAAGCCCGACAATTTGAAAATGGGGATGTCGCAGACTACCGCCGGAAAGTGGTCCAAAATTTTTATACATAATCACGCTGGTATACTTATTCGATGAAATCAGTTTCTGCCAGCATTTAAAAGCAAACTGAAACACCCGCCGATTCTGTTCCAGTGAATATGTTGACGGGCCACCCTCATGATCGCTGGACTCAATCACAACTGTTTGAAAAGTATCTTCCAGTGTCCGAAATTTATTAACCAACCAAATTCGATCGGCTTCCTTTGCTAAAATGTTTGTTAAATGATCAACGTCACAAAAGGGACAGTAGCCCTTTGGATGTCGAATATTTTCCGGCTTTCCCTTTGCTGCTTCGTAGTCAAACGTTAATGGTTGGTTCACAGTCAAATTCACCCTTCTCTGTTATTATCTTTTATCATTGTAAGGCTATTGAATCTTGCCGTCTACCAATCACAAATTAATCATAAATACCATTTTATGCGAAGAAGTGAAAAAAATTGTAAAATTAATGATGAACGATAGGTTAACTTAAAGGAATGGTGAAAACGAATGAACATTTTATTACTTACCTCCGGCATCACGCTGGATCAATTGTCCCATGTAATCAAAACTTTCGATTTGTCTGCAGACAATCAATTCTACTTTAACGGTCGCTCGATGGACGACCGTAATCTGGCAGAAATGGATATTGTTTTTGGCTGGGACGCTAAAGTAATGTCAAAACTGTTAAATATGAAACACGCCAGGTTAAAATGGGTGCAGGCGTACTCTGCCGGCGTCGATTATTACCCACTAACCCAATTGGCAAACCGAAAAATTCTCCTCTCCAACGTTAGCGGGATTCATGCCGAACCGATTGCTGAAAACGTTTTGGGGATGATTTTAAGTTTCTATCGTGGCTTACACACGGCCGCAGCCAATCAGGTCCAGCAACAATGGCAGGCCCCCAACACGCCATTAACCCTTGCTTCCGGCAAACAAATGGTTATTTTTGGAACCGGCCATATTGGCAGCCGGATTGCCGAACTTGCGCAAGCCTTTAAAATACAGGTAATCGGCGTCAATCGTTCCGGCCATCCAGTAAAAGCGTTTCCACAAACAACCGCAATGACACAGGTTGATTCGGATTTACTCAAAAAAACAGACATTATCGTCAACGCATTGCCGCTCACTCCCGATACCAAAGGGTTTTATAATCGGGACTTCTTTAAATTGGCCGCCAATCGGCCCCTCTTTGTCAGCATTGGCCGGGGCCCGAGTACGGTAACCAATGACTTAGTTGAAGCCTTGCAAGCCGGACAATTAGGTGGTGCGGCATTGGACGTAACCGATCCCGAACCGCTTCCAGCCGACAACCCACTTTGGACCATGCCAAACGTGATTATCACGCCACACATTTCCGGTCTGTATCAAAATTATCTTCATGATGCCTTCGCAATCTTTGCTGAGAATCTGCACCAGTTCAAAACAACTGGCACCCTTGCCAAAAATGAAATCAATCTGAAAACCGGTTATTAAAGAATACCGGGATTTTACGATTTCAGTACCAGCTAATCATTCATGATGGCGGGGATGGGACGAAAGAAGCTGTGTGACAGGAAATTGCCTTTTGGCGTCTCCACTCGATAATAAGCATGATTAAACAAACGGGAATGATAAAATTACTTTTGTCGTCCTTGAAAATAAGGCTTAAATTAAATCCAGCAAAAAAGAGACCGATTAGTGGTCTCTTTTTGTATGAAAGCATTTTTAAAATTAATTGGTTGTTGCGACATTATCCGCCGGCTGTCTGTCAGCATCCCGCAAAATTTCCGAAACTTCTTGACGACGACCGTAAAGATAGGTGACCGAAAAACTCACACTGAAACTAATTAAACAGCTGATCAAAAATGCCGGGATTGATTGGGTTGCAATACTGATGAATCCAAGAACACTGTTTGACCCCAACGAGACAGCCAACACATGCGTTAACCCCAAATAAATTGAAGCAACCCCCGATCCAATCATAGAAGCAATAAACGGAAATTTCAGCTTTAGATTAATACCAAACATTGCCGGTTCCGTAATTCCCAAAAGCGCCGACATACTTGCGGACGAAGCCAGGCCCCGCTGCTTTTTATCCTTGGTCAGAAACAAAACTGCCAGTGCTGCTGCGCCCTGGGCAATATTGGAAACCGAAGCAATCGGAAAAATAAAGCTGCCGCCAGTTTTATTAACATTTGCGATTAATTGGGTTTCAATTGCCGGAAAGCTTTGATGCAGACCAGTAATAACCAGTGGTGCGTAAAACAAACCGAGTACGCCCGTGCCGAACGCACCGGACGTTTGGTACAGCCAAAGTAAACCGGCCGTCAAACTGTCACTGACATCGCGCATTACCGGACCAACAATTACAAAAGTTAGGATTGCAGTGACCAAAATCGTAATTAAAGGTGCAAAGGTATAATCCAAGGCTTCGGGCAGTCGCTTATGACACTGCTTTTCAATGGTTGCCAGCAGCCAGGCAACGGCCAACATTGGAATAACGGATCCCTGATAACCGGCCTGAGCAACCGGCAGCCCCAAAAAGTGCCAATAAGGCAGTTGATGATTGGCTAAAGCCGTGCTGACGTGATAACCACTCACTAAAGCTGGTGAAACCATCATCATGCCCATGCACCGCCAAGATAGGGATTACCACCAAACCGTTTGGTGGCCGAAAAGCCAATCAGAACCGGTAAAAAAGCAAACGGTGCGTTAGCCAGCATATTGATAAACGCCGCAAATCCTTTTAACGCCGGATATGCCATAATTAACGAAGGTTTCATAAATAAATGTGGCGCCGCCAATACATTATGAAGCGCCATTAACAGCCCTGCCGCGACGATCGCCGGTATAATTGGAATAAAAATATCTGCTAGTAAATTAATAAAGTTTAAAAAGCCGGTTTTTGTCTGTTTTAAGATACGTGTTTGAATCAAAATAAATCCTCCCGAAAAAATGTCACTTCGGCATAGTTTACAGGTTTTTTCAGCGGATGCAAGCTTTTTTATCAATTAATTTAAGCATTAAAGTTAGGAAAACGATTTCTTTACTATTCTATCAAGCTCAATTTAATTGTAATTAATTGCTTTTCTATCAGAATACATTAAACTGTAATTCGTTAACGATAACAGATTATGCTGAGGAGTGATTCTAATGATTGCATTTGGATACGAACAAAATGGCGGTCCTGAAGTCTTTCAACAATATCAGGTCCCCGTCCCAGAGATTTCAGCCAACCAGCTTTTAATTAAGACCCATGCTTTTAACTTAAATAATTTTGAGCAACTGCAACGGGCCGGTAAATTTAAACCGACCGATCATCGGATTATTCCAGGCCGTGATGTTGCCGGAGTGGTTGCCCAGGTTGGCAGTGGCCTCAACGGATTTAAAATCGGTGACCGGGTTGTCGCCCACGGTCATCATGCATACGCTGAATACGCGATTGGTGAAGATACCAATACCGTTAAAATTCCTGATAACGTGACTTTCGCACAAGCTGCCGGTATCGTCACTCCTGGATTAGCTGCTTATAAAGGACTGATCTTCTTTGCCAATATCAAAAAGGGGCAAACTGTCGTTGTCAAAGGTGCTTCCGGCGGGGTTGGTTCAATTGCCGCCCAGGTAGCACTCGATTTAGGTGCCAAGGTTATCGGTGTTGGTGCCGGTCGAAACGCGGATTACGTTAAATCGTTAGGAGTTTCTCAATACGTTGCCTATGACGAACAGGATCCGGCTGAAGTCCTCGCCGACACGGCAGATGTTGTTTTTGACGCTGCGTTAAACGGCCAAGGTGCCGATAGTGATGCTCAAATCGTCAAAAGTGGCGGTCTGATTGCAGCCGTTGCCAGCGATGAACCGGCTACCGAAAAACAAATTTTCTTTAAACAAATCCATCCCACCAGCAAAATTTCCGACACTGACGCGCTAACCGCCTTGTTGAAGCTGATGGCAGCCGAAAAACTAACTATCAAAATTGGCGCTGAGCTGCCCTTCACTATTGATGGGGTCATTAAGGGCCATCAATTACTTGAAACCAAACATGACGGTCGAATCATCGTTATCAACGACTAATTAACATTAAAGTTCTAAAAAAGCCGGGACAGTTTGTCCCGACTTTTTGCGTTCTGGATGAATCAACTATTGACCAGCAATTGAAAATGTTTTTGTTGTCACATTGCCAACCTGATCGACCGCTTTAATCGTAAAATGATTTGCACCGGCATTTAAGGCGTAAGTCTGATCCAATTGATAAGCCGGATATGGATTCAACGGTTGGTCGGCAGTGTGCTGATTAAAACCGGCAGCTTTTGACTGCGAGAAAAGATTGTTCTCGTTTACATAGACCTTAACACCAGCAACATTATCGTTCGCACTGCCTTTGAAAGCTACCTGATTCCCATTTGACGTTGCGGTAACGTCAAGTGTCGGGGTAACAACATCCAGGTAAATCTCCAAAACGCCGCGTTGCTTCTGCCATTGGTAATGACCATTCTTAGCCTTAACCCTGGTGTATAAATCATAGCCGACACCCCGTTGCTCAGTTGGCTTAAACGGCACTTTAAAGCTGAACCGGCCATTTTTTGATAGTGTCACCTGATTACTTGGATCATTTTCATTGGGAGTCGCCAGAATGACTAATTTTTGCTGCTTCGGTTTGTTAACCCGGCCGTTAATTGTCAGCATTTCACTATGAGAATCATAAATTGCCGCGCTGTTGGTTCGATTTAAATACGTCGCCGCATTATCCCGAAGCTGCGAAAATTTAATTCCCTTACTTGGCGTCGTCCGGTTCGTCAATTGAGATGGTTTGTGACCACTTGGAATTGGTGTTCCAAAAACAGTCGTAATTTTTTTAGCGGCCTGCTTATTTGACGATAGTTTGGGAACCGTCCTTTTAATTTTCTGCAGGGGAATTGCTCCCGGTGCCCTGGAGATGACAATTAATGGGGCAGTTGATTTGGAGTAGGCGCCAAATTTCTTTTCAGATAATTGACTCCATCCCCGAATTGTTTCATAACCGGTTTTGCCAAAGTGAAATTTAAAGGTCACAATCCCCGTTTTTGGATAAACCTTTCCTTTAACAATTTTGTTATTAGCCGTGTCCTTCGCAAACGCGGTCAGATCCGAAACATTTTTGGGTACCCGGCCGGCAATTACAAAGCTTTTTTGATTCGAAATTTCAACATAGGTTGAAGAAGCATCTTTGCCGGTTCCGTACCGCAGCCAACGGAACTGTGGTACCTGATTTAACGTGCCGGCCGCCACTTGAGATGTCGTTGCGGTCTTCTCGTGTCGAACAGGAACACTTATTTGATTACCAGCAATATCCGTCAGCTGTAATTTAGCTGAATGCTTCTGCAGCCAAGCCCGGGCAGCCTGATTCAACCGATCGTTAAACGTCCCCTTTAAGGTGGCCCGCCGCGTTAATCGAACACCAAACTGATGCCCGGCAACTTTAAGAATCCCCTCAGAAATTGACGTAAATCCTGCTCCCCGATCACTAAACCGGCCGGCAAGACGACCGGTTTTGGCATTATAGACAACACCGAAGGCCCGAGGGGATTGATTATCAACTTCAAGCGGATAAGAAACCAGCTGCTGCTTATCAGCACCTTGATTATAGTTGGTCGTTACCAATTGGTAATGATAGCGACCATTTGGTGCGACAATTGACCGACCGGTTTTCTGATCGACGTAGCGACCATCCCACTGAAGCGCATTGGGATTTTGACGCATATTAAAGGACGTGCTCAAATCGAGGTTGCCATCGTCTCCGGCAACTGATTTATCCGTGTCAGGCTCCTGATCAATGACTCGCACAACCCTGCCCTGATCGTTCACAATCCGAGCAGTCACATTGGCAAGGCTTTGTTTGGCAAATACAAACGGCATCACAACGTCCTGGCGACCATCACCGTTAGGCGAAAACGCAACCCGAGCCGGGTGGATCTTGTCAACAATCGTCTGCCAGTTGGTTCGATCCGCATGACCGTTTACGTACGCACTTAGAGAAGCTTGATCGCTAATTCCAAGCGGTGTGTAAGTATTGTCTACCAGGTAGCCACCATGAAAAATACTAGTCGTCATAAACGCCGGTGAATCAATAATCTGCTCCTGAGTTGGATCACCATAATAAGCCAGGTAGGGAACTGAAATGGCCTGACCGGCCTGATCTGCTTTAAATTGCAGAAACCCTTCAACAACTTGATTTTTGTTAACTGTTGGTGAAATGGTCAAATTAAACACCACTTCCCGGCTCTGTCCGGGAGCCACCGTTACCTGGTTTTGATCAGCCGATAACGTTGCGCCCTTTAACGGTATATCATGTACCCGACCGCCATTTTTCTTATCTCGAATTTCCGTCATTGGCCCCTCATAGCCGTTAAATGTATAGGAAACCGGCTTTGTTCCATGATTGGTCAATGTGAGCTTAAATGATTTTTGATGTCCAATCAGGCCCAAAGATTCCGAAGCAATGCCGGTTGTCGAATCCTTCGCCGTTACCTGTAAACCGGCAGCGGCAGCAACATTGATTTGACCGGCCCCCTGCCTTCGGGGTGAAACGTGGTATTTATCTGCGTAGTTGGCATCCTTTATCGGCACCGCGCTGTTCATTAGCATATTTTTGGCCGTCATCACCAGTTGGCTGCCGGTCAAATCAGGTTGAACCTGTTTTAATCGCTGAAGTACCAAGGCGGCTGCACCGGCAACGTATGGGGAAGCCATTGAGGTTCCTGATAAAGCCGAATAACTGTTATTCTGCCAAGTCGAGTTAATCCCCATACCGGGAGCGGCAACATCCGGCTTTAAACCAAAAGTCGGCGTCGGTCCCCATGAAGAGAAGGGCGCCATTTCGGCCTGGGACCCCCTTTCCGAGTTTTCAGCTGCGACCGTCATCGCGTTGGGTGAAACCCCCGGATCAGTTAGCGTCCCACTGTTGACTGCCTGATAAGCCGTTTGAATTGCATTCGTTTCGGCCAACGGATTCCTGGTATAAATACTGGCAGAATGGCCGGCATTTCCCGCCGCCAAAGCGACAAAGACACCGTGGGCAATCGCATATTGAACGGCTGCCTGCTCTTCATCAGCTGAAGATTGATTGGGTGCGCTGACTCCCAATGAAATATTAATCACGTCAGCGCCGAGATCAACCGCGTCATAAATTGCCCGGGCAACGTCATTTTTGGTCTCGTCACCAATCATGTCGGAAACCCGCAAGTCCAACAACTGCGCTTCAGGAGCCACACCAACAACATATTCCCTTTGTTTTTTGGTTGCCGGCCCGTTAGCGGCAATGATTCCGGCAACGTGTTCACCATGGAAACTTGAAGCTTCATCCGGTTCCGTTGCCTGATTGCTGTTGGTTGTGTAGTCATAGGCAAAAGGAATTTTGGCATTCACATACCTGCCATATCCCTTTTGGGCAATTTTTTGTTGCGCCGCGGCTTTAGAAATTTTAACTGAACCCGGATCACGCAACCGCAGATCTTGGTGGGGTTGAATTCCGGAATCAATCACGGCAACGACCATTCCCTGACCTCGATCACCCGCTTGCCACAGTTTAGGGACGTTTCCTTTATCAATTGCTGCCTGATTTTCGTTCTTCCCCTTTGCATAGGCAGCGATTGATTGCCCCAACAGCCGGGTCGCTGGTTGACTTGAATAGCCGGCCAAAAAGCCGATTCCCAAAGCTGTTAGAACAAGCAACCCCATGCGCACACGATTAAAACGCGTTTTAGATAAAATCTCTTCTCAATAGACATGCGAACTCCCCCTCGCAAATAAACTGTTTAACGACCTTAAGTATAGTGAAAGCCGGTCTGATTTGCATTTGATTAGTTCAACTTTTCCAATTCCCGACGAACTTGGGGAGCTTCTTGTTTACTGCTGGTAAAAATCACCCGATCATTCACCTTTAGGGAAGTGCCGCCGGTTGGCCGAATAAATCGCTTATCACGATAAATCTGGGTAATCGTAATTTTATCAATAAACGGCAGGTTTCTGACCTGAATATCGGCATACCGCCGATTTCGAAGCGCAACTTCATAAACGCTGGCCTCCGTTGATGTCATCAGCCGCATAGTAGACGGTGCTTCAATCAGAGACCGCAGCATACTGATGTTGACATCCGGCGTGTTGTACAGTTCAATCCCCAGGCCAGCTAATTCCTCCTGCTTTTCGTTTAAAATATTTCGATCCTCAAAGCGGACAATCACCCGCTTAACACCGTACTTTTTAGCGGCTTTGGCCAATTCATAGTTTTTCTTGGAGTTAACCTGACCCAAAACCACAATATCAGCGTCAAAAACGCCTTGATTAACCATGAAGCCGGTCTCCATGTTATCCAATAAGTCAATTGAAACCTCACTGTTAAACGCTCGGTAATTGTGCTGATTGTTGGTATACATTGTGACATCATACCATCCCTTGGCAAGCTGCTGAGCAACCGGAACCGTTGTTAAATTGGTTCCAATAAAGTGAACCGTTTTTTTCTTGAGGTCCTCGGTTTCTGCCGAGTACAATTTATTAAAAATTAACGGCCCAATAACACAGGTTAAAATGGCTGCCAGTAAAAAGGCTCCTGATTGCTGGCTGGTTAACCGGTGAAGATGAGAAGCCACCTGCAAAACTGCCAAAACAACTGTAATGGTCGTTGCCGACATTGCGGTCCCCGCGACAGCATTTGTTGATTTAAACCGCTTTTTCAACGTGAAGTAAACCAACACTTTTGCTAAAACATAAGCGGCAAAAATTACTGGAATCATCACCAGTGTTTGGGAGCTGGCTACCAATTGACGCAAATTCAAGTTGACACCACTCATCATGAAGAAAATCGGAATAAAGAACCCATAACCGATTGAGTCAAGCCGAACTTTGGTTTCTTCATGGGGTTCCAATAATTTAATCACAATCCCGGCTAAAAAAGCCCCTAAAATCCCTTCGGCACCAACCGACTCGGCAACCGTGACCAACGTTACAATCATAAAAAACGCCAGTCGGACGTCCAGTTGGGTCGTTGACTTGTTGATTTTGTCAAAAAACCGAAAGAATGGTTTAAAACGCCAAAACAGTAAAGCAGCAACTACCAGAACCAAAAGAATCAACCACAGGGATTTAGAGTTGGGGCTGTAAGCCGAGGCATAGAAAGTCAGGCCGACCATGGGGACTACTTCCCCCAATGCCGCAATCAATAAAATTGTTTGGCCAAATGGCCGACTCAACAATTCTTTTTCTTTCAGACTGGCAATTACAATTCCCAATGAAATGGTCATAAACAGAATTGACGACAGAAAAAGATCATCAAAGATTCCGGTTAGCTTTAAAGCATACCCATTACAACCGACATGATCATAATTGACAAGTAACTCATAACAGCAATGGTCAACACTGAATACTTGGGCGCATTTTGCTGATCCTTTTCCTCAAGCGGTGATAACCGTGTCGATCGACGTTTAAAGAGACTGAAATCAATTTCCATCCCACTAAGAAACAGCAGGACAATCACGCCAACATTCTGCAGTAAATCCAGCGTGCTGTTCATGTGAATCAAATTCAATAAAGAAGGCCCTAAAACGACCCCGACAATAATTTCAACAACGGCGGTTGGTAAAAAGGTCACCTTAAATCTGGCCATCGTCAGCGGGATAACCAACGCCGCAAGTAAAATAATCACTAATGATAGTTGGTTCAAAATATCAACTCTTTTCTAATTTTAGATTGAAGTTTAGCTGTATAGCTTATCATAAAAACAGCTAACACTTTAATAGAAACGAGGCCAAAATTCAAACAAAACTGTTTTTAAAATAGTTGCAGCTTGACGATTGCTTCTTCCAACAATTTTGAAAACGCTTTGAAAGCGCTTATAATGTAGTTAACAATCATTTTATCTGGAGGTCGTTAAGATGGATCCACGATGGCACAACGCATTATACACAACTGAAGGCATTAACTCAGAGGGCTTGGAAGGTCACGCATACATTCCCAATGGTCTAAAGGTTCAAACCAGCAGCCCGCTCAATCAGCATCCCGGAACCAATCCCGAACAGCTGCTGAGTCTTTCATTAAGCACCTGTTTGGAGGCAACGCTGGAAGCTATCGAACGAGAGCATCATCTGCCGCATACGTCCGCGGTTCGGGTTCAAGTAGCATTTATCGGTGAACGGGCCCATTATGAATTTCTGGTCAACGCCCAAATCAAAATTAGCGGTGTTGATTTTGAAACTGCAACTAAAATGACCGCCGAAGCTGAAAAGCGCTGCTGTGTTTCTCAACTGTTGGCCGGCAGTCGCAATTACACAGTCGAAACAGTTCGTGAATTTACTAACAAATAATAAGTCTAGACCCTTAAATTAAAATTATTTTAATTTAAATGGCATTATTTCTTGATCCGGGGTAGTAACTGAAGCTGATTTGCGGTAATATTTATTTAAATTAAGGAATTAATCAACTAACTTTATTCGTAAATACTCGAATTTAATAAGTGTTTATGAACAAAAAGGCTTGATTTTAAATTAATTTTTCAATTATGTCATTTTACTGTATAATCTCATTTAATGACATTAAAAGAAAACAGGAGGCATTTATTTATGGATAGAAAAATCCCAAACATTATGGGTACTCAACATCCAGATAACGCAGGAGTTCCGTTTTTCAAAAATCATGATAACCCGTTTATTTCAGCTTACCGGGAAATTGACGAAGCTTATGAAAACTTCTCAACCTTGGGTGCCGACGAATATATGTGGGACTGGGAAGGTAAGCACGCCGATGCATCGGTTATCGACCGCTTATATTCCGAACACTACGATTACTTCAAGAAGCACCAACTTGGCCGGGACAAATTTTTAACCTTCCGTTTTCCAAATATTTGGGAAGAAAAGGGTTACAGCTTAATGCAGGCCATGACAACGATCCTTTCAGCCGAGGATTTTGCGAAGGATTTGGGCTTTGATGAGCGGCCATTGTTTGAAGCTATTCTACCAATGACTCAGTCAGCCGATCAATTAATTGAAATGGAAGATAAGTTTTCAAGTTTAGCCCATTACAAATCCAAAGAATTCAATACCGGCCATGAAAATTCGGATACCCTGCAAATGATCCCCCTGTTTGAAGGTTTCCAATCACAATTGGACGCGCCTGAAATCTTAGAGAAGTTTATTGAATTATACAAAAAGCATTTTGGCCGAGATGTTGAATATATGCGAGTCTTCTTGGCCGGCTCAGATTCTGCCCTTTCAAACGGTTTCCTAAATAGTATTATTGGAAATAAATTGGCCCTGAGTCATTTAGCTAGATTTGAAGATAAAAGTGGCTTACCAATTTATCCGATTGCCGGAATGGGCAGCACCGTCTTCCGTGGTGGTCTTTCACCGCTGATGTTGGATCGCTACCTGGAAGAATTCCCCGGCTTAAAGACAGCCACAATTCAGTCTGCATTCCGTTACGACTACCCATTAGACGTGGTCGAACCGGCTATCATGAAATTACGTGACGGCCTGCAGCAAAGTAAGTTCCAAATCATTTCCGAAGAAGACGAAAAAACGCTTTTGGAAATTGCTGATAAAGCAGCTAAAGAATATCACGTAACACTGGATCCGCTTATTAACGATTTACAGCCGATTTTCGATGCCTTTCCAAAGCGTCGTGATCGTCACCAGCACGTGGGAATTATTGGTTATTCACGTGATGTTGATGGCTACAAGATGCCACGGGCAATTACATTTACAGGTGCACTCTACTCAATTGGTGTTCCGCCTGAATTTATCGGTGTTGGTCGGGTCCTTACCAAATTAAACGATAAGGAATTAACTGTTTTGAGAAAATATTATCATAACATTAAAGCTGATTATGAACATGTTTCCCATTACTTCAGTAAAGAAGCTTTAACCGAACTTCAACGAAAGAATCCTGCTTGGAAAGCCGTTGATGATGATATCGAAGGAATTGAAAAGCTGTTTGATATTGTTGCAGGTCCTGAAACCAAAGAGGAAGAAAAGCATGCCCAACTTGCTGCCGACTTGGTTAAAATTAACGATGATACCACTAAGACAGCTCTCATCCAGCGTCAAGCAACCTTGAGAAAATTCTTAGGTTAATTTATCCCAAAAAGACATCCTGTCCAGGGGTGTCTTTTTTGGTACTTGGCGATATAATTAAAATAGAATGGAATAGCTAAGAAACTTTGATTTCTAATGAAAGGTAGATTTTATCATGTTCAAAACCAGTTTAATTTTACCGGTACTTGTCGCCGGTCTCGCTTTCCTGACAACCGTCGGGGATTCAACTGCCGCTGAAGCAACGGTTGCCAAGGCTATGCCGGGAGCCCTCACTTACCATAAGACCGATCAGTTCGCAAGAATTGGTTCAAATTACAAATCATTTAAGCTTTATAACCACGTACCAACCAGCTCTTATAAAAACATCAAAACAATTTCCTGGAAAAAGGCCAAAATGAGTCCTAATGGTATTGTTAATAACGCCGTTCATATTGATTTGTATGCCACGCAAGGAACCCGATACAACTGGTATCGAATTTCCAAAGCCAACGTATTGCGGGGCAAAGCAGGTGCTGCTGATTCAACCGCCGGCAAACAAAGCGTTCAAAAATATTGGGTCTATGGCCAGGCGTTGATTTTTCCAAAGGTAACCACAACAGCCGTCTTTTCTTAGTACCTACGCCACTTTTGGCTGGACTGAGACAAAGGTAATTTTGGCCAGTCCTTTTCGATTATGCTCTGGAAGCTAATCATCTTTTGTCTCACTCTCAAAATAATTCATATTCCAGAAAACAGCCGATTGCGTTATGCTGGAAAGGAACAGAATTTTTGAAAGGATTGATTTAATTGAAAACAACACGAAATTTGTCAAGCTGTACAGCCGTTTTAGTCGGTAAAAAGGCCACCGTCGATGGGTCAACTATGATCGCCAGAAATGAAGATGCCGGTGGCGGTATTAACGCAAAACGCTTTATTGTCGTCAAGCCCGAAGATCAACCGAAAACTTACATATCAACTTTTAACAATTTTCAGCTGAAACTACCGGCTAATCCGCTTCGATATACTGAAACGCCATGTGCAGATCTTCGTAACGGCCGCTGGGGAGAATCGGGTATCAACACCGACAATGTCGCCATGAGTGCCACTGAAACCGAATTTACAAACACCACCACGCTCGGCTTGGACCCCTTGGTCGATGACGGCATTGGCGAGGAAGCCATGCTGACAGTTGTTCTCCCCTACATTCACAGCGCCCGGGAAGGCGTTCAGCGATTGGGCGAACTGGTTACCAAGTACGGGACCTGTGAGAGTAACGGAATTGCCTTTTCGGATCAAAACGAAGTTTGGTATTTTGAAACAGTTGGCGGCCATCATTGGGCTGCTGAACGGATTCCCGATGATACTTACGTGATTGCCCCTAATCAAACCGGCATTCAAGAAATCGACTTTAATGATTCACAACACTTTATGTATTCGGCGGATTTAAAGGAATTTGCTGAAAAAAATCATTTAAATAAAAGACCGGACAGTTTTAATTTTCGGGATATTTTCGGTGAAGATGTTCAAAGCGATCACTACTACAACACCCCCAGAGTTTGGTACGGTCAGAAATATCTTAACCCGGAAATTAAGCAGGACCTCAAAGCCGCACCATGCCGTTCAGTCGGGTACCCGCTCATCTGGTTTCAATTGAAGACGTGGCGTTTATCCTGAGCAGCCATTATCAAGGAACCGACTTTGACCCTTACGGTAAAACCGGAACCCCGGAAACCAGGCAGCGCTATCGGCCAATTGGCATGAACCGCAATCAAGAAATGCACATTCTTCAAATCAGACCCGACTTCCCTGCTGAGCACGCCGCCATTCACTGGCTGGCCGAAGGTGTTAACATCTTTAATTCACCGGTACCTTTCTTTGCCAATTGCCTCGACACGCCAAAGAACTTCAAGGAAACGCCGGAACGAACGACGACTGAAAGCTTTTATTGGCTGAACAAACTTATCGCCATGTTAGCCGACCCCTTCTTTGCCGAGCACGATCTGGCTGCAATGACCGCCGTTTCTGAGAGCCGTAAATTCGGATTTGCCAAGGGAAGAAGTGCTGTCACGAAAGCCGACCAGGAATTTGCCGAGCTTTCCAAGGCCGAACTGCCGAAATGGCACACCAAAATCAACAATGAAGTTGCCGCAGCCATTACCGATAATTTAAAAGATCTGCTAAACCAATTGGTCCTGCTGCGGGCGGAAAAAATGGTCCCAACCTTTGAAAAAGGCGGCGAACTATAAAAACCAATCAACTATAAATATAAAGCGTGAATCAAGTGATTACTTTCAATTAATGGCAGCCATCTTCTGATTCACGCTTTTTAATTTTCAATTATCCCCTTGACCTCATCGGGTTTCACCCGCGAATAGTTACTGCATAACATCCCCCCTTTCCATTCGTACCAAATAATTAACTGACCAGGATGCTTAACTGAATTTTTCACTATGGTTAAGCAAACGTTTATTTGAGAATGCTTAAATATAAATTTCAACTTGATAAATCAAGCCGACAAGCGTATGCTCTTATTTAAAGTAGTTAATACTTTTATTTTTTCGCTCTTTAAAGTATTAATTACTTTTATTAAGCTTGAAGGGAGTTTTTAATCATGGATAACGTTAACCAGCGGACAATTTCCCGAATTTTTCTGATTATCGGGACCGCATGGCTATTTGATGCGATGGACGTCGGCTTATTATCATTTATCATGTCCATTGTGCACAAAGAATGGGCACTAACAAATTCTCAAACCGGTCTGATTAGTTCAATCAGTACGATTGGGATGGTTTGCGGTGGCTTTTATTTTGGCCACCTGGCTGATCGAATCGGCAGAAAGAACACTTTAATTGCCACTCTGCTGACTTTTTCGATTGGTAATCTGATTCTGGCCGGTGCGCCCGGCTTTATGGCATTTCTGATCATCCGCTTCATTGTCGGTATGGGACTCGGTGGCGAGTTACCGGTTGCCGCCACCTATATCGCCGATATTTATCGTGGCCGCAAGCGCTCACAAATGCTGATTTTGGCGGATAGCTTTTGGGCGCTCGGTTGGCTGGCAGCATCATTTCTGTCATTTCTGCTAACCCCCTTTCTTGGTTGGCGGGGTATCTTAGTCATTACTGCCGTTACCGGATTCTTTGCTATTATATTGAGAAAACATATTCACGAAAGTCGTTCCGAAAGTGCCGTCAAGCAACACTGGCTGGTTTCTCTTCGACAGACATTCAAACCTTGGACATTAATGCTTTGGCTGGCTTGGTTCATGGTCATGTTCAGCTACTATGGCATGTTTATGTGGCTGCCAAGCATTATGGTAGATAAAGGTTATGGGATTGTTAACAGTTTTGGTTACACGACCATTATCGTCGTTGCCCAGCTGCCCGGTTACTTCTGTGCAGCCTGGTTGGCTAAACGGATTAAAGTAAAGTATGTTTTCGCCCTTTACATGCTGGGAACCGCGCTTGGCGCTGTTATGTTCGGTCAATCAACAACCGCTGCTTTAATCGTCGTTTCCGGTTGTGTTCTTTCCTTTTTCAATCTCGGTGCATATGGTGCGATTATCGCATTGACACCCGAGCTTTATCAAAATAACATTCGGGGAACCATGACCGGTATGGCTCAGGGAATTGGCCGAATTGGTGCTATTTTCGGTCCACTGTTAATTGGTGTTTTGATGGATCGACAAATCGGTATCAGCGTTATTTTTGGCATCTTCATGGTATCGCTGGTTATTGGCGCACTTGCCGTTTTAGCCCTGCCGACATCAAATAATCTTAAGGAGACTCACAACAATGAACCCAATCTTAATTAAAGAAAAACTGGCGGCGTTTTTAAAAGAAGACCTTCAATTTGATGATTTAAGCTTACGGTTCCTGCCAGCCGGTCAATCAATCAGCGGCAGCTTCATTGCCAAACAAAGTGGTATTATCTGTGGCCAGCAAATCCCTCAAATTGCCTACAACCTTATCGATAAGGCTGCTTACACGCCAGTTGTTTCTGATGGTACCAAGGTCAAGCCGGGGCAAACAATCGGCCGGGTTATCGGCACGCCGGCCGCTCTGCTATCCGGTGAACGGGTTATTTTAAATCTCATGCAGCATATGAGTGGCATCGCAACTAAAACAGCTCAAATGGTAACTAAATTAGCTGATCCGAGTATTCGCCTAACCGATACCCGAAAAACAACGCCCGGCCTACGTATGTTCGACAAATATGCTGTTACCGTTGGTGGCGGGGTTAACCACCGATTCGACCTGACCGGCGCAATAATGCTTAAAGATAACCACATTGCCTTGGCCGGTGGTGTTAAGTCTGCTCTTTTAATGGTCCAAAGGCACGCCGGCCCCTTGACGCCGATTGAAATTGAAGTCGAAACCGAGTCAGAACTACGGGATGCTGTTTCAGTAGGTGCCAACGTCATTATGTTTGACAACCAAACCCCTGAAACCATCAAAAAATGGCGGCGGCTGGTTCCCGCTACCATTAAGGTTGAAGCTTCAGGCGGTATTTCAGAGGATACAATTGCCGATTTTAAAGGCTGCGGCGCCGACTTTATTTCAGTCGGTAACTTGACAAACGATGTTTCACCGTTAGATATCAGCTTTTTGATTGATGGTGCTGTGAAAAGCACCCCCGTCTAAACATGAAATATCCTAATTTTAAAAAATTATGCCATTTATAATTGGTCATTATTTTACGTATACCCGGGCAATCATTGACACTGTTTATCTTTTTGTTAAGATTTTGTCGATTAAAGCGTATTATTACAGTGAAATGCTGTAATAATGCGTTTTTTAAACCTATCCTAATTTGACTTTTATGCTAAAATTATAGTGTGCTTGTTAATCAAAATTCACATGGGGGTCGTTTAATTGAGCCAATATACTTTTTTAAAACCTTACACACTTCGGAACGGTGTGACTGTCAAAAATCGGATTGCGATGTCGCCCATGACCGAACAATCCAGTTTCGAAGACGGTTCAATCACTTCTGATGAAATTGCCTATTACCATTTACGAGCCGGTGGCGTTGGCTTACTAATCACCGGCTGCGCCAACGTCAACGATCTTGGCAAGGGCTTTGAGGGTGAGCTAAGCGTTGCGCACGAAAGCATGCTGCCTGGTTTATCCCGGTTGGCAAACGCCATTAAAGTTAACGGTACAAAGGCTATCCTACAGATTTTTAGCGCCGGCCGAATGAGCCATTCAAGCATTTTGCGCGGCAAGCAGCCGGTTTCAGCCAGTGCAGTGGCAGCTGTTCGTCCAGATGCCGAAACACCCCGATCCTTGAGCGAAGACGAAATTGAGCAGACAATTACTGACTTTGCCAAGGCAACGCAATTAGCTATCGATGCCGGCTTTGACGGGGTCGAACTACATGGTGCCAACACTTATTTATTGCAGCAGTTCTTCAGCCCCCATTCCAATCGGCGAACCGATCGCTGGGGTGGTAGTTTGGAAAATCGAATGCGGTTTCCATTGGCAGTTGTTGACGCCTGTGCCAAAGTTGTCAGTCAAGCGGGCCGGCCGTTTATTCTCGGCTATCGCATTTCTCCTGAAGAAATCGAAAAACCCGGCATCAGATTATCTGATACCTTGGCACTGGTTAAGCAGCTGAATCAAAAACCAATTGATTACCTGCACGTTTCATTGGCAGATGCTTGGGGAACTTCAATTGTTGATCAAACAGACAAGCAACCGGTTTTTGAAAAAATTCAGGCTGTCTTGGCAGCTGACCTGCCGTTAATGGTTGTTGGTCACTTGGCAACTCCTGCTCAAGTCGAGAAGTTAATGAATGCCAATGTTGACTTCGCGGCACTGGGACGAGAGTTAATTCGGGAACCAAAGTGGGTTCAAAAAGCAGCTGCCGGCGACGAAAAAGCCATTCGTTATACATTTTCATTACAGGACCTGGATGAGCTGAAAGTCACGCCGCCACTGCTGCATTTCTTACGGACAGCCTTTAAAAAGGGCTTTCCAATCTCAACAGACACACGTCAAATTAATATCGATTAGGTAAATAGAGAAGGAGAATTTTATGGCAAAAATTCAAATGGCGGCGCAAGGGACGCTGACTTGATTTATCGACACCTTATGAAGGTTAGCGGGCAAACAAATAACCTTAGCTATAGTCAAAAGGACGTTCACAAATATCTGAATGAAATCAAAATTTCCGATAGAATGCGGGATGACAGTATTGCCGTTTCATTTGTTGCCTATGAAAACGAGGAAATCGTCGGCTTAGCACAATTGAGGCGAAGCGCACTGCCCCGCTATACTAATCGCGGTGAGCTGGCCGTTTCAGTTGACCAGGATTTTCAAAGCCAGGGAATCGGCAGCCAGTTAATAGAAGAAGTCCTGGATTGGGCTACTCAAGAATGGCAGTTGCACGGCATTTATCTGGACGTTCTGTCTGGAAATCTACGGGCGATCGATCTTTATAAAAAATACGGCTTTAAAATTGTTGGTGACCTGCCGCTTCTAATGACCATTAGTGGTCGCGACGTCGCCGGAAAGCGAATGTTTAAAGAACTAAAAAACGATTGAATCAAAACTGGAAGTTGCCTTTCAGCGCACGCTTTCGCTCGGAAATAATCGTGATTACAAACGGGTCTGAAACAAAAATAATTTTGTTTCAGACCCGTTCTTTTTCATAAAGCCCTTTCTTTGAATCCCACAAGACGGTTACAATAATAAGTGACCGATCAAAACTTTTAATGATGAAAGAAGTCATTCAAAAATGAAAGAAACGTTTACAGTTCCTTGTAACGATAATGAAATCACACTGACTGTCGACAATGTCAGTTATCAGTATTTGGCGTTGCGCCGAGCTTCTCTGGATGTTGCCCCCTTGGAATCCGTTAATGTGACCTTAACGGATGAACCGGTCGACGGTCACGCCTATTATGAAGTTGCCGGTTTTAGCGTCATGGTTTCCGCAACATTGGCCGATCACCAATTAGCCCCCGGAGACTACACTGTCTACCGGGCAACGCCAGGCAGTCATCCAAGTATGGTGATTCAGCGAGCAACCCCTGCTGAAGCCTAACGTAAAAAGAGGCGAGACTGAAACAAAAGTAACTTTGGCCAGTCCCGTTTCCTACAATTATTACCGAGTGGCAGTTAACCATCTGTCATCCCATTCTCGATTTAATTTAGCTTAATGGTTAATCCGATTATCAAGTGCCGCGCTTAAATCAGCAACCGATTCAAAGACAAACTGGTTTACCTGTCGCAGCCGATTTGAATCCGCGTATTGCGACCAGGCGGCAGAATAACAATCAATTCCCACGGAACGACAGGCATCAATATCACCAATCGTATCCGCAACATACGCCATTTGGCTGGGAACCAAATGGTAGCGGTCCAACAGCTTTTTAAAATTTTCAGCCTTGTTGGGTCCCTTGGACGAACCAATTAAAATTGGTGAAAAATAGTTAACTAATCCTAATTTTTCAAGGCTGATTCGACAACTAACCGAGCCTTTGCCGGTTACAAGCGGTGTCACAATTTGTCGGTTCTTTAAATGATCCGAGAGATTTTTAATTCCGGGAAACGGTGCCGTTAATGCCGCATGGCTTTCCTGATATTGTTGATAAAAATCGTCCAAAATATTCGCCGGCGCATGTGGAATCAACTGATTCAGCATCCCAATCTCGTTGGCGCCAAAGGTGGATAAAATCTCGTTATTGCTTATTTCACGGTGCGTATACTTATAAACTGTTTTTCGAAAAGCATCGAAAATAACCGGAAATGTTTCACCAACCGTGCCATCCAGATCAAACGCAATAAGTTTATAAATGAGAATCCTCTCCATTCTTGTGAGTTTAACTGATAAACTTATTTTAACCGACAAAGGGCCTCCTGCCAAATAAATGACGGGGGCCTTTTAATCGACAACTGTTTTAAATTAGTAATCAGCCGTTTGCTTTCTCAGGGTGTCCCTGAAGGTAAATGACGTGGGTATTCAAGTATTCTTCAATACCGTGACGACCATCATCACCGCCGATACCGGATTCCTTCCAGCCGGAGTGTGAACCGTTCATTGCTTCAAAGTTAAAGCGATTAATGTAGGTTTCCCCATCTTCCAGCTCGTTGGCAGCCCGCATTGCATTATCCAAGTTCTCAGTAAAGATGGATGATGTCAAGCCAAAGTCACTGTCGTTAGCCATTTCAATGGCATCATCCAATGTCTTAAAGGTCAAGACCGGCAATACCGGGCCAAAGATTTCATCCTGAACAATTTCTGAATCCTGCTTGACATTGGTAATAACAGTCGGTTCATAGTAGAAACCATTTGCAATATTCAACTTATGACCACCGGCTGTAATCTTGCCGCCGGCTTTGACTGCCCGGTCAACCATTCCGGCAACCTTATCCAAAGCTGCCTGGTTAATCAACGGTCCCATCCCAATGTTTTCATCTTTCATTGGATCGCCAACCGTGACTTCAGACATCTTCTTGGACAGTTTCTTGATAAATTCGTCGGCAACGTCTTCTTGAACGTAAACCCGTTCACAATTGTTGCAAAGTTGACCATTATTATCAACTCGGGAATCAATAATGGATTGAACCGCCAAATCAATATCGGCATCCTTGCAAACAATTGCCGGTGCTTTACCACCGAGTTCAAGAGAAACTTTAGCCATGTGGGTAGCAGCGCCTTCCATGATTCGCTTACCAGAGGCAACCGAACCGGTCAAACTAATAATGCCGACTTTCTTGTTACGGGTAAGTTCATCACCGACAACCGAACCGGGACCGGAAACAATGTTGACAACGCCCTTTGGAATACCAACCTTTTCACAAATCTTGGCAAATTCAAGTGCCAGGTTTGGTGTGTCGGAACTTGGCTTCATAACAATGGTATTACCGGTTACCAAAGCCGGACCCATCTTACGGGCAATCAGGAAGAATGGGAAGTTCCATGGTAAAATTCCGGCTGCCACGCCAATTGGCTGCTTGGCAATCATGATATTTTCATTCTTATTATCGGATTGAAGAATCTCACCTTCGTAAGTGCGGGCTGCACTGCCCATGTAATCAAAGTAATCCGCTGAGAATAGGATTTCGGTGGTTGCCAAAGACTTAATCTTACCCTGTTCTTCCTGGAGCATTTCAATCAAGTGATCCTTTTGACGACGAACCTCGTTGGCAACATCGTGTAAATATTGACCACGGGTTGCGGCAGGGACTTTCTTCCATGATTTTTCTGCTTCATAAGCAGCATCGATGGCTTCACGAGTTTCTTCACGGGTTGCGCTTGGCACCGTTGAAATCGGTTCACCAGTAGCCGGATTAATAACCGTAATGGTGTTACCCGAATTTGAGTCCTTAAATTCTCCGTTAATATACATTTGATAATGTTTTAATGCAACAGCATTTTGTGCCATAGTATTGCTTCCTTTCCAATGATATCCTGTCGAATTGACTGGCAGAAAAGAATGCTTTTAATACTTATCTGTAAATTATTAACAATCCGGTATTAATCTCCCGGCTTGTAGTCGTCATCAATGACCAAAACCGGTTTGATTGTTTTGCCACTGACTGAGTCGGCGTTGGCTTGATTGATGTCGTCAAACTTGTAAAACTTTTCGGTCTTGTCAAAATCAAACATGCCTAGTTTGTAGAAGCGAATTAATCTTGGAATATCAACTTGTGGAATTGAATCGCCCATATTGACACCGACAATCTTACGATCGCTGGTGCAAAGGTCATTCCACGTATCCAAATCAATATGCTGATCGGTAACGGCAATCGTTGCGGTCGTCCCACCTTGTGCCAATGCCTTAATGGAATCTTCCATGACCTTCTTAACACCGGTTGTATCAACCGCATAATCAACACCATGACCATCTGTCAGTTTTTGAATAGCTTTAACAGCATCTTCATCTTTACTATTAATGGCGTCCGTTGCACCGAGTTCCTTAGCCAGTTCAAGCCGTGACGGAACAATGTCGATGGCAATTACTTTCGTGCAACCGGAAATTCGGCCGGCCATCATAGCAGCCAAACCAACTGCCCCGGTTCCAAATACCGCGATTGTTGAACCGGGCTTTGGCTTCAACGTGTTAAAGACAGTCCCGCTTCCTGTGACATAGCCACAACCCAGAGGTCCAAGTTTTCGCAAATCCAGATCTTTGGAACTTTAACGGCATTTCGTTCACGAACAACCGTTGTTGTTGTAAATGATGATTGGTCAAACATATCCGCAACATCGTGACCATTCTCGGTAAAGTGGGCACTGCCGTCAGGTCGAACACCTGAAAGGTTATTGGCCGCATAGTTTAAGCATTGGGTCGGAATCCCACGTAAGCAATTAATACAATTTCCACAGCCATAGAATGACAAGACAACGTGATCGCCAGGCTTGAAGTTTTTAACTTCCGGACCAACTTTTTCAACGATGCCGGAGCCTTCGTGTCCTAAAACGATCGGGTAACCGATTTCCGCGGTTCCCTTTCGCAAAGCTTCGTCTGAATGACAAATCCCACTGGCAACCATGTGGACCTGAAGATCGTCAGCCTGCATATCAGCCAGTTCGACATCGTCCTTCATCTCAAAATTGCCACCCTTATTGTTGACAACTGCTGCTTTAATTCGCATAATCACATCTCCATAACAATTTATTTGTATTTAATGAGCAATCGTTATCAAATAAAAAGCGGACCTTTTATCACAAACTTTTTGATTAAAACCAATCGTTTGCCAGTCAATATTCTGACAATCGAGAATGATTCCAACAGCCATCCGCTTCTTTCATAACAACCGCTTACATCTTCATTTATAGTGCATTTCATATTTTTTTGCAAGTTTATTTTCATTATTTTTGGCGAAAAAAGCCATCCGGATTTTCACTCGTATACGCGCCGTAGTTATTTCACAATCGCACTTTTTTTAATTTATTGTGAAATAAATAATCAGTGAAATTTGAAAGATCGTGAAAAATTCACGTAAAAATTCGGCCGACTTTTTCATAGCAACCGCGTATCGATTGTAACTATCGGTTAACCGACCTGCCAATTTTCAATATTAGCGTTTTTTAATTTTCGAACTCTGAGCATCCCCTTAATCGCTCTAAATTTTGTCATTAACTCAGCAAGTCGAGCGTCGGAACAATCAGTCAGGTCTGTATTGACGATGGTATAGCCATAACCGTTTTGATTATTATTCATCATTTCCATCACCGTCAACTGCTGTTCATTCAGTAAAGATGAAATCTCAGCCATGGCATTATCCTGCAGTTTGAAGAAAAATGTCAACCGGTCTGGGCTGGTAAACGGCAGATCAACCCGGGGAAAATTCACTGACGAGCGGACCGTCCCGTTTTCCAAAAAGTCCAATAAATTTTGAAGAATTAAATTAGCACTATGCGTAAGTGCTTCGGTCGTATTGCCGCCCAGATGCGGCAATAACGTGACTTTTGGCTGTCCCTGCAGTGTATTAGTCGGAAAATCACTGACATACCCCGCAAAAACATCTTGTTTTAACGCAGCAACCACAGCTCGATCATCTACCAATTCGCCACGACCAAAATTAAGCAGAAAAGCCGACTTCTTCATCATTTTAAAATGCTTGGCTGTCAATAAGCCGCGGGTTTCCGGCGTTAGCGGTAATAACAGAACAATAAAATCCGCTGAGGTCAAGACTTCTTCAATCGTTTCAAGCTGCTGGACGTGCCGGAGATTCTTAAAACTTCGATTATACCCGATAATCTGCATTCCCAAATGATAACAGGCATCCGCCAACCGCTGGCCAATGGTCCCCAGGCCCAGAATCCCAAGTGTTTTACCATAGAGTTCCTGGCCAATATAATCCTTCCGCCTTTTTTCGGCGGCTTCTTGTAAAGTCTCGCCAGCAGCGCTTTTTTGCCGGTCAACCATTTGAATGGCCTCATTCAGTGGCCGAACACACCGAAACAGGTTTTGGATAATGAGTTCCTTCACCGCGTTTGCATTAACGCCCGGAGTGTTAAAAACAGCGGTGCCATTTTCAGTACAGGCATCAATATTGATTGTATTGGTCCCGGTACCCGAACGGGCAACCAACAACAACCGCTTTGAAATCAGCGCATCATCAACCCGGGAACTCCGGACCAGAATTGCATCCGGCGTATCGGTATCGGTTATTTGAAAAACATCACCGGAAAAATCAGTGACATCAAAAGGATCGATTTTTTTAACTTTGTACATAATTAAAAGCTCCTTTGAGTTCCTTTTTCTAAAATAATAGTATATTATACCAATAGTAAATTTTGAGAGAAAGAAGTTGAACGTTATGCATATTGATTTTGTCAGGCTGTCACAGGATAAACCAACCATCGGTAAAAATACGCAAACCAAAAATACAACTTTTGGCCAGTGGGTCGAAATCGGTGCGAGCAATCTGATCGATAACAGCACCATTGGTGACTACACGTATACCGGTCAGTATTGCTTTATTCAAAACAGTGATCTCCAAAAATTTATTAGTATGGCTGCCATGATTCGAATTGGCCCAACCAATCATCCCTATGATCGACCGGCTCAACACATCTCATTATATAACGGTGGCGCCTATGGGTTTGAACATCCTGATACGGATTTTCTGGAAAAGCGGACCCACGTTCGAACAACTATTGGTAATGACGTTTGGATCGGCCATGGGGCCATTGTTCAGGCCGGTGTAACCGTCGGCGATGGTGCTGTCATTGGATCAGGCGCCGTTGTGACCAAAGACGTTGCCCCCTATACAATTGTGGGCGGTGTTCCGGCAAAGCCAATCAAAGATCGGTTCCCTGACGAAATCAAAACGGACATGGAAAAAATTGCCTGGTGGAATTGGCCACGAGAAGACATTGAAAAATATTACCTTGATTTCCGCTTACCCGTCAAGGAATTTATTGATAAACATTTACCAAAAGCATGAAATTAACGATTAAAGACTGCCAGCCAATTATTACAGGTTGCAGTCTTTTTTATTTCAATGAATTCTTTGACCATTGGCAGTTGTATAATAGTAAACAGCTTCATTTTTAATACTGAAATTGGCTTTCATTAGCGCTTTTTTTGCTATAATTAACAGTTGGAAGCTATTCAGGTACATATTGGAGGAAACTAACATGTCGCAGGAAAAAACAAAGTCTTGCGTAATGTGCGGCAAACGAATTCCCGCATACGCAAACTTTTGCCCTTATTGTGGCGCAAAACAACCTTGGTTAAGTGAAAGTGAAGACAACCATTCCCGAATGCAAAGAGTCGTTGAATGGCGTGATACGCCCCTTGGCCGGCTAACGATGCTGGCTGTCGGCTTTTTAATTATCGTAGCTTTTGCCAGCTCGTGTCGGCTTCAGGACGGTCCTGGTCACAAAACAGTCGGTCGGGAATTAAATCAATATTTATTTAATGCTCAAGAAAAAACGCCTTTTGGTAAAAAGCCTAAAATCAAAGTCGATAAGAATAAAGGTGTTTCAATTAAGATTTCAAATTCAAGCAAAGCTGTGAAGAAACTGAAGGCGGGCAAGCCGGCAACTTGGAATCGGTTTGTTGCCCGCGTCAAACGACGATCAAATTCATTTAAGCACGTTTACGCCAACCAACTGTATTCAAAAATCAAAGTAACTGCTCGCGATGATAAAAACAAACTCCTGCTAAAAGTCGATCAGGGAAAAATTAAATATAATATTGCTGATAAATATCATTAAGTTGGTTGAATCATAGATCAGTTAAAAAGCGTGATTAGCACCAACTTGTTAGTTGTTGCCAATCACGCTTTCTGGTTTTTCCAATCAAATATCCTTTGCCATGATTAAGTCCCGCTGTCGGCTGCTGCCCAAAGTAAAAACATGCTCGCCGACCTGGACAAACCCCAGCTTTTGATAAAACTTTTTGGCACTCTCGTTATGTTCCCAGACACCCAGCCAAATCCGGTGTTTGGAAACCCGCCTGGCAATTTCGAAAGCTTTATTCATTAAGTGGGTTCCCAAGCCCAAATGTTTAAATGATGGCCGAATATAAATCCGTTGCACTTCAAGTTTGTCCGTTCCGTATTGTTCGGTTTGATTATTGCCAAAATTAACCTTTAAATACCCCGCCAACTGATCATCCATATAAATAAAGAAAAATGCTGATTCGGGATCCGATAATTCTTTGGTCAATTGATCAGTGTTATAAGCTTTCGTCAAATAGCGATCCAAATCAGCCTGCTGATTGGCATCACCAAATGTATCCGTAAATGTCTCCCTGCTAATTTGCTGAAGTGCCCCTACATCAGCCAACGTACACTCTCTTAATAACACACTCATCTAAGCTTCGTCTCCTTTAATTAATTAACCGCTGTTACTAATACAATCGTTGATGACCTTTTTTTACCCGTTCCCAATCATCACTCACGTTTTGGCTGACTTTTTCAAGCAGTTCTGCAAGTTGGTCAGCCTGCTGATTGGAAAGCCCCGTTAATGCCATTTTATTGGAATAATGGTTTTCCCGTTCAATAACTGGTGCCAACTGCCTGCCCCGCTCCGAGACAAACAGCCGCCGAATTTTTTTATTGTTGTCATCAGGGCGCTTTTCAATGAGGCCGCTCTTTTCTAATTTTTGAATAGCCCGGGCGGCAGTCGTTCGATCTACCTTAATCATTTCAGCTAAACGCTCCTGAATGATTCCCGGGTGTTCATAAATCCGGATCAGATATAAATATTGGCCCTTCGACAGATCAAATCGCTTAAATTCAACATTGGCAATTGCGTCCAATGCCCGGGCAATAACCCCGATTGGCCTTAAAATTTCCGCCACTTTGGTCCCTCCCTCGTTACCTTCGTGCAATAGGGCTATTTTATAATATTTTTGTTGTATATGCAATAAAAATATTATAAAGGAATTGGGATTGAAACAAAAATAATTTGTCTCAATCCCATGCTCCTACGATTACTAACAAGTAAAACTGTTTTCTGGAAATTAACCGCCTTTCATACCACTCTTACCTAACAGAACCGGAACGCTTATTCATCAGCGGCTTTTGACCACTAACAGGAACCTGCTTTGTATTTGTCAGCACCTCGGTAGAAAACAGCTTTTCAACCAAATCTTTTGGTAACAACCCCGCATTTTCAACCAGGTGTTTAACAGGGATATTGGTTTTTTCAGACGTCTTAATTAAGGCCGTCGTTCGCTCATAACCCAGATACGGTGAAAGGATCGTCGCGGCAATTGAAGAATGGTTAACCTCGTCTCGACAACGGTCAACATTTACCTGCAGGCCAACCAGGCAGTTGTCAATCAACGTTTGAACGGCTTTTGTTAAGTGCGCCTCACTGGTTAAAATTTCTTTAAACATAATGGGTTCAAAAGCATTTAGTTCCAGCTGACCACTTTCAGCAGCCATTGTCACCGTTAAGTCCTTACCAATTACTTCGAAGGCAACCTGGTTAACAACTTCGGGAATCACCGGATTGATTTTCCCCGGCATAATTGAAGAGCCGGCTTGAACTTTGGGAAGTGAAATTTCTCCCAGCCCCGCTTGAGGACCGCTTGCCAGCAATCGAAGGTCATGACACATTTTTGATAAATTAACAGCCACACCCTTTAAAATACCGGATAAACTTGTAAAAGCATCACTGTTTTGGGTTGCATCTACCAAATCGGTCGCCTGTGTCAGCGGTATCCCGGCAATTCGACTTAGGGCCGGCACAATGGCTTTTTCATACGATTGGCTTGCGTTAAGTCCAGTCCCAATCGCGGTGCCGCCAAGGTTCACCTGACAAAGCTGCTTTTCAACGGCTTTTAATTTTCGTAAATCACGCTTAAAGCCCGCCGCATATGCGTTAAAACTTCTACCGAAAGTTGTCGGCACCGCATCCTGCAGCTGCGTGCGGCCTACTTTGACTGCCTGACTGTACACCATCGCTTTCTGTTCGAGCACATGGATTAGTTGATTAATCTTTTCTTCCAGTGGTTCAATTGCCTTTAGCATCGCCATCTTACCTGCTGTCGGATATGTGTCATTAGTCGACTGGGATTGATTGACATCATCATTAGGATGAATTTTTATTGCTTCACGCCCGGATTGCGCGCTGATTTTCATTGCCAAACGGGCAACCACTTCATTGACATTCATGTTAGTTGATGTTCCGGCACCCCCCTGAATAGCTGGTACAATAAACGCTTGAAAATCTTTCGAAAATAATAGTTCATTACATGCCGAAATAATCAGCGCCGCTTTTTTGCGATTTAACGTTCCCGCCTTTTGATTAACCAATGCGGCCGCCTTTTTAATTTGTAAATAACTCTCAATTATCAATGGGTTGACCCGTTGATTCGTAATCGGGAAATTATGTTTTGCCCGCAAAGTATGGATCCCGTACAATACTTCATCCGAAATAAACATCTCACCAATACAATCCTTTTCTAATCTCATTGCCAATCCCCATTTCATGTAATATCTTTTAACATCAACTTACAAAAATAAATATATACCTATTTTATTTTTTGTCAACCAACTTCTTTTCTGCCAACCAATAGTCAATCATACCAATGATGACATTTGAATGACAGCTATTAACGCTTTTTTATCATTTCAGCCGATTTTATCCGTTTATGTAATAAAACATTACATGTAGTATTTCTGTTATCACCAGGTAGATCAGCCGATCAGCTTTCAGTCAGTTTAATTATTTCAAAATTCATTAAATTTCATAACAATTGTCTTTGTCTTTGGTATCCTTAAACTATCAACTGAATTCAAATTAATTGGGGGAATTGTTCGTTGAAAAAACTAATTATAATTTTCGCAGTGTGTTTCGTTAGCATCTCATTAACCGCCTGCAGCAATAACGGTAATCAAAAAAACAGTCACAACGCAAGCTCAAAAACCGCCCAGTCTTTTGCCGGTGCCAGCCGCAATAAAGCCATCAGCCGCTCAGACTATCATCACATAAAACTGGGAAACATTGCCTCACCCAAAGACGGTACCACACAAAAGCAGGTTCTACGTGTCTTTGGTAAACCCAATTCCAAAAGTCGGGTCACCGTGGAAGGCACCACTGATAAAAAAGCAGCTGTGCAGTATTCATGGACTAGGCTTAGCGATGGTTTTCGGGCGGCCGCCGTTACAGTAGAGTTCCTAAACAACCACGCGATTGGCAAGGGATATCTTCAAGCAACCCGCTCAAAGCGGCATTACCCGGCTAAAAGCCGATTTCAAAATCTTAATCTTGGCACTTCATACCAAACCGTTATTAGGGACCTGGGAAATCCCGATGCCGAGTCCTTAACCGGCCAGGGTGAAGTATCGGCCCACAATCTAACATATATCATCAGTAAAAATGGTCGGGCTTATAATTTATTATTTGCGGGTAATCGGCTAACTTCAAAAACTATCATCACCACAAAGGTGCATGACACCAATTAAACAAAAAAATACTGACAGTCGCCCTACCTACAGGTCAACTGTCAGTTCCTTTACGCTGATAACTGATTTTGTTTTATAATTTCAGGCTAATTTACCAGCCTGAATAAATTGATGATTTAAAAATTGATAGCGCCTGGGGTTGCCGGTTAGCTTGGAAAAAGGGTATGGCTCCTTTTCATGGTCCAAAATGACTTTAACCAAATAATTTCTCAAGATCCACGGTTCCTCAATTCGGGTAACCTTTAAATTCAAGACCTGTTTGAGATGAACCGGCGTCGTATGTAAGTCGGCTGCAGCCGTTTCCAAAGAAACATTCGCCAAGTCAAAGTTTCGCTGTAACTCATCAATTGTCGCTGCAATTTCATCCGCTGTAAGAGACATGACGTCACTTCCTTAAAATGGGTTATTGATATTTGAACGTGATTAAATTCACGTTAGATAAGATGGTAGCATATTTTGTATCCGTTAACAAATCATTCTTCCACCTATCCGCGTCATTGTGGCCATTGAGATGGCCCAACGTAACGTTTATAATAACAGATATACAGGTTTATCATTGACCTGTCAGCCACACTAACTATTTTTGGTTGGGTTGCCAAAACTACTAATCCAATAAAGTCTCCAAATATTTATGTGCCTGCTCCTTGGTCGTTGGTTTTTGCTTGAGAAAAATCCACTCCAAGATAAGCAGCACGGTTTCACTACAATGATCCGCCATTAATTGGGTAGGAATCTCTGATTTTGAATAGTTCAAAGACTCATAGAAAATTTTCTGCATAATATTTTTTAAGTAGTTTATAAAACTAGTCACCAACGTCCCGGAGAAAGCGTTGTTTTTTAAAATATTATTCAGAAGTTCCTGATTTTTTTCAAAGATTTCATACAACCGATCAAAGTAAACAATCAAAGCTTTATCGGATTCAACTTTGGTAATCTGTCAACTTCGATCTCAGCTGCCAATACGTGCCAACAATAATCGACCAAATCATACTTATCATCAAAATAGTTATAAAAGGTCGCTCTGGGAAAATTGCTGACTTGGCAGATTTCATTAACACTAATTGTCTCAAAGGCTTTTTTCGACAACAGCCCCAGCATGGTTTTGAAAAAAGCAGTCAGTGTTCGTTGGGCACCACGGGTTGGTTTTTTTGACAAATCGTACTTCATAAGCAGTCTCCTATTTTTGCACTTTTAACATTTTGTCTAAATTTAAACAAATGCAATAAATTGTAACTTGCGTTAAATCCATGCTGAGTTTATCATTTTCAAGTAGCTTATACAAGTGTCCAAGTTTAAACAGTCGTTAACTAATTATAACAAAGGGGAGAAAGATAAATGCAAAAGTTTCGTGAAAAACACGTCTTAGCACTGATTATTTGGCTTGGATTGGCATTAATTGCTATTTTTACCCTGCCGAATATTTCACAGCTGGTTCGTGATAAGGGTGCCATTACCCTACCAGCCAACGTTGAAAGTGAGGTTGCCAATAAAATTCAAAAGAAGGCCTCAGGCGGTAAATCCGTTCGCAGTTTAATATTGGTTTTCAATAATAAAAACGGTAAAATCACAGCCGAACAGTCGCAACAAATTACCGACGCGGCCAATGCTGTTCGCAACGATTCGAGCTTACATACCAGTAGTGTGACAAGCCCCGGTGATAATGCCGCCGCTAAAAAGCAGCTCACTTCAGACGATAAAACAACTCAAATGGTGATGGTCACGCTTCCCAGTAAGTATAAAGTTCGTTCCCAGACCGACAAACTTTTAAATAAAATCAAGACTTCCGGTTTGCGAACTTACGTAACGGGAAATGATATCCTAAACGAAGATTTTTCTACCGTAACTGAAAAGGGACTCCAAAAAACCGAAATTATCGCGGCCGTCTTTATTTTTATTGTCTTGGTAATTGTATTCAGGTCGTTACTCATTCCATTTATTTCACTGCTAACAGTTGGTCTATCCTATCTAATTTCTTTGAACATCGTGATGAACCTGGCAGATAAATACAACTTTCCAATCTCCAACTTTACCCAGGTCTTTTTGGTGGTCGTTCTGTTTGGAATTGGTACCGACTACAATATTTTGCTGTATGACCGGTTTAAAGAAGAGATCAAGAACGGCGTTGCGGCAGTTACGGCTTCCCGGACTGCCCGAAAGCACGCCGGCAGAACCATTTTATACAGTGGCTCATCCGTTTTAATCGGCTTTACGGCTCTAGCACTTGCAAAATTTTCATTCTATCGCTCCGGGGTTGCCGTCGCCGTTGGTGTTGCCATTCTATTGGCCGTTCTATTAACCTTTAATATGTTCTTTATGGCAACACTTGGTGAAAAACTGTTCTGGCCAAGTAAAGATCTGTCGGCACATGATCGAAGCTTTTTGTGGCATTGGCTATCAAAGTTAACGCTATCACATACCTTTGTGATGGTCGGCATTTTAGTAATTGCGGCAATTCCGTTACTATTCCTGGGAAAACAACAGTTAAACTTTAACAATGCCGATGAATTACCAAACACAGTCCAGTCAAAAGCTGGCTATGAAGTTATTCAAGCACACTATCCGGCCGGAATGTCCGGTCCATCTACCCTATACATTGAAAGTAAAAAACCCCTGAATACCCAAAAGGACTTGGCGGAATTAGATGATTTAACCGGTTACCTGAAATCAGAACCGGGGGTTAAAACAGTTGCATCCGTTACCCGGCCCAGCGGTGACAAGATTAAACAGCTTTATCTGAAAAGTCAGTTGGGTAAGCTGGTCAGCGGCTTAAATCAGGCAAACTACGGACTCAAAAAAGTTCAAAAGGGGCTTAAGAGTGCCAATAAGAAATTAGCTAGTTCCAACGCATCCCAAAGTGCCGCTCAAGTTCAAAAGCTTGCCAACGGCGCCAAAAGTCTCCAATCCGGCGCCCAGCAGCTCAGCCAAGGTGTTTCCAGCTACACTGCCGGCGTCGGTCAATTATCAAGCGGCTCGCAACAACTAAGTCAAGGTGCCGCTTCGCTCACCACCAGTACTGGTCGGCTGCAGGCAGGCAGCCGACAGGTAACCGCTGGTATTCGCCAGCTTCAGCGCCAAACCGGCCGAATTCCGACTGTTCAACGTCAAGCAGGCCGGTTAGCTGCCGGATCAAGTTCTGTGACATCGGGACTTGGTCAATTACGGTCACAATCAACGCCGTTTGCCAGTGGTCTGAACCGGTTGAATCAGGGAAGTTCTCAATTGCAGCAAAACAGTTCATCCCTGACTTCCGGCGCAAAACGGGTTGCAAGTGGCAGCACACAAGTTAACAACGGTGTACAACAGTTGAACAGAAAAATGAAACAGCTCGAATCTCAAACTCAACAGTTGCAACAGGGGCTGACCTCAGCTACCAATGCCCTGGGTCAAATTGACAGCGGTACAAATACCGTTAACAATTATTTGAAACAAATGCAAAAATCCTACTTGGGCGACACATTCTACATGCCGGCCGATACAATTAAGAGCGCTTCGTTTACACCGTCTCTTGATTCATATATGTCCAAGAACCGAAAGATTACCAACATTTCGATCGTTTTAACATCCGATCCAAGCACCACACAGTCAGCCAAACGAATTCGGACAATTTCAGCCGATGTAAAAGCACGGCTAAAGAACACGGATCTTAAAAATGCAACGGTTGCCGTGGGTGGTCAAAGTTCGCAAACTGCCGATTTACAAAAAACAGCTAATGGCGATTTCTTAAGAACGGTTGCGATTATGCTGGTTGGAATCGGGTTAGCACTTATGATTGTTACCCGTTCGCTTGTCCAAGCATTAACAATCATTGGAACATTGGTTGTCACCTACTTTGGGTCCCTTCAAATTACGCGTTTGCTGTCAGGATATTTGATGGCTCGGGACATGCTAACATGGAACACACCGTTCTTCAGCTTTATTATGCTGATTGCACTTGGTGTTGATTACAGTATTTTCCTAATGATGCGCTATCGGGACGATGCCAGTGCCATTCCGGATGTTCGCCGTCGTATTCTGCACGCCGCCACCATTATCGGTACAGTGGTCATCTCGGCAGCCATTATCCTGGGCGGTACATTTGCTGCGCTGATCCCATCCAACGTATTAACTTTAATCCAAGTAGCAACTGCCGTTATTGTTGGGCTCATCATCTTGGTCATCACATTGCCTATTATCATGTCGGCAATGATTAAATGGACCTATCCTTACGTTAATGACAAGATGTACCAGAAGAAACTAGAAGCGGATGAAAAGAAACATCCAACTCGTCGCAGTAAACACTCAGAGTCGTAATTAGATCAACCTTTTTCATCAGCTTAAGTTAAATAACTACATGGAAAAAGCGACCAGACAAAAATTTTGTTTGGTCGCTTTTTGGCATAATAACAACAGCTATTAAAAAGCCAAAAAAACAGCTACCGTTCGAGCCAATATTTGCCGGTTAACCCATCCGGTAATTCCCGCAATTTGACAGTCCCCTTCAAAAGACGATATATTGCATATATAATTGTATTACTGGAATCAATTTTATCATTCACAGAAATTCACGTTATGAAAGGAATTATCAACAAAAATGACAAAAAAATTTCTTAAGTTGCTTATCTTGCCGCTTATGGGGCTAATGTTTGGAGCTATCGCGCAATCTACTCACAGTGAACCGGTAAATGCTGCTTATTTTAAAATTGGCAAGATCTATCGCTATACACCGCCGACTTGGCGTGGTAACTGGTATTCCTACGTTAACGGTCATATGTGCGTTACCCACATCAATAAATACTCGGTCACTCAAACGTATAAGGGTAAAACCCACAGCTTGTTTCGCAGTAATTGGAAAGATTATAAAAAATTGGCGGTTGCCAAAATCAAAGGGACCAATAAATTCACTTTTAACGCCCTTGCAAATAAATCCTATGAAAGTGATGGCGGCTGGAAAACCACCTATCGAACCATTAATCGCCAGAAAGTAAAAGTTCTTAGAGATTATAGTGCTGCCGGCGGTTACGTCGATCTATTCAGAGCACCCGTATACAAATCCTATTCCAAATAAACCCCTTTTGGAGGAATGAAGTATGTCTCAAAATAAAATCGTTAACGCACTGTCTTATCTATCAATCGTCTTTGCGCCCTTTATATTTCCCTTTATCGTTTGGGTGGTTACCAGTCATTATCCAGATATGCACGAAACGGCCAGAAGAGCCTTTATCCTGCATTTGATCCCCTTGGTATTAACGATCCTCACATTCATGGTAATCGGCATCACCGGGCTCACAACAAAGGATTCTCAAGTCACGGGAATTATGTTCATCATTTTAGTGGTCTTGGTTGCTTTGGTTGACTTCGCGGTATTTGTTTATAATTTGTACTTGGGAATTAAAATTTTAATCGCTGATTAATAACAACTCAATTAAGCGGTTTCAAAGCCGTGTCAAAAAGGGACTGTAACAA
>NZ_BAKI01000018.1 GCF_000583655.1 Lentilactobacillus farraginis DSM 18382 = JCM 14108
TTTTTAATTACAACAGCTAAGGACGTTTTTCACGTGTTACCACCTTTATTCCTGATTATCTCACAATAATCAGCTCAAAAAGTACGGTTCAGAAAAGACCGGTCTGATCTGAACGATACTCCATTGCGGTAATGGGCGCATTCCCAGTAACTACTACCATTGAAATCATAGTTACGACTTGTAGACTACTTTCACTTCCAGTCTGATTATCCCATCACACCAACTAGGGACTCTCTTTAAATCATTCTGGAAACTACTCTTCTACGCATTGTTTTTTAAATATCTTGTTGTCATTGTCTAAGATTCTATTTACTTAACATAAGAATGTCAAGCTTTTTTCTAAAAAAATGTGAAAAAAGTTTATCAAATGGCCACCTCTTTAGCAGGTCAAACAGCTGGTACATCAACGTTTTTTGACTGTGGCAAATGATGAATCGCATTTTTCAATAAAAGGGGTGCCACAATCGTGGAAAGAATAATGACTAAAATTAAATCCGAGTAATAAGAAGCCGAAAGCAGGTGGACAGAAAAACCGATTTGCGCAGTTATCAGCCCATCTCGCCCCGGCTGATCATGCCACTGCCAATCATATAACTGCTATGAATATCAAAACCATTTATTAAAGCTCCCAGGCCACACCCGGTTAATTTACTGAGACATGCCAAAGCTGTCAAAACAATAACAAGACCAATTGAGTGATTCAAATTGGCAAATGACATATTTAACCCAATGCCGGCAAAAAACATCGGCACAAACAGCGCATATCCAATGGGTTCCATATGATTTTCAATCACTTCCCGGTATGGCGTGTGCGCAACCGCAATACCAGCAAAAAAAGCGCCAACCGCACCACTTAGGCCGGCTAAATTCGCTAACCATGCCATGCCAAGGCAGATCACCATTGACGTAATCGTGACACTTGAAGCCATTAACAGCTTTTCTCCCGCGCGCATTAGGTAAGGCACAATCCACTTTACCATTAGGTAGGTCACCCCAAAGAAAAGAAGCTGTTCCAAAAAAACCAACCCCAAATTAACAGGCGATTGTCCTGCTTTAGCCCCCTGCGTGCCCATCATGCCAATCATAACCGATAGCAAAATAACACCGATAATGTCATCAGCAACAGCAGCCCCCAAAATGGTTGCCCCTTCTTTGGTGTCCAGTGATTGGTAGTCACGGAGAACTTCAACCGAAATCGAAACTGACGTTGCACTGAAAACCACACCAACAAATATGGCTTCAAAAGGTTTCAACGAAAACGCCAACCCAGCGGCACCAATCATTACAATCGGAAAAATTACTCCGATAATTGCAACAACGACAGCGGGTCGCAGATACTTTTTTAACAAGCCCAAATTACTTTCCAGGCCGCCGATAAACATGAGGATCACAACCCCAATCTGAGAAAAAATCTGGAGTATCGAATTAAGCTGGACCCAGTTTAGAACAGCCGGTCCAACAATAATTCCAACCAAGATTTGGCCAATAACGGCCGGTACCCCCATTCGATTGGCCAAGTGTCCTGCTAAGGTCGTCAGTACCAAAAGCAGGCACAGTGTTCCTATAAAAGTCATCTCAACCGCTTCCTTTACAGTAATACCAGAGAAAGGCAACGCCGCCATCAGCATATGTAAAAATCCCCTGAAACCATTAGGTCACAGGGGATTTCATTTAATACCATTTCGATCTTAAATTGACAACAGCTTACATTCCCCGGAAAACAACGACTTTAACGCCGTTCAATTCAAAAGTTAATTAAACTCAATATAAGCCGGCCAATTTTTAAAGTCAAACCTTTTCTTTAAACGAAAACTAAATCGAAAACCACCTTACTCCACAACTTTAACTGATTTATCAGTATACATAACATGGGCACCTTTGCCAAAGCCATGCAGTGTTACGTGATCGAACTTGCCAATTCGCTTGCCAAAAGTAAGAACCGTTTGACTGGATCCGGATTTTCCGTTGAGAACCAGTTTCCCATTTAAGTGAGCGGTTCCGGAAACACTGGCTTTATCGCCGGCTTTTAATGCAAGCGTTCCTTGATTACCTTGTGTATAGTTACCGTCAACCGTTACATGTTTCGAGTTAAGTGTAACGGTCCCGCCATTAAGTCTCAAGTCACCCTTTCCCAGAGCATGGTTATTGTCAGCTGTCAGTGAGCCGGCCTTTACAGTGGTCCCACCGCTATACGTGTTATTACCAAGCAGGGTCAGACTACCGGAGCCTGCTTTAATCAGGCCGCCCTTTCCGGAAATGGCATTCTTCCAAGTATCCGAAGCCTCAAAACCACCCTTTGAAGCATCCATGTTAACGGTTGTATTCGCTAAGAACTCGCCAAATCCGTTAGCAGCCTTAAACAAGTTTAATCGACCCCAGCCTTCGGGATCATCCAACATTGGGTAACCGGATGGCAAGCCGGTAGTATACAGGATTTCCCGTCGTTGCGTGTCAGACAGGTATGGGAAACGAGTTTTCAGAAGGACTTCAGCACCTTTAGGGACAACCATTGGCTTAGTCGTACTGCTGATTGGCTTAAACCCATAGGTTAACCGATAAGTATAATCCTTTAAATTTTGTTCATAATTAGCAAAATCATCTTTTTGAGTCGGATCATCAGCTTTACTCAGATCCTTTTGTGCGTCTTGATAAGCTTGATTAATTAACTGCTTATTTGCAGGATCATTCAAAGTAGCTGCTGTCATCGCGGTTCCAAGTATCCGACCACCAATCACCGCAAACGGCGAATGACGGCCAGCCAGAACCCTGTCATATCCGACTTCCGAAGAGCGGGTGATTAATTGCTGAAACCTTTGTGGAAATACATAAGCCAAACTTTCACCGGTTTCAAAGGCCGCCGTTGTATGACCGCTTGGAAAATCATAATCATTCTGCTTGGCAGCAGCCATCACATTAACCAAATACGGATTGACCTTTACCTGACTACTCAGTCGATATGGCCGAACATATTTAATGTAAGCCTTTGGTGTTCCGGTACTTGACCAGTCAGAATCTTCGTTTAAATTAACAAGCTTAACAACCGACCCCAATTTAGAATCTTCATCAGCCCATTTCATTGAGCTATAAGGTGAATTAGCAGGTAATGGGGAACTCGGCACACTATTAAAATCAGTCTGCGCATTTGTATCCTTAATAAAAGCAGATGCATATGGACCGAAGCCACTAATCAGATTATAGCGTAGATCACGACGGTCCGTCAGATAAGATCGATCAATTTCAGCCTGAGTTTCATGGTTGGTAATTTGAATAGATTTATCGAGATTTTCCTGTAGTAAATCCGCGTTTTTCTTGGTTCCATCCGGGGACCAATAGCTTAAAAATGTATTATTAAAAATAGAAATCGCTGGATTATTATCCGGCGTTGCATTTGTTTTGACGTTTTCTTTGTAATGATCAATAAAGTAGCCATACGGTCCTTTAGTGGGCGTTAACGCTTTATCTATCGATTGATGTGCCGCACTTTTAGCCGCATGTCCGGTTGTTTGGTGACCTGCCAACGCGGTTCCGGTAATTGTAAGCACAAATACACACTTCAAAACACTTTTTATTAACGACTTTGACTTTGTCCGACTTCCCATTAACAATACCCTCCAATAGAAATAATAATCATGAAATGCTTATCAGAATCACAATAATGGTCAAAACAACAAGTGAGATAACCCAGCCCGTTTTGGGCGTTTGTCTCATCTCGTTAAACACCGTTGACATGATTTTCACCGTCCCTCAAAAAAGTTCCTGATAATCATTCACCTTTCACTTTTTAGGATAACGGTGTCATGTAAATCACAAGGCAAAAATTTGTAAAAAATTCGTAAAAAAACAACATTCGCAAACTAAATCGGAAAGTTTCCGACTTAGTTTGCGAATGTGTTTGCGTTTAGTTTGCGTTCATCTCTTGCTTCCTTCGGTATTTACGATGTCTGAATACAATCTTCTAACCAATTCAGGATTGGCCTTGCCAGGGTTTAGCTCAACAATCTTGCCACTGGCACTGTACACAATCCATTCTGCCAAATTAACAATGTGATCCCCGATTCGTTCCAATAACCGAATTACCAGGAAATAACTGGAACTGGCTTGAATCGTTTCAGTATCATTGTGAACCGACTTGGTAATCTCGTCACGAATCAATAGATATTGTTTATCGACATCGACATCTTCTTTGGATAAATTTCTAGCTGCCAGCTCATCATTCTTAGAATAAGCGTCCAAAGCTTTTTCCAACATGTCACGAACCTGATCCGTCATCTTGGCGATTTCCTTTTCAACCCCGGGAATTCTGGCCTGCCCTTTCATGCGGATAGTTTCCCTTGAAATGCTGACGGCATGGTCCCCGACCCGCTCCAAGTCGGAGCTTGCTTTTAAAATACTGATGATCACTCGGAAATCCGTTGCCACCGGCTGCTGCAGTGCAATTAATTTCAAAGCCTGCTTTTCAAGACTCATTTCTTCGCCATTTGTGTTCGTATCCGCGTCAATCACTTCCTGCGCTAACTTCTTATCATGTTCAATGAACGCCTTCGTAGAATTATAAATCTGTTCACTTATATTTAATCCCATCTCAACAAATCGACCGTGCAGTTTCTTTAATTCATCCCCAAATAATGCTCTCATCTTTAGCCATCCCCTATCCAAACTTACCATTAAGATAATCACTGGTTTCTTCTTTTTCCGGATTCATAAATAGTTTTTCGGTCTTGTCATACTCAACCAAATTACCATTAAGCAAAAACGCCGTTCGATCAGAAATTCGAGAAGCTTGTTGCATATTATGCGTCACGATGATAATGGTGTACTTATCACGAATATTTAACAGCGTATCCTCAATTTTAGCACTGGAGATTGGATCCAAGGCGCTGGTCGGCTCATCCAACAAAACCACTTCCGGTTGAACTGCCAACACCCGGGCAACACAAATCCGCTGTTGCTGACCACCGGAAAAAGAAAGCGCACTATCATACAGATTGTCTTTAACTTCATCCCAAATTGCCGCTTGTTTTAAGCTGGTTTCCACTCGTTCATCCAGCAGGCTTTTATCCCGAACGCCTGCCAACCGTAAACCATAAGCGACATTTTCATAGACGCTGAAGGGAAACGGATTCGGCTGCTGAAAAACCATCCCAACCCGTTTTCTTAATTCAACCACATCAACTTTAGGCGCGTAAATATCATTACCTTCCAGTTCAATTGACCCGGTAATTTTAACCCCCGGAATCAAATCATTCATTCGATTCAAGCAACGTAAATAAGTTGACTTGCCACACCCGGAAGGGCCAATTAAAGCCGCAATTTCATGTTCACCAAAATTTAGATCAATTCCGTGAAGTGCTTCAAACGAGCCATAGTAAAGATGAACATCTTCGGAAGTAATAATTTGTTTTGTTTTTGTATTAGCTGTCTTTTCCATATGTCGGCATGCTCCTTTAACCAAAATTACCGGAAATATAATCTTCAGTTGCTTTTATTTGCGGATTTGTAAAAATCTTTTCAGTTTTATCGTATTCCAAGACGTGACCCATGTGAAAAAACGCGGTGTAATCTGCGATCCGGGAAGCCTGTTGCATATTGTGGGTTACGATAATAATCGTATAACTTTTCCGCAATTCTTTTAATGTTTCCTCAATTTTAGCTGTTGAAATCGGATCCAAGGCACTGGCGGGTTCATCCAATAACAAAATATCCGGCTTCATTGCAACACAACGGGCAATACAAAGTCGCTGCTGCTGACCACCTGATAAGGCAAGCGCACTTTTATCCAGGTCATCCTTAACTTCATCCCAGAGTGCGGCGGATTTCAAACTGTTTTCTACCCGGTAAGCCAGTTCCTGCTTATCTTTAATGCCATTTCGTCTCAACGCAAACGTGATATTTTCCCGAATGGACTTAGCAAAAGGGTTGGGGCGCTGAAAAACCATACTGATGTGTTTGCGAACTTCATAAACATTGATTTTTTTACTATTAATATTTGTATCCCGATAAATAATTTTTCCCTTAACAGTGGCAATTGCGTCATTCATACGATTCAAGCAGCGTAAATAAGTAGACTTGCCTGAGCCCGATGCACCAATTAACGCTGTAATCCGGTAACGGGGAAATTCAAGACTGGCATCGTGCATCGCATGATTATCGCCATAAAACACCTGTAGATTTTCGGTCGTCAACGCTTTTTCAGTTGGAATATGAATAATGTGTTTTTGATCAAATGAATAAGTTTGCATAGTATCCTCCTACTTGGCCGCTGTCATCTTTTTAAATGCCCAGTTCCCCAGGAATCGGGCAGCTAAATTGAACAATAGAATAACAACGATCAAAACGGCCGAAGCCCCACTTGAAATTTGCAGTGCATCCGGGGTCACACCTTCTGTATTGACTTTCCAAATATGAACCGCCAACGTTTCGGCCGGTCGCATCGGATTCAGAAAGCTTGCCGCACTAAAGGGATTCCAGTTTGTATAACTAACAGTCGGGGCACTCTGACCGGCAGTATAGATCAAAGCGGCAGCTTCACCAAATACTCGACCAGCACTTAGAATAATTCCAGTTAGAATGCCGGGAAGAGCAGCCGGAAAGACAATCCCGGTGATTGTTTTCCATCTTGATAATCCAAGCGACAAGCCAGCTTCCCGTTGTAAATTGGGCACATCTTCCAAAGATTCTTCAATACTTCTGGTCAGCAACGGTAAGTTAAAGAAGGTTAAGGCAATCGCTCCGGCCAGAATTGAAAAGCCAAGGTTAAATTTAATAACAAACAGCAGGTAACCAAACAGACCAACAACCACAGATGGTAAGGAGCTTAAAACCTCAATAGCTGTTCGAATAAGGCCGGTAAACCAATTGTGTGGCGCGTATTCAGACAGATAAATGCCGGAACCAAGCGCAATTGGAAATGAGATAATCAACGTTAAAACCAATAGATACAAAGAGTTAAAAAGCTGATCACGAATCCCACCGCCTGCTCGAAACGACTCAGCTGCCGAAGTAATAAAGTGTATTGAAACATGGGGTACTCCGGTAATCAAAATATAACCTAACAGAAAAATTAAAATCCCGACAACGGCTGTCACAAGTAAATAAATAACACCGGTCGCAACATTATTTGCAGCTTTTGAATTCATTTTTCATACTACCTCGCTTTCCAATAAATCGAACCAATACATTAAAGACAAGTGACATGAGCAACAAAATCAAAGCTAATGACCACAGTGCATTGTTGGGTAGCGTTCCCATTGTCGTGTTTCCAATTCCGGTTGTTAACTGACTGGTTAAAGTTGACGAAGGTGTCAAAAGGCCATGTGGCATTAGCGTAGCATTACCAATAACCATTTGAACGGCCAATGCTTCACCAAAGGCTCTGGCCATCCCGAAAATAATTGCAGTTAAAATTCCCGGCGTTGCGGCTCGGAGAACAACCTTATGAATCGTTTGCCATCTGGTAGCTCCCAGCGCCAGTGAAGCGGACCGATAGTACATTGGTACCGACCGGATACTGTCGATTGAAAGCGATGTGATAGTTGGCAATACCATAACAAAGAGCACGATTGTCCCGGCCAGAATTCCAAAACCGGTTCCGCCAAACGCATGGCGAATTAACGGTACAATAACCGATAGGCCGATAAAGCCATAAACAACTGAAGGAATCCCGACTAGTAATTCAATAACCGGCTGCAGAAACCGGGTTCCCTTTTGCGGTGAAATTTCAGTCATAAACAACGCAACTCCAAGTGCAAACGGTGTTGCTACCAATGCGGCAAGTACTGTAACACAGAAGGACGTTACGATCATTGGCAGTGCGCCGACTTCAGGCTGACCATGAGAATCAAGCATCCCCGGATTCCAATTAGTTCCGGACAAAAATGCCCATAAATTAACATGGTTCTCTGTGAATGTCGCCACACCACGAGTCGTTATAAAATATAAAATCGAGAGTACTAAACATCCCACCAACGTAATACAGATATAGCTGATTGCTTTACCGAAGTAATCTTGATGAGTGGCTTTAGATGGATTCCGCAACTCCTTCTTGATCCCATCCATTTTAAGTTTGTCTTCAGTTTCAGACTTAATCCCTTCCATAATATCAATACCTCCTGGTTTAAAAACAATTTTGTCATAATCTTTTTAAAGCGGACAGAGGCCGGAGACAACAACACAGGTTTGCCTCCAGCCTCCACGTGATGAACCACTATTTAAATCAGCTTTGTTTAATCCTTATTTAGTTGTTACCGCACCGCTGGCATTTTTTTGAACTTTCATGTCATGAATGCTGATGTACCCAAGTTTTTGAACCAGACTATCTTGAACCTTACTTGAATTCATGTAGTTTAAGAACTTCTTGGTTGCAGCATTTGGTTGACCTTTAGTGTACATGTGCTCGTATGACCAAATCTTCCACTTATTATTTTCAACGTTTTGGTCAGTTGGTTTAACATTATTAACGGATGGTGCTTCAATTTTACTGTTAACATAGGAGAAGGCCAGATAACTGATCGTTCCCGGAGTAGTTGAAACAATCTTTTGAACCGTTCCGTTCGAATCCTGTTCCTGTGTCTTAATGGCTTTGGCACCTTCAAGAACAGCCCCTTCAAAGGTTGCTCGGGTACCACTTCCGGAAACCCGGTTGACAACGTTGATTTTCAAATCTTTACCACCAACTTGTTTCCAATTCTTGTACTTTCCAGTGAAAATACCTTTTAATTGGGCCATTGTTAAGTTCTTAACGCCCACACCTTTATTAACAACCGGTGTCATACCAACAACCGCAACCTTATGATCAACTAATTTGTTGGCCTTAATGCCGGACTGTTGTTCAGCAAAAATATCTGAATTACCAATTGTAACAGCACCTTCTTGAACTTGGCTGAGTCCCGTACCGGAACCACCACCTTGAACAGAAATGTTAACCTTGCTGTTATCTTTTTGGTAATCACTGGCAGCTTGTTCAACTAAAGGTTGAAGGGCAGTTGAACCAACGGCCGTAATTTTAACATTTGAGCTGGAAGATGATTTTTTCGATGAACTGGCACTGTTCGAACCACACCCGGCAAGTAAAACCCCCATAGCAGATAATGCAACGATTGCTGAAAAAAAGGATCTTTTTTCATGATATGATTTCCTCCTAATTGAAACCCGTTTTTATTGGTACTCATTTAAGTACAGCCTTAATATATCAACGTCATGTAAATATCGAGTTTCGTTTATGTAAAAGTATCGTAAATATCACCGATTTTGGATAAAAGTATGGCATAACTTAAGATGTAATCAATTTATTTAAAATTGGAGGAAGAATAGATGCCATTGGAAATCCTACTCATCAGCCAAGATCTACAGCTGGCCAATCAGCTCGAAAAAATGTTGAACGCTTTTCATATCAAAATGCGAGTATCTTTTGAACCCCTCGAACATCTCCTGCAGCAAATTTCCGGTGTCGTCTGGGATCTAAGCAGTATTGCCCTCCCAAATAATGCATCGGAAATTCAAATCATGAGAAGCCAGGTAGCCGGGCCGATTTTATTATTGGATAAATCCGGTGAACCGGTTGAAACTATTTGCCGTTATTTTTTAAATTACCATCTGGACGATTACATTCAAAAATCCTCAATTAGGGAAGTTGCTGCCAGAATTGTCCAAAAAGTCTGGGTTTACCAAAATAAAGACCGACTGCAGATTACCAAGCAGGGGCAGGAAACCAGTAACCTGACTGCCGGTCGCCTCATAGTCGACCTTGACCGATTTCAAGTAAACAATGGTCATAATCGTCTTAGTCTCAGTCCGATTGAGTACAAACTATTATTATTTTTTATTAGTCATGCCAATACAGTTTTGAGTCGGGCTCAAATCGCTTCAGCTGTTTGGGGAAATACCAGCGGTGCCACATTGCGAATTATCGATACTCATATTAGTAACTTACGAAAGAAGATTGAAGATCAACCAAAAAATCCTCAAATGCTAAAAACCATTCGGGGATTTGGTTATCTTTTCAAGGTTGAAAATAAAACAGCCAGTACGAGTCAGTCAAAATCATAAATAAACCAAGCCAAGTTTGAAACAAGTTTATGCCAAACTTAGCTTGGCTTATTTTTTCTGATTAGACCAGCTTTAATTCTATATTTTTGTAAATAGATCCTAATCATTAGACAATACATTTACATAAAAAACGTTTTTTAATCGTAAATTACTGTTACCGTCTGAAAGCATCAAGCACTACTTTATAATTATGAAAGCCGCCGTGAAAGCTTTTAAATTAGCTAATCCCCCTAAATCAAGTTGGCTTTTAACCGCCTTTTTATAATTTAAAAACAACAATTATTTCAATTTTTTCTGAAAATAAGTGTAGCTTTTATTGTTAAAAAGTTGTAAAATGTTTAACAATAAATTATTATCATTTTCATATTTTTCATAAAAATAATTTTTGAAAAGGGGTTTGCGTATGGATAGTGTTAAAAATGATGTTGTATCTTATCCGGCTTACCTGGCGGGTCAATGGCAAATGAGCAGCTCTCATGAAACCATTGCAATTCAATCGCCATGGCAACACAAAGTATTGGGAAATGTGCAAGCCGTTACTCAGCCAGAAGTTGATCAAAGTATTCAAGCCGCTAAAAAAGCCCAACATAAGTGGGCTGCTTTATCTTTAGGCGAACGTGGTCAGTATCTTAACCAATGGGCCCGGGAGTTGGAAAAGGATAAAGCAGAAATCGCAACAACAATTATGGACGAAGTCGGAAAAAACTACGCGGATGCTGAAAAAGAAGTTACCCGAACAATTGACTTAATTCGATATACCGTTCAAGAAGCGTTGCACATGCACGGCGAAAGTGTTCGTGGTGATGGGTTTCCGGGTGGTTCTAAGGAAAAGCTGGGTATCATCGAAAGAGTGCCGCTTGGTGTGGTCCTTGCCATTTCGCCTTTTAATTATCCGGTTAACTTGTCGGCTTCAAAAATTGCACCGGCATTAATGGCTGGAAACGGCGTTATTTTCAAACCAGCTACCCAAGGTGCTATTAGCGGTATTAAAATGATTCAGGCATTGGATCGTACCGGCCTACCAAAGGGAATCCTTAGCTTAATCACAGGCCATGGTTCCCAAATCGGTGATTATCTAACCGAACACCCCGGTATTAACATGATCAGCTTTACAGGCAGCACGCAAACTGGAAAACACCTTTCACAAAAATCCATTATGATTCCACTGGTTTTGGAATTGGGCGGTAAGGATCCCGCTATTGTTTGTCAAGATGCCGATCTCGATTTAACTGCCAAAAACATTATTGGTGGTGCTTTTGCCTACTCCGGTCAACGGTGTACTGCCGTTAAACGGGTACTGGTTGACGACAGAGTCGCTGATCAATTAGTGGCAAAACTTAAACAAGCTATCGAAACGCTGTCTGTCGGTTCACCCGCTGACAATAGTACTGTTGTCCCGCTAATTGATGATAAATCGGCCGACTTTGTGCAAGGGCTCATTGACGATGCGCTTGATAAGGGTGCTACCTTAGTAACTGGTAATCGCCGCAAGGAGAACTTAATGGCACCAACCTGTTAGACAACGTTACTCAGAATATGGATATCGCGTGGGTTGAACCATTCGGGCCAGTTCTGCCAATTATTCGGGTTCATTCTGTTGATGAGGCCGTCAAAATTGCCAATAAGTCCAATTTTGGGCTTCAAGCCAGTGTTTTCACGCAAGATATTGATAAGGCCCTTGAAATTGCCGGGGCCGTTGAAGTTGGGACCGTTCAGGTCAATGGTCGACCACAAAGAGGCCCTGATAACTTCCCGTTTCTAGGAGTAAAAGCCTCGGGAATGGGAACTCAAGGTGTTCATAATAGTATTTTGTCAATGTCTCGGGAAAAATTGACCGTTATAAACCTGAAATAACCACAATTGGCACAAATCACCGGGAAACAACCGTTATAAAGATCAAAAAGACCTTTGGAATATTCACAGACCACGCCGGCCTGCTAATTCCAAAGGTCTTTATTTGTTTAGTTCATGCTTTCGTTGTGAACGAATAAACTGATATACCAGAATTCCTAAAACAATTAACAAAAATATTAATGATTTAATACCGACGGCCTTCGTTCCCAACATAATAAAACCAATCGTAATCAACATCATTTCAGTCATTTTACCGCAAAAAAGCAACACCGTTTTTTTAAATGAACCCTTCATCATTACAAACCCTTTCCAACATAAAAATTAGCCCTGACGTTATTTGTCCAAACCACTAGAATAACTGCTATAAAGACTGATAGCAAAATATGTAAGCGCTTTATAACAGTTATATTGTATCACTAATCTACGCGATAATAAGTCAGTTTTATGAATTGCTTAATTTTTTTGAAAAAGCTTCCAAATCACTTATGATTCATCTAAATGGCGCCTTGCCTGTCTGCTTTAAACGCTTTTGCTGGTTTTTAATTTGATTCAGGCAAAACCGGGTAAATCCCGATCCATAAGCCAACTCTAAAGTTTGGCGCCAATCCGTAGGAATAGCCGAGGCCGCCATAATTGGCTGTACCCACTGATTGGTTGGCAAAAGTTTAAGTAACTGATGCCTGGTAAATTGAGAAAACAACAAATTTCGACCAAAGTATTGGGCTAACTTTTGATGAAAATCCGGTGATATTACCTTAGCTAATAAATGGCTGGCATTGTTTCGATCCCCCAACATTAAAAACGTACGCGAAAAATCAGTCGCCAGATCAAAACGGCGGTGCTTGTGGGCTTCTGCAATTTGCGGCGCCATCTGAATAAACCAGATTAACTGATGACGTTCTAATTCAGTTAACAATTTTAATGTACTTAAATCAATTTGATTGAGACGAAAAAAGGCCGGCGCCATTTCCGAAATCATTAAATGGCGTTGTAACTGATCCTTCAGCAACTTAAAGTCCCGCGGATTTTCCCAAATAATTTCAAGTTGTTGGGCATTTTCAAGCCAAAGTGGATGAGTTGCAACTCGAAGTGTCAACCATTCAGGACCCTGGCTGGTTGTTTTTTGTAACAGCCAATAAGAACTGGCAGTAGACCGCGCGAAATTACGGGCTTTCAAACTAACGTCTGGTGGTAAAGCAGCTGATACGGTTCTTTCTAAACAGGTTCGATATTTGGGGGTAGTCGTAAAGGTAAAATCAGGAATTGAAGAACGCAATTTGGCCATACTTATCCTTCTTCCAATTTATGCGCAACGCATTTTAATGACTATTTTAGCATATCAATATCTATCGGCCGGCAATAAAAAAGTCAGGCAGGCAGCCTGGCTTTTTTAGATTTTTAACATATGGGTCTACGATTGAAGCGTCTTGATATCTAAGAAATCCCGAATTTCTTCAGAAGGAATTGACTTAATTGCTGGCCCACCAATCTGGTGTAAGTAAATTAAGTTCAAATGACCAGCATGGTTCTTTTTATCGTTCTTAATTTTATCAAATACAGCTTCAGAATCCAGCAGCGACGACGTAATTGGCAAGCCAACCGCTTCTAAGCGATCCGTTAATTTTTGGGTTACGCCTGATTGTGTTAAACCCTTCTCTTCAAAAATCCGGGTTATCGCAACCATGCCGATGCTAACAGCTTCACCATGACGAAGTTTACCACCTGCTAGTGCTTCGATGGCATGACCAATCGTATGACCAAAGTTGAGGACTTGTCTAAGGCCGCCTTCCTTCTCATCTCCCATAACAACGTCTGCCTTATATTTAATGGAAAGTTGACTTAATTCCTCCGCATTCGCCAAAATATCTGCCGGTGAATTAATTTCCTGAACCAAATCCCAAAGCTTGCCATCAGTTAAAGCCGCCACTTTTACAATTTCACCATAACCCTCAACCAAATCACGGCGATCCAAAGTATTTAACGTTTCCGGATCAATAATCACCAGGTCTGGTTGGTAAAATGAACCAATAATATTTTTTGTTGTATCCAAATCAACAGCTGTTTTACCGCCAACAGAGCTGTCAACTTGGGCTAATAAAGAAGTCGGCATCTGAATGAGGCTGATTCCTCGCATGTAAGTCGCGGCAAGGAATCCTGCCAAATCACCGGTTACGCCACCCCCCAATGCAATTACACCATCATCACGGGTAAAGCCGTCCGCAGCCATATCCCGGGTTAAATCAGCCAGAACACTCAGCGATTTAGATGCTTCACCGGCAGGAAATTGATAATTATGGACAGTAAAGCCAACGCTTGTCAATGCATCCGCAACCTGATCCTGATATAGCGGTGCCACATTGCTGTCACTTACCAACGCAATTTTTCTCTCAGACCAAACGCTGGAAACCAATTGGCCCGTGCAGTTTAAAATGCCGGTTTCAATTTCGACATTGTATGAATGATCGGGTAACTTAACTTCAATAATTTTCATAGTTCGACCTCGCTTTTCTCTTGAACCGGTGTTTGAATTGCTTCTCGAACAGCGGCTGCTTTCTGTGTCATTTCAAGGTATTCATTCGGCTTAAGTGCCTGAGCACCATCCGAAAATGCATGCGCAGGATCATCATGAATTTCAACAACCAAACCACTGGCACCAACCGCGACGCCGGCAAGGGCTTCCGGAATAACAAATTCAGTATGGCCGGCAGCGTGACTTGGGTCAACAATTACCGGGTAATGCGTCAATTTTTGAAGAACTGGGACCGCACCAACATCCAATGTGTTGCGAGTGTATTTATTATCAAAGGTCCGAATTCCCCGTTCTGTAATGATAATATTATGATTCCCGCCGGCAGCAATGTATTCTGCCGCGTTTAAGATATCATCGATAGTAGCTGACATCCCCCGTTTCAGCATTACTGGAATATTGGTTCTGCCAACTGCTTTGAGTAAAGAAAAGTTTTGCATATTCCGAGCACCAATCTGAAAAATATCGGTGTATTTCGCAATCATGTCAACATGATCCTGATCCATAACTTCGTTTAATACATCCAAATCGTAAGCATCAGCGGCTGCCCGTAAGTATTTCAAGCCATCTTCACCCAAACCTTGGAAAGAGTAAGGTGAAGTCCGTGGTTTAAAGGCGCCGCCGCGAAGGACTGTCGCGCCACCTTGCTTGGCAACGGCGGCCATCTTCATGACATGTTCAGCCGATTCAACTGAGCAGGGACCGGCCATCATTGTAAAATTCGAACCGCCAATTTTACTATGGGCAGTTTCCACAATGGTATCTTCTGGGTGAAACAACCGACTGCTTTGAACGGCTTTGGGTGGATTATCAATAATCTGCTCGGCTGCTGCCCGCTCATCTGAAGTCAAATCAGATACCGTAACGCCTTCCAGTGCGACCCGGTTTTCATGAACAAAAACATCATTTGTCCCACTAAACCGTTGTTGAAGCTCATTAATCACGTGTTCCTGGCCTGCTTTAATAATAATAATCATGTTAACATCCTCTTTTCATTTTTTTCAAATTACAGAACTGAAAATTGTATAAAATAAAACTCCCACAGTGTTCAAAACACCACGGGAGTTTTTTTGTGTATTAGTCGGATTCTTTTCGAATCGGTCCCGCAGTATTTTGAAAGTTTACTGTGTGACCGGTTTAATCATGCTGAAAAACTATTGGCCGCACAGGATTGCTGACAAGTGCCCGCATCCTGTACGATGTGGACACTACCCGAACCAATAGTAATAAAATCGATTGATTTTACGATTGACTTTCTTCATGATTAGAATCTCCTTAAAAAGTTAAATTTTAATTGCTGTAAGCATATAATTATTTTTTTGACTTGTCAACCGCAAAAAGCAAAAAGCCTAAAAACACCTGCTAACATACTTGAAACGTTCACCTAATAATAGCCGCCAAAAATCACCGTATTACCAACATTTACAGGCTAAAATATAATGCCGTTGTTGATTCGAAATATTTTTAAAAATAAAATTCCAGCACCTAAAATTCGGTTTTTTCTGGTAATCGTCACTATCTTAAAAATGAAAATCATATAAGATTTTAAAAACCTTGACATTTTATGAAAATTGCCCTATTCTTTTATCAACTAAATATTCGTCATAAATAAACCATTGATGTGGAGATCAAGATTGTCGTGCCCGTAAAGAGAGTCGTTACTGCTGAGAATGCGGCCGAACGCAGGCAATTAAATGGACCACAGAGGGTTCTCCTGAAAGTTCAACCAGTACGGAGAAACGTTCAGACATACGTCAGTTGTCGGAGATGTGTTAGCATCTCGCTAAGCGTGACGACCAAACCAGGTAATCATCCTATTTACCTGACTTGAATCGTCGAATTAAGGTGGCACCGCGGAAAAACCGTCCTTAACAAGTTAAACCTTGTTAAGGACGGTTTTTTAGTTACTTAAACTTTATTATGTAGGAGGCAACAACTCATGTCAGTTCTGAGTAAACGATGGCGGTTTTCAGATTTAAGTTAATTAAAAATAAATTTGGAGGCTGACAACTTATGACAATCGAACAATTAAATCAATATACGAATGATTACCCGGCAATTCCCATTACCTTGCAGTTTCAAGCAGCCGCATTTGATCCCATCGCTGTTACACAAGCATTCGACGATCCGAATCATCCCTGTTTTCTGTTAACCGGTAAACCCAAGAAAGCTGAAGACGGTTACTCTTTTATCGGCTTTAATCCTGTTGAATCTTTTACCTATCGCAACGGTGTCTTGGAAACAACTACCAAAGACGGCACTGTTTCATATGAAACAATCGCTCTAAAGCCCGTTCTCGAAAGCCTGCTTCGTGATAATCGGACACCTAAAATCAAAAGTCTACCGCCATTTTTAGGTGGTTTGGCCGGCTATTTCAGCTATGATTACGCCAAATACGCAACTACCGCCCCCTTACCTGAAGTGTCAGATCCAATGAATCTCAACGACGCGGATCTAGTCTTGGTCAATCAGGTAATCGCTTATAACCATGCAACCAAAACTGTAACTCTCAGTCAAATTATCCCATCAGACCGGTTAAATGAGCAATACGATCAGGTAATGACCGAATTAAGTCAATTAAAACAACGGGTTCTTTCAGTAACAGAAAAGCAACCACTCCCAACGTTTTCAATGTCTCCGCTAAAGTTACAATTTTCTTTGACAGAGTTTACCGAAAAAGTTCGTGAAACCAAGCAACACATTCTTGACGGTGATATTTTCCAACTGATTCTATCCAATCCCCAACATGCATCTATGACGGGGTCTTTATTCGCCGTCACCCCAACGCTTTTTAGGGAAAGCCCATCCCCTTATCAGTTCTATTTCCGCCACGGCGACTTCGAAACAATTGGCGCTTCTCCGGAAACATTAATTACCAAACGTGGTAAAACACTCTTCACCTACCCACTGGCAGGAACCCGCCGCCGAGGTAAAGATCAACAGGAAGATGAACAGTTTGCCTATGAATTACAACACAGTTCCAAAGAATTATCGGAACATAATATGCTCATCGATCTCGGCAGAAATGACCTTGGCAGTGTCAGTGAATTTGGCTCGGTGAAAGTGACTGCTTATCGCCACCTTTTAAAATTCGCCAATGTGATGCATTTGGGGTCAGTGGTTGAAAGCAACGTTAAAAAGGACGCCTCGGCTGTTGACATCATCAACGCCGTTTTGCCGGCGGGAACCTTATCCGGCGCTCCCAAAATTTCAGCTATGCAGATTATCGGTAGCTTGGAAAACCGAAAACGGGGTGTCTACGGTGGTTGCCTGGGTTACTTAGGTTTTGACGGTGACTTGGACTTATGTATCGGCATTCGCCTCGCCTATCGCAAGGGATCAAACCTGGTCGTTCATTCCGGTGCCGGTATTGTAGCAGACAGTATCGCCAAATATGAATATCAAGAATTCAACAACAAAGCCAGTGCCGTTGTAAATGCATTAAAAGAAACAGCTGACAAAGGAGGCCTTCAACATGCATTATCTGATTGATAATTACGATAGTTTCACATATAACCTATATCAATTAATTGGAAATCTATCTGCAGACCCGATTACCGTTCTTAAAAATGATGCTGTCACAGCTAATGAATTAGCCGAATTAAATCCGGAAAGCATTATCTTTTCACCCGGCCCGGGCCGTCCGGAAAACGCCGGCAATATGCCTGAAATTTTGGACGCGTTTTTAGGAAAAGTGCCAATTTTAGGTGTCTGCTTGGGACATCAGGCTATCGCGGAAGCCTATGGTGCCAAAGTTGTCCACGCACCAAAATTAATGCACGGAAAACCTTCACAAGTCAATGTCGTTTCAGAAACAGCCCTTTTTAAAAACTGTCCCCATTCCTTTAAAGCTGCTCGATACCATTCCCTGATTGTTGACCCGCAAACGGTGCCAACCAATCTGGTCGTAACAGCTGAAACTGCCGATGGTGAAATTATGGCGGTTGCCGATGAAACTAAAAACGTCTATGGCGTTCAATTTCATCCGGAATCAATTATGACAGATCCAAAAGTCGGTGCACAAATTATTAAAAATTTTTTGACGATTGTCGCTACTAAAAAGCAGTTGCTTCAGCCAACGACCCATTAATTCAATTTTAAATTCGACTTAAAAATAAAGCCACAATTGGGACACCGGTTTAACCCATAGTTAATCATCATTGGTCGATTACACCGTGGACAGCGTCCATGAATCGGTTTTCGAATTTTAAGCGGATTCGGTTTCTTCTCAGTTTCTTTATCAGCTGCCATCACTAATTCCTCCAATCAAAAGCTATCCCTGAATTTGAGTTAAAAACGCAGCCGGCATGGCATCTACCAACCAGATACCACTCTTTGTCGGATAGAATAAAAGGTGATTCTTGGCAGCTTGCTGAGCAGCTACTTGAAAAATAACTGGTTGTGGGTCCCGACGTCGACCGACCTGAATTGCCATTTGACGGTTGGCTGACAAATGGACGAAATCCCGATCCATTTTCTTTAAGCCGTCTGTTTTAATCAACTCGGCAGCGGCATGGGTCGTCCCGTGGTAAAGATATTCAGGCGGCATTGCTGGTGGTGTTAGCGGTTTTACCGGAATACTGTGACCATATAGGGCGCGAATAGTCGGTCCTTCAATTGCATATCGTTGCTTATCACTTTGCTGCATAATTGTCTTAATGACGGCTTTACTGAGCGGTGTACCATAATGCTGATTAAACTTTTTAATTAGCGTATCCAGATTCACCCGGCCATATTGATCAAGCTGGATACCAATTTTCTCCGGATGATGCCGCAATACAAACGATAATCGTTTACTGAGCCGTGTTAATTGGCGATCCAATCTTGTCCCCCCCTTCTTCACTAATTAAAATTCTTTTCGTGTTTATTATAGAGCGGATCTTAATAATTGCCCAGCTAATTAATCACCCCTCATCCACTTAAAAAGGATTGGAACAATCGCCCTGTTCCAATCCTTTTTCTCATGACCTAAATGAGTTTTTTTATATGCCTTTGCATTATGCTTGATCCTAAAACGCGCCGGCACCTGGACAGCTTTAAATCAAGCCGCCCAGTGTCAAACCACCTGTCCAATGACTGGCACCGTTAGTGGTGTAAACTTTAACTGTGTAAGTTCCTGAACCAACCCATAACGAGCCGCTTAAGGTTCCTGAACTTGAACTGATCGTTTTGTACAGTGAGCCATTTTTATAAATTCGAATCGAAAATGGATTATCACTGATCGAACCATCGTTGTCGGTCGTCTGAACCTTATAGCTTAACTGACTCAATAGACTGGTCGACGTAACCGTCGTATTGTAACCACTGTTTTGTGAATTATATTGGCTGCCGGTTCCACGTGAAACCAGATCCATGCTCCGCGAGTTATCGTTAGCAGTTTTAGCCTTTTGCGTATTTGGCTGATTGGCCGGAGACTGCCCCGGGTTTGAATTAGCGCTTGCAACTGCCCCCGTTAAAAGTGTCGATGCCACTAATGCAGTTGAAGCGGTAGCTACATAAAGTGTTTTTTTGATATTCATCTATAATCTTCCTTTCGATTCAATTATTGAAAAATAATTCCCTAGAATATTAAGTTGCTCAGGTTGATAAGCCCCCTTTCGATTTGAATAACATTAGAATACCCTTAGTGACTTAAACGAAGCTTAAAGCTTAAAATAAAATATCGATCATTATTTCAGCTCTTCAAAATTATTGGTTTGTAGCCATTACATACAAAAACCCATCATTTCTGACGGGCAGCATTAATCAATTTATATTTGGAGGGTATATTGAGGGAGAAATTTAAGAAGAAAGCTGAGCCTTTCAGCAATCTACCAGTTAAATCAATTTTATGCTTAACTGATTGTTTTCTAGAGTACGCACCTTAACTTAAACGAGACTTAAAATCACTTTTTTCTTTCTAAATATCCCCAAAAATAGTAAAGTTTTAGTATGAAGATAACGATATAAGGAGTCGGAATTTTGAAAAAAATATATTTTGTGCGTCATGGTCAAACCCTTTTAAACCAATTTCGTAGAATGCAGGGATGGTTGATTCGCCGCTAACCAAAAAGGGCGAACAGCAGGCTGCTGCCGCTGGTGAAAAGCTAAAAAATATCAAGTTTGATCTTGCAATCAGTTCAGACATGATGCGAGCTATTCACACGCTTGACATCATCTTGGAAAATAACCAATATGCTGATCAGACCAAGCGTGAAATAAATAAAGATGTTCGCGAAATTTACTTCGGCTCTTTTGAAGCTATTGACAGTGTCACAACATGGAATATGATTGGTGGCCCATTCGGTTATTTTAAACAGGCAGATTTAATTAAGAAATACGGCTTGTTAAAAGTCCGGGACTTTATGCACGAAGCTGATCCCTTTCACTATGCCGAAACCGCCGATCAACTCAAGCAACGAATTCAAAAGGCGGTCACAACTATTCAAACTCAACTAAACAATAATCAAACTGCTTTGGTAGTTTCACATGGAACATATTTAAGAAACTTGGCAACCCTATTTTCTGAAAATCAAATAATTCGGGAACAGCCAAAAAATGGTAGCATTATGATCTTAGACGTCACGGAGACACCAACTGTAATTTCATACAATCAATAATTAAAAAAGACCGAATTTGGTTTAATAAACAGCCACCAATTCGATCTTTTTTAAAATCCTGATTTAATATCCTAAATTATTAACATTATTACGTTTGGTCTTATCCGTTCCCCAAAAGAACGTTTTAGCAACACCGGTAATTTTGTTTTTAGGAACAAAGCCCCAATAACGGCCGTCATTTGAAACACTTCGATGATCACCCAAAACAAAGTAATTCCCCTTTGGTACTTTTACGGAATTAGAATGCTTGGCCCAACTCTTTGAAAGTGTCTGCAAGTCCCAATTGCCAGTTCCGGTTGTCCGTTGGTAACTGCTGATGAAGCTTTGGTTAACTTTTTTACCGTTTACGTAAAGGTTCCCATTACTACTGGAAACTGTATCTCCCGGAAGACCAATCACCCGCTTAACATAATCTGTATTTGCTTTTGTTGCACTGGGATCTTCTCCATGGGCGTCAAAAACAATCACACTTAAATGCTTGATTTTAGCGTGTCGCCAAACTAGCAGCCGTTCATTATTAACCAAGTTGGGTTCCATTGATGGGCCATCAACTCTGGCAACCGTAACAACTGTCGCTTTAATCACAAGCGCAAGTGCCAGCCCGATTGCGATTGGAATGATAATCCCCAGCAATCCCTTTAAAAATTTCATCTTTTTACTCCTTCATGGACCCTTAACACGCAAAAGCCCTGATTTTTATCAACTCGTTATCTTAGTAGAGTTTTAATAGACACAATCGAGTTATATTTTAGCATATTTTACTTCTAACACAACATTTTAAAAACATAATTAACATATCCATAATTAGTTGCGATTTATTCCCGAAACCACTATCATTATTTGACGTAACTGACGCTTTAGAAATAGGTGATTAAATGGCTTCAAAACCCAATTTGATAAAACGTATCTGGCTGGTTTTCATCTTAGGTACAATTAGCGCTACCGGCCCGCTTTCCATCGATCTGTATTTACCTGCCCTGCCTGAAATGACCAAAAATCTACAAACTCAAGCCTCACTGGTGCAATTAAGCTTAAGTGCCTGTTTGCTGGGGTTGGCAGTCGGCCAGCTGATTTCCGGACCGCTTAGCGATAAATACGGGCGTAAGAAACCACTAATGCTTGGCTTTTTAATCTTTGGCATGGTTTCGTTACTGATCGCTGCCAGTCATTCAGTGTACTTCTTGATTGCACTGCGGTTCATCCAGGGATTGGCTGGTGCCAGTGGCCAGGTCCTTTCAAGGGCAATTGCTTCCGACCTGTTTTCCGGGCCGCTTTTAACCAAATTCTACGCCATGCTTTCAGCTGTTAACGGCATTTTTCCCGTCATTTCTCCAATCATCGGTGGCTATATCATTAAGTACGTTGAATGGCAGGGTGTATTTATCCTACTGGCAATTATTGGTTTCTTAGTTACGATTGCTATTTGGATGGGAGTTGGTGAAACATTACCATTAGCTAACAGGATCACCGGCAGCCTGTTAATTCAATTATTGAAATGCTTAAGCTTCTAAAGGACTCAAAATTCGTTAAGCTGGTTTTGGTTAGTGGTTTTATTTACGGCGGTCTTTTTAGCTACATTTCCGCATCTTCATTTGTTTTTCAAAACTATTTTCATATGAATGTTGCAAACTTTGGCTTTCTTTATGCAATGAACGGCATTGGCATCGCCATTGGGTCAGCTGTTCCCGGGTTACTTGCAAATCGCATTTCAGAAATCAGTCAGATTCGGTTCGTTTTAGGATCAACACTGATAACCGCCATAGGCTTAATCATGAGTTGGTTCTTCGTTAATAACCTGCCAATCGTCATTTTTCTAATTTTTTTGACGGTCTTTCAATTTGGCATGCTGTTTACACTGACAACTGCCGTCATTATGAATCTTTCTCTTAAAAACAGCGGCGGAATTTCCGCACTTCTGGGCTTAGCTCAAAATGCAATTGGCGGGATCATGTCCCCGATCGTTGGCGTCATGGGTAGTCAAACTTATTTACCAATGGCCCTTTCAATCACAATTTGCATTGGCATCAGTTTCCTACTTTTCATGACAGTCAATCACCATCGTTCCCAATCTGAAAGATAGGTCGTTTGGATCGGTATAAATTTCTCCGATCAAGACCTATCTTTTTTACAGGCTAAAAAACATGTTTACCTAAACACTCTTTTTTAACTTGGCAATTTTTCCCTGCTGAATGTAGACACTTAAAATAGCAATATCAGCTGGATTAACACCACTTATTCTAGACGCCTGCGCGAGTGTTTCCGGATGAATTTTTTGAAGCTTCTGCCGCGCTTCAGTTGCGATACCATCAATCGCTTGATAATCAATCCGATCAGGAATCCTTTTAGCTTCCATTCGTTTCATTTTTTCAACACTGGCTTCGGCTTTCGCAATGTAACCCGCATATTTCGTTTGAATTTCAACCTGTTCGACTACATGTCGATCCAAAGGGGCATCCGGCGCCGCAATAAACTGTAGCAGCGTTTGATAGTTAACGTACGGTCTTCTAAGGAAAACCGAAGCCAAAACCCCATCTTTAAGCGGTTTGTCACCATGTGCCTCAACAAATTGATTAACAGCATCAGAAGGTTTGATTCTAATTTGATTCAATCGCTGAATCTCTGAATCAATTGCCCGCTTCTTATCCAAAAACTTGGCATACCGATCATCGGAAATTAAACCAAGTTCATGCCCTTTTTCTGTTAGGCGCATATCCGCATTATCGGTCCGTAGTAATAAGCGATATTCGGCCCGACTGGTTAATAGGCGATAAGGCTCTTTAGTTCCCTTGGTAACCAAATCGTCAATCATAACGCCAATATAGGCTTCGTTTCGTTTCAAGACAAATGGTCCTTTGCCAAGTGCCCGACGACCGGCGTTAATGCCGGCAATAATCCCTTGACCGGCGGCTTCTTCATAACCGGAAGTCCCGTTAGTTTGACCAGCGGTAAATAAATTTCTAACTATTTTAGTTTCCAATGTCGGTTTTAACTGGTAAGGAGCTACGACATCATATTCAATCGCGTATCCCGGTCGCATCATCTCAGCATTTTCCAACCCTGCAACAGTGTGAAGCATTTTTTGCTGAACTTCTTCCGGCATTGACGTAGACAGTCCGTCAACATACCATTCTTCAGTCTTTCGTCCTTCGGGTTCCAAGAACAACTGATGCCGGCTTTTATCAGCAAACCGAACAATTTTATCTTCAATTGATGGACAGTAACGGGGACCCACCCCTTCGATAACACCAGTAAACATTGGCGCCCGATCCAAATTTTCACGAATAATTTTATGGGTTGTTTCGTTGGTATATGTTAACCAACAGGAAAGCTGATCCTTGACAGACAGATAATTTTTATCTGAAGATTCAAAACTAAAATGATGGGGGGTCGCATCCCCCGGCTGCTCTTCTGCTTTTGAATAATCAATTGTCGTACCGTCAACTCGAGGAGGCGTACCGGTTTTAAATCTTTCCAGATCAAATCCCAACTCTTCAAGATTACCTGATAATTTTTCAGCCGGTTGGGAATTATTGGGCCCAGAGGCATACATTAGTTCACCAATGATTATTTTACCTCTGGCAGCAGTTCCGGCGGCTATTACCACCGCCTTAGCAAAATACTTGGCACCTGTATTAGTGACAACACCTTTACATAAGCCGTCTTCAACAATTAGAGAATCAACGATTGCCTGCCGAAGCGTTAAATTAGGCTCGTTTTCCAAAGTATGCTTCATTTCAGCGTGATAAGCATGTTTATCAGCCTGCGCTCTTAGTGCCTGAACTGCCGGACCCTTACCGGTATTTAACATTCGCATTTGGATATACGTTTTATCGATGTTTCGCCCCATTTCGCCACCAAGCGCATCAACTTCCCGGACGACGGTTCCCTTTGCCGGTCCACCGACCGATGGGTTACATGGCATAAAGGCAACCATGTCCAAATTAATTGTTAAGATAAGCGTTTTATTGCCCATTCTGGCAGCCGCCAAAGCTGCCTCACAGCCGGCATGACCAGCCCCAACAACAATCACATCATAATTTTTACCACGATATTTCTGCTTCACATCGCTAACTCTTAAACTTTTCAAATGCCATTTCCTCCAGTGTTTCACATGAAACAGACTATTTTCCCAGACAAAATTGACTGAATAATTGATCAATCAATTCATCTTGATAACTATCACCAGTAATTTCACCAAGAAGATCCCAACAGCGGGTCATATCAATTTGGACCAAATCAACCGGCATTCCTGTGTCCAAACCTTTAATGACATCTTCAAGCGCCTGTTTTGCCTGGTTAAGCAAGCCGATATGCCGAGCGTTTGTCACCATAACATCGTTTTGACTGCTGGAAATACCTTCGTCAAAGAACATCTTTGAAATTAGCTTCTCCAATTCTTTCAAACCGTCTGACTTAATAGCCGAAGTTGAAATAATGTGATCCGCATGTGTTAACTGCTTAATTTCATTCAATTTCAATTTTATTGGCAAATCAGTTTTATTCAGAACAACGATTCGTTGTTTACCATTGGTTGCTTTAATCAGCTGGCGATCTTCGTCTGTTAGTTCTTCACTGGCGTTTAAAACCAATAGTATCAAATCAGCACTGGCAATCGCCTTTCTGGATCGATCTACCCCGATTTTTTCAACTTTATCGGTTGTATCCCGAATTCCGGCGGTATCGACCAATTTCAAAGGCACCCCTTGGACATTGGCGTATTCTTCCAATACATCTCTCGTTGTCCCAGGAACATCGGTCACAATGGCCTTATCTTCATGCAGCAAATGATTTAGAAGACTTGACTTGCCAACGTTTGGGCGACCAATAATGGACGTTGCCAGCCCGTCTCGAAGAATCTTACCCTGCTTGGCGGTTTGTAATAGTTGCACAATCCGTTTATGAACATCAGTTGCCTTTTCTCGAAGCAGCTTGCTGGTCATCGTTTCAACATCATCATATTCTGGATAATCAATATTAACTTCAACTTGGGCCAATACATCCAAAATATCCTTTCGTAGGTGCTTAATTAAATGCGAAAGATTACCGTCCAATTGATTAATGGCTGCCTTCATTGAACGATCTGTTTTAGCCTCGATTAGATCCATTACCGCTTCAGACTGTGATAGATCAATTCGCCCATTTAAAAATGCCCGCTTTGTAAATTCACCAGGCTCCGCCATTCTGGCACCATTACTGATGACTAATTGCAAGATTCGATTGGTGGCCACAATCCCACCATGACAGTTGATTTCGATGATATCCTCTTTGGTATAGGTGTGCGGTGCCCGCATAACCGATAACATGACCTCATCAATTTCCTGTCCTGTAGAAGGATCAATAATATGACCATAGTTAATAGTATTGCTGGCCACTTTATCAAGGCTTTTACCACGATAAATCTTTTTGGCGACATCAAGTGCCTCTTCGCCACTGATTCGAACAATTGAAATACCACCCTCACCAGGCGGTGTTGAAATAGCCGCAATTGTATCAAATTCTGTTGTTGTTAAAACCATGCTTCAGCTTCCTCCTACGTAAAAAACGACGATCACGTCACACTATTAAACCATAAAATATCATTCAACGCACAAAAAAAGTGCCCACTCCATGCGTAAAAAGCATGGACAAAGCACTTTGACTACTTTACCTAGTTAAGATAAGAATGATTACTTTCATCATATTTTAAAGTGTGTCATTTGTCAATGTAATTTTAAACGCAGCTGTTCGATTATTTAGGGGCCACCACGATAACACGATGGGGCTCTTTTCCTGTTGAGTAAGTAATAACATGTTCATTGTCTGCTAACGCATTATGAATTTGCTTACGCTCGAATGAAGGCATCGGATTTAAATAAACCGGTTTTCCGTTTGCGATTGCATTCCGGGCAGTCTTGTCCGCCAATTGAACCAATGCTTCACTTCTCCGATGACGATAATCGGCAGTATCCAGTTCAACATTTACGTTATTTGCTCCAGAACGGTTAATGAAAATCTGGGCAAGGTTTTGAAGCGCATTGATCGTTCGGCCGTGGCGTCCGATTAATCGACTTTCCTGCTCAGTATCAATATCAATATAAATCGCATGCTTATTTTTAATATCAAGTTTGAGTGTAAACGAAAAACCCATCGCCTCAAGAACGTCATTTAGATAATCAGCCAAGTTCTGGGCAATCGTTTCTAAATCAAAAGCACTGTCGCTTTCGTTTGAAGGTACTGTAGCCAGTTGACCTGCTATTTTCTTTGTTTGAGATTGTTTATTGATTTGTTTTTGCGATTGGTTTGTGTTTTCTTTTTTTGTTAGTTCAACCTGAGCTGGTTTTCGACCAATACCAAAGAAACCATTTCTTGGTTGTTGAAGTACTTTTACTTCAACCTGGTCCTCTTCGAGTGATAGTTCTGTCAGGCCTTTAGCTACTGCATCTTGGATAGTTTTGCCAGAGTAAATTGTCATAATAAACTCCCTTTAATGGATTTAACTGATTTATAATAGCATAAATCATGGCATTTATAAATGGTTTCGCAAAAAAAACGCAAACTAAACGCAAACCTTAATTATTTTGTGATATTTGAAATCAGCATTTAACATTATTTTGATAAAGCCGATATAATTAACCTTGAAGGCACTATTTTTAATCCGATTTCATTTTTGATAATTCAAACGTTACCTTAAGGTTTTCGTTTTATGGGAAGTGATGCAATGGCAAATATTAATCAATACGATGCAGGTAGAAACATCTTCGTCGACCGCCAGCATCGATTGAATAAATTACAAGAAGCTCAAAAAATTACGTACGCAAATTTAACCGCCTACGCTATGATTATGACGGCTGAATTGATTATCGGCTATTGGAATCATATTACAGTTTTGATTGCCGATGGGTTAAACAATTTAACTGGTGTTTGTGGTGCCGCAATTTTAATTACGGGTTTGAAAATTTCAAGACGGCCGCCTGACTCTAATCACGTCATGGGCCACTGGCAGTACGAAAATATTGCGGCCTTTTTGTCGGCAACTATTATGTTTGCGATTAGTATCCAAATTTTAGTTGACGGCGCTTTTGCTGTTCGCCGTTATTTTGAAGGGGGTTCTGTTCAACCTAACTCCTGGTCAATGGGAATCAGCTTAATTTCTGCCACCACTATTTTGATCCTGGCAAGGTTTAATACCATTAGAGGAAATCAATTGAATAATCAAGCACTGATCGCATCTGGTCAAGACTTAAAAAGTGATGCTTGGACAAGTTTTGGAACCTTTTTGTCAATTGGAGGTGCCTATTTAGGCGTTCAGTGGCTGGATGGCGTTGCCACTATTCTAGTCGGTTTCTTAATTCTTCACGCTTCCATGTTAATTTTTAGAACAACTATTATGCGGTTAACTGAAGGATTCAGTCCGGAAGTAATTGCTGATTATTCAAAAACAATAAATGAAATCCCAGATGTCTTGGGGGTCCAAGGAATTGAGCCCCGCTGGCTGGGGGACCAAATCGTTATGAAGGTCGGTGTCTATTTAGATAACAACACCCCTCTAACAAAAGCGTATGCCATCGGCGAACAAGTTGAACACGCGCTAATGAAAAAATACGATATTTTAGATGCAGACGTGATGGCCTATCCTGTTAGCTTAAAGGGTGATCCTAATCATGTTGATTAGATCTCCTCTTCTTTGGCAGTTACCAACCTTGTGCTATAAGACTGGAGATTTTCAACAACGCTTTTAGTTTTCGTTTTTCGAAAACTGCTGCGCAACTGCGTATTGTTTATTTTAAGTCAAATGCGTATACTAAAATAAACAATAATTAGTTAATTTTATTAACAGCCTTATAGATTATCATTAGAATCATGTGAAAATTTGTTATAAATTACAGTCTTACATTACCTGAAATGCTTTTTCGCATATTCTGCGCTTTATCTAAGCAGGTTGATAATGGTTAAATAATACGAGGAGGTCTTTTTATGTCTAGAAAAATCGGCATTATTGGAATGGGAAACGTGGGTGCTGCAGCAGCTCACTACGTTGTTTCAACAGGGATTGCTGATGATTTGGTACTGATTGATTTACGCGAAGAAAAAGTTAGAGCGGACGCACTGGATTTCCGCGACGCATTGGTTAATTTACCGTGGCATATTAATATTACGACAAATAATTACGCGGATTTAAAAGACGCCGATGTTATCATCTCAGCAATCGGCAACATTAAATTACAGGACAACGCTAATGACGATCGGTTTGCCGAACTACCTTTCACCAGCAAACAGGTTCCCTTAGTTGCCCAGCAAATTAAGGAATCCGGCTTTCACGGTAAAATTGTTGTTATTACTAATCCCGTCGATGTCATCACATCCATCTATCAGGAGGTTACCGGCCTGCCAAAAAATCACGTCATTGGTACCGGAACGTTATTGGATTCAGCTCGTATGCGGGCTTCCGTTGCTGATAAATTAGGAATCGATTCTCGTTCCGTTGTTGGTTACAACTTGGGTGAACACGGTAATTCGCAGTTTACTGCCTGGTCAACCGTTCGGGTTCTTGGAAAACCAATTACCGAAGTTGCCAAAGAAAAGAATCTGGATCTTAATGAATTGGACAAAGAAGCTCGAACAGGTGGTTTTAGAGTCTTTCATGGAAAGAAATACACTAATTACGGTGTTTCAACTGCTGCCGTCCGATTAGCTTATACAATCATCAGTGACGCGCGCACTGAACTGCCTGTTTCAAATTACCGAAAAGAATATGACACATACTTATCGTATCCGGCAATTGTTGGCCGAGACGGCATCTTAGAACAGCTCCAATTGAATTTAACGGATGAGGAATTAGAAAAGCTTCAAACGTCCGCAAATTACATTAAAACCAAATATGCTGAAAGCCGTCAAAAATAATCAGTTCCAAAAAAATCCCCTTGGGATGCCGAAAAATGCATTCGGCATCCCAAGGGGATTTTTTACTATTTTTTACGTTTACTTTGCTTTGCTTTTCTAACTGCTTTTTGGATAGCACGTTTACGTTCACGTTCTTCTCTTTGCTTCTGCTCGCGCTCACGACGAATCTTCCAAGGGTTCTGAATAACCAGTGTCTGTCCAACCTGAAAAGCGTTGGTAACCACCCAGTAAAGCGACAGCGCTGATGGTAAACTAACCGCCATGATCAGAATAAAGAACGGCATTCCAATTGTCATCATGGTTGTCATGGAGTTTGACTCCGGTTGCCCCTTCATCGCCAACCATGAAGAAATAAATGTAAACAGCGCTGCTAGGATCGGCAGTACAAAAATCGGGTCCGAATGTCCCAATTGTAGCCAAAGGAACGTCCCGCTTCTTAAAACATCCGTTCGCCAGATTGCCTGGTAAAGCGCAAATAGAATCGGCATCTGAACAATGAGCGGTAAACAGCCCGCAATCGGATTAATCCCAGCTTCAGCATACAGCTTTTTCTGTTCAGCCTGCAGCTTCTGCATTGTTTCCGCATCTCTTGATGAGTATTTTTTCTGCAGTGCTTTAAGCTGTGGCTGAACTTCTTGTGTCTTACGCATACTTCTGGTTTGATAAATCATCAGCGGCAAAATAACAATCCGGACAAGAATTGTAAAAATAATAATTCCCATCCCATAGTTATCACTAAAGAATTTGGATAACCAGATAATTGCCCTTGAGAAATTTAAAACAACCCAACCATCCCAAATACCGGTACTGTGCTCAGTAATCGGACTGTTACTACAAGCAGATAAAACAACTGTTAAACTCAGTAACGATAATAATACCGATAGTTTCTTAATTCTTTTTTTCAATGTTTTTCCCCACCATCATAGTTGGAATCTAGTAACTTGGCCAACTTAAAAACATGAATCAAGCTGGATTTAACATCCTGCATCGACATCTGATCAGTTGATGGACGTGCTATTACAATGAAGTCGACATCTTGACGTAAATCAGGTTTTAACTCATAAATTGCCTGTCTAACTCGCCTTTTGACCCAATTTCTATGTACCGCATTTCCAATCTTTTTGCCAACAGAAATTCCGACGCGAAAATGTAATTGATTCGGCTTATCCAATGTATAAACAACGAATTGACGATTGGCAACCGAGTTATGAGTCTCAAAAACCTTCTGAAACTCCGCCTCTTTTTTTACACGATACGATTTTCGCATGATCCATCTCCACACAATAAAAAATAATGAAAAAGACCACTGAATGGTCAGTGGTCTATGCAGACAATACTTTTCTACCTTTTTGACGTCGGCGTGCTAACACTTTACGACCATTGCTGGTGCTCATTCGTTTACGGAAGCCATGAACGCGAGCGCGATGACGCTTCTTTGGTTGATATGTTCTTTTCATAAAGAAACCCTCCCTTTTTTAAATTAGCGTTTAAGCATTTAATATCGGATGTTCAAATGCATTTCCCTAACATATTAACATAGTTTCTCCATAAATGAAATAAGCTTTTTCGTTTTTGTCAAAAAGAAGAAAAAATAAAAATTTGTTTCATACACAAAAACTGTGGATAAGTCCACCGTTTAATATAATGAACGGAAAGATAAATCACAGACTTATCCACAGGATCACAGCTTGTTCCTAATCTTATCCACAGGTTGGGGATAAGATTATCAGTAGACCTTAAAAAGGCGATAATATCAGCTTTAGTTATCCACAGGTGTTTGTTGATTAGCCTTCTTTTCACCTACATTATCCACTTATCCACAGGAGAGTTGTCCCTGCCGTTCACAACTGTGAAACAATTATACACAGGATGCTTTTGCCTGTGGAAAACTTTTTATCAGAATGCTAGAATTAATTTGCATTTCTTAAAACGACTATTTAATTAGGGGGGACTTCAAAGTGTTAACCAAAGATTCATTGTGGCAAAAATTAAGCGCTGAATTTCGAAAAAACACCACTGATTTAACATACGATACGTGGATTAAACCTGTCACACCAGTTGATTTTGATGGATCAACCTTGACTTTATCCCTTCCTTCCGAACTGCACCGAGATTACTGGAAAGAACAATTAGCGCCAAATCTAATTGAATACGCATTTGTTATTACCAAAGGAAACATTGAACCAAAATTCATCTTGGATTCGGACATCGAAAAGGAAGCACTAAAAAAAGAGTCGGATAAATCCGACTCTCCAGATTCAAATAATGATGACCAAGATGAAACTTTCTCATTCAGCAAAGAAAACCATCTTAATCCTAATTATACTTTCGATAATTTTATCATTGGCAAGGGAAATCAGATGGCCCACGCGGCGGCACTAATTGTTTCGGAAGAACCTGGAAAATTGTATAATCCGCTTTTCTTCTATGGTGCGTCGGTCTTGGAAAAACACATTTAATGCAGGCTATTGGTAATAAACGACTGGAAGACCATCCTGAAACCAACGTTAAATACGTTACCAGCGAAGCTTTCACGAATGATTTTATCAATGCCATTCAAACCAATCGAACAGAAGAATTTCGGCGCGAGTACCGCAATGTTGATTTGCTGATGGTAGATGATATTCAATTTTTTGCCCAAAAGGAAGGAACTCAAGAAGAATTCTTTCACACATTTAACGACCTGTATAATAACGACAAACAAATTGTCCTAACATCAGATCGGGTCCCCCAGGAAATACCAAAACTTCAGGAACGGTTGGTATCCCGGTTTGCATGGGGGCTGCCAGTTGATATTACACCACCGGATTTAGAAACCAGAATTGCTATTTTAAAAAGCAAAGCCAAGCTCGACGATCTGGCAATCCCAAATGAAACCCTCTCTTATATCGCAGGCCAAATTAACTCCAATGTTCGGGAGCTGGAAGGAGCCCTTTCACGAGTTCAGGCTTATTCCAAACTAAAAAACGAACCGATTACCACTGACTTGGTTTACGAGGCACTTAAAGGATTAAAGTTGGCAAAGGCAAATAATGAACTATCTATCATGGATATTCAAAATAAGGTTGCCAGCTATTTTCACGTTACAATCAGTGACTTAAAGGGAAAGAAACGTATGAAATCCATTGTCATCCCCAGACAAATTGCCATGTACCTTTCCAGGGAAATGACAAACAACTCTCTGCCAAAAATTGGGAAGGAATTTGGCGGCAAGGATCATACAACCGTTATTCATGCCTGCGATAAAATCGCTGAAGTCATCAAAATCGATGCAGACATTCGAAAAGAAATTTCCGATATAAAGACAGCTTTAAGCTGAATGGTATAATGGGTTGTGGATAATTATAAACAAGTTCCAGGAGTTATCCACAAAGTTATCCACAGGAAATCGGTTAGTTTTACCTTGCCTTTTTCCACTTATCCACAAATCCACAGGAACTACTATTACTGCTTTTCTCTTTTTTTCTTTTTAATTTAATTTATATAATAACTTTCCGGGAGGTCAATTCTCAGTATGAAATTTACAATTAGTCGGACCGCATTTACAAAAGCTTTAAACATTGTTAGTCGTGCTATTTCCACAAAAACGACAATTCCAATTTTAACTGGACTAAAATTACAAGCTGCTCAATCAGGATTAATCCTTACAGGTAGTGATGCTGACATTTCTATCGAAACAACTTTGAAAAGTGATGATCCCGACAACTTATTGGCAGTTCAATCTGAAGGCGCCATTGTGTTACCCGCAAGATTTTTTACCGACATTGTTAAAAAGCTGCCTGAAGAAACTTTAACCATTGAAGTCGGTGAAAATTTCCAAACCATGATTACTTCCGGACAATCATCATTCACGATTAACGGATTAGATGCCAATAATTATCCTCACCTACCTGAAATTGAAACGACCAATTCAATTCCATTGGCTGGTGACCTTCTAAAACAAATTATCAGCCAAACAGTTATTGCTGTTTCGAACCAGGAAAGCAGACCAATTTTAACCGGTGTCCATTTTATTCTTTCTGAAAACAACTTTCTGGCCGTTGCCACAGACAGCCATCGATTAAGCCAACGAAAAGTGACGCTTGAAAAGCCAATCGACGGAACTTTCGACTTTGTTATTCCCGGAAAAAGCTTAACCGAGTTGTCCAGAATGATCGATGATAATAAAGAAGATATTGTCTTATCAGTGACTGAAAATCAAGCGCTGTTTACAATTGGCGAAACACTTTTCTATTCACGCTTGCTTGAAGGAAATTACCCTGACACTTCACGGTTGATTCCCAATTCTCACGACACTCGAATTGCTTTTGATGCACCAGAATTATTAGCATCAATTGAAAGAGCTTCGCTACTGTCTCACGAATCCCGAAACAACGTCGTTAAAATTACTGTTAAACCTGAAACAAAAACTGTTACAATTTACGGCAATTCGCCTGATGTCGGCAATGTTGAAGAAGATTTGGAGCCCAAGACAGTTGAAGGAAACGAACTAGAAATTTCTTTTAATCCGGATTACATGAAGGATGCCTTGCGTTCTTTTAGCCAAGCAACTATTAATCTTGACTTTACCTCTTCACTGCGGCCCTTTACATTAACGCCAACTGAAGACAGTGAAAGTTTTGTTCAACTCATTACGCCTATTCGTACATTCTAAAAAAACAGCTCAAAAATTATCACAATACACATAAAAACACCGTACTGCCAATGAACTTAGTTTGGCGATACGGTGTTTTTAAACATCAAAATAAAAAAATTCTCAATAAATTCGCTCTCATACTGAAAATAACCAATTCATCTATAAAAAACCATTTCAAAAATAGCCCGTTAAATTGCCAGTTTAAAATAGATTTTTTGATATCTTGGACATATTTGTCCATATACGTGTTTCTCAGATGATTTCATCCTTTTTCGATAAAAGTCCCTAAAAATCAAAAAGTAGCTCAGAATGCGTATGAAACGCCTTAGACGTATACTTTTACCCAAAAATAGCGTATAATAGATATATGTAAAAGGTGGGTGAAATTGTGAAAAAAGAAGTTTTCATTGATAGACCTTATATTACTTTAGGCCAATTACTTAAAGAGGAATCAGTTATCAGCAGTGGCGGTCAAGCAAAATGGTATTTAAGGGAACATACCGTAAATATCAACGATGAGCCTGACAACCGCCGTGGCCGCAAGCTTTATGACGGTGATAACGTGGATATTCCAAATGTTGGCTTATTTTTTATTCGCTCAAAGCAGGGTTCTGAATGAAGTTAAAGACCATTTCACTTCATAATTTTCGAAATTATGTTAAACAATCCATTGAATTCTCGGATGGCATTAATGTTTTTCTTGGTGAAAACGCACAGGGAAAAACAAACCTGCTTGAAGCCATCTACGTACTGGCACTCACCAGAAGTCATCGAACAGCGAATGAAAAAGAACTAATTAATTGGCAAAGCCAAACTGCTCAGTTGAAAGGAACTATTCAAAAACGCTTGGGAAGCATGCCAATTGAATTGGATTTGGGAACAAAAGGCAAACGAGCCAAGATTAACCACTTGGAACAGGCCAAGTTATCAAGTTATGTTGGTCAGCTGAACGTTATTTTGTTTGCACCGGAAGACCTTTCAATCGTGAAGGGCGCGCCACAAGTTCGACGTAAATTTATGGACATGGAATTTGGTCAAATGAATAATCGTTATTTATACAATTCCACCCAGTATAAAAAGGTCTTAAAGCAACGAAATCGCTATTTAAAGGATCTGCAGCACCGAATTCAATCAGATACCGTTTATCTGGATGTCTTGTCAGATCAGCTTTCCGCGTATGGTGCGGAAATTATTTATCAACGAATTCAGCTTTTGGATAAACTTGAGCATTTCGCTAAAATAATTCACACGGAAATTTCGCAGGGAAAAGAAGACTTAACATTTCTTTACCAAACCACGATAGCAGACGAGCAATTAAATTCCGTCGAAACAATTTACCAAGACTTATTAAAAAAGTTTGCGGATATTAAAAATAAAGAAATTCAACGAGGAACAACTTTAATAGGCCCCCACCGAGATGACTTAAAATTTGCTATTAACAAAAAAGAAGTTCAATCCTTTGGTTCACAAGGACAACAACGCACAACCGCGCTCTCGGTTAAATTAGCAGAAATTGATTTAATGAAAGAACAAACTGATGAATATCCGGTTTTACTGTTGGATGATGTTTTATCGGAACTTGATAATTATCGCCAAACCCATTTACTCACAGCAATTCAAAACAAGGTTCAAACATTCCTGACCACAACCAGCTTAAGCGGTGTGCAGCAGGAACTACTCAGTAATCCTAAGATATTCAGAATTACAAACGGTAAAATCAGTTTAGAAGAATCGTAAAGGAGATAACCCATGGCTGATCAAAAAGAAACAAAAAAAGAGCTTGCCCGTGAATACGATGCCAGTCAAATACAAGTCTTGGAAGGACTAGAGGCTGTTCGAAAACGACCGGGAATGTATATTGGTACAACTTCTTCCCAAGGTCTTCATCACCTTGTTTGGGAAATTGTTGATAACGGAATTGATGAAGCTTTAGCAGGGTTTGCTACCAAAATTACGGTTACCGTCGAAAAGGACAACAGTGTTACCGTAACAGATGACGGCCGTGGTATTCCGGTAGATATTCAGAAAAAAACCGGTAAGCCGGCACTGGAAACTGTTTATACAATTTTGCATGCTGGTGGGAAATTTGGCGGTGGTGGTTATAAAGTTTCTGGAGGCCTGCATGGTGTCGGCGCTTCAGTTGTAAACGCGCTTTCCAAAGAACTGGATGTTGCCGTCACTCGAAACGGAAAAGTATACTACATGGACTTTTCACGTGGACACGTTACAACCAAAATGAAAGTGATTGATCACGTTTCGGAGGATCTTCACGGAACCAAGGTTCATTTTCTGCCGGATCCGGATATTTTTAAAGAAACAACCACTTTTGATATTAAAGTTTTAACAGCCCGATTACGGGAACTGGCTTTTTTAAACAAGGGACTGCGAATTGTTATTCGCGATAATCGACCGGAAAAGCCAACTGAAAAAGATTTCCTGTACGAAGGAGGTATTCGACACTACGTCGAATATCTTGATAAAGATAAAGAAACGTTATTAACGGAACCGATCTACGTTGAAGGAGTAGAAAACGGGATTACTGTTGAGGTAGCGATTGATTATTCTGAAGATTATCATAGTACCTTGATGACCTTCACCAACAATATTCACACTTATGAAGGCGGTACCCACGAGGAAGGTTTCAAACGGGCATTAACCAGGGTTGTTAACGACTATGCCCGAAAAAACAACCTACTTAAAGACAATGAGCCAAACCTTTCCGGAGAAGATGTCCGTGAAGGAACAACAGCTGTTGTCAGCATTAAACACCCCGATCCTCAATTCGAAGGGCAAACAAAAACCAAATTAGGGAATTCGGATGCTCGGACCGCAACTGATCGAATCTTCAGTGATCATTTTTCCAAATTTCTGATGGAAAATCCAAAGCTTGCTCGTAAAATTATTGATCGTGGCCTTTTAGCTCTAAAGCAAGGTCTGCTGCTAAACGGGCTCGTGAAGTTACTCGAAAAAAAAGTGGCCTTGAAATTAGTAACCTTCCCGGAAAATTGGCTGATAATACCAGCAAAGATCCTAAAATTTCTGAGTTGTTTATTGTCGAGGGGGATTCGGCCGGCGGTTCAGCCAAGCAGGGCCGTTCGCGTTTAACCCAGGCAATTTTGCCAATTCGGGGGAAAATTTTAAACGTTGAAAAAGCAAGTATGGATCGTATCCTGGCCAATGAAGAAATTCGCTCCTTATTTACAGCAATGGGCACCGGATTTGGTGAAGATTTTGATTTATCAAAGGTAAACTATCACAAGTTAATTATTATGACGGATGCCGATGTTGATGGCGCGCATATCCAGACATTATTGCTTACCTTAATTTATCGTTATATGCGACCACTAATTGATGCTGGTTACGTATATGTGGCCCAGCCGCCGTTATATCAGGTCCGTCAAGGAAAAATGCAACGATACATTGATTCGGATGAAGATTTAAACCAATTTCTGGGAACATTGCAACCATCTCCAAAACCGACTATTCAACGGTACAAAGGACTGGGTGAAATGGATGCGGAACAACTCTGGGATACAACTATGAATCCAGAAAATCGTCATCTTTTGAGAGTTGAATCTTCGGATGCAGCTGAAGCTAATCATGTATTTTCGATGTTAATGGGCGATAAAGTTGAGCCACGACGAGAATTTATTGAGAAGAATGCTACATTTGTTGAAAACTTGGACGTTTAGTAATCCAATGTTTCATATGAAACATTGCTTTTCCTATTTTGAATGGAGGTAAAAAAGATTGGCTAACAAAACTAACCAGGACGGCGATTTCCCAGGACGAATCACCAATGTTGATTTATCCAAAAAATGAGAACATCTTTCCTGGATTACGCGATGAGCGTTATTGTAGCCCGGGCACTTCCGGATGTTCGTGACGGTTTAAAACCGGTTCATCGTCGGATTCTCTATGATATGAATGAATTAGGCGTTACACCTGATAAACCATATAAGAAATCAGCCAGAATCGTTGGGGATGTTTTAGGAAAGTATCATCCCCACGGCGATACAGCTGTTTACGAATCGATGGTTCGAATGGCGCAACCATTTAGTTACAGATATATGCTGGTTGACGGACACGGAAACTTTGGGTCTGTCGATGGTGACGGAGCGGCTGCCATGCGTTACACTGAGGCTCGGTTAAGTAAAATTGCGATGGAAATGCTGCGTGACATCAATAAAGATACTATTGATTTTGAACCCAACTATGACGGTACTGAAAGAGAGCCCAGCGTACTGCCCTCACGATTCCCCAACCTTTTAGTTAATGGGGCTTCTGGAATTGCGGTTGGAATGGCAACCAATATTCCGCCACATAACCTTTCTGAAGTCATTAGTGCCATTCACGTATTAATGGATAATCCTGACGCGACAACGGCTGATTTGATGGAGGTGCTACCAGGACCCGATTTCCCAACCGGTGGCGTTGTAATGGGAAAATCAGGTATTCGAAAAGCATATGAAACTGGCCGTGGTTCCATTATTTTACGTGCCAAAGTTGAGATTGAAGGCGAAGCAACCGGCAAGCAGCGGATCATCGCGACTGAACTTCCCTACATGGTTAATAAAGCCAAGCTAATTGAACGCATTGCTGAATTGGCAAGAGATAAGCGAATTGAAGGAATCACCGATATTAATGATGAGTCCGATCGGGAAGGCTTACGGGTAGTAATCGATGTCCGAAGGGATGCCAGTGCCGAAGTTATCCTAAATAATTTATACAAGCTTACTTTAATGCAAACGTCGTTTAGTTTTAACATGCTGGCCATCGTTAAGGGAACTCCGAGAATTTTAAGCCTAAAGGAAATTCTTCAGTATTACTTGGAACATCAAGTAGAAGTAATTACTCGGCGAACAAAGTATGAATTAAAGAAGGCCCAAGCCAGGGCTCATATTCTTGAAGGGTTGCGGATTGCACTTGACCATATCGATGAAATTATTAAGATTATTCGTGGCTCACAAACCGGTGAACTGGCTAAAAACCAGCTGATTGAGGGGTTTGGATTAAGTGATAAGCAGGCTCAGGCAATCCTGGATATGCGATTGGTTCGATTAACCGGCTTGGAACGTGAGAAGATTGATAAAGAATATAATCAATTAATGAAGGATATCGAAGATTACAAGGCAATCTTGGGTAGTCGTGATCGAATCAACCAAATTATTTACGAAGAATTATTGGAAATTCAGAAAAAATTTGGTGATAAGCGGCGAACTGAACTTTTGGTTGGCGAAGTTCTCAGCTTAGAAGATGAAGACTTAATTGAAGAAGAAGACGTCATTGTTTCACTAACCCATAATGGCTACATCAAACGCTTGCCGGTAACTGAGTTTAAAGCTCAAAATCGCGGTGGCCGCGGTGTTCAGGGCATGGGCGTTCATGATGATGACTTCGTAGAACAATTGGTTTCGACTTCCACTCATGATGTTTTATTATTCTTTACAGATGCCGGTAAAGTTTACCGGATGAAAGGCTATGAAATTCCTGAGTATGGACGATCGGCCAAAGGCATTCCGATTGTTAATTTATTAAATATCAACTCTGGTGAAAAAATCGAAGCAGTTATTAATGTTTCCGATCGGAAAAATGATGTTCAAAAAGATTTACTGTTCGTAACTTTATACGGGACGGTAAAACGAACACCAGTCTCTGAATTCGCCAATATTCGAAGTAATGGTCTGATTGCAATTCATTTAAAAGATGGTGATCAATTAATCAATGCCTTGATTATTGATCCGGATCAAAATGTGATTATTGGGACACACTTGGGTTATGCGGTAAGCTTTAATGCTGCCAAGGTTCGCTCAATGGGACGTTCTGCGACGGGCGTTCGTGGTATCCGACTGCGGGATAACGATTATGTAGTTGGTGCTGATATTTTGAACCCTGATAGTGAAGTTTTTGTGATTTCAGAAAAAGGGTTTGGAAAACGAACACCGGCTGCAGAATACCCGATTAAGGGACGTGGCGGAAAAGGTGTTCTAACAGCAAATATCACTGAAAAGAATGGGCCGCTTGCAGGCTTAACAACTGTTAGTGGTAATGAGGATATTATGCTGATTACCGATAAAGGTGTTATGATTCGATTTGGGGTCGAAGACGTTTCACAAACCCGCCGTGCTACTTTAGGGGTTCATTTGATCAGAATTGATGAAGACTCCAAGGTATCAACAATGGCCAAAGTTGAAAAACAGTCGGATGAAGAATAGTACTGAATCGGATTCTGATAATTCAAATAACGAATAGACAGCCAAAACATAGTTTAAAAGGTCAACGGTATTAAATGCCGGCTGGCCTTTTTCTTTATTTAAAGATGTAAATGTTTGACTTACTTTTTGTAAGTGATATGCTGATTTTAAAATAAATCGAAGTCAGTATGGAGGGACTTAAAATGGCAATTGTAAATGGCTATAAGCAAAATGAGAATGAAAAGGCGTTAGATATTTTAAATCTGGATCAACTTGAGGCCCAGGCAAAAGAAATAATCCCTACCGGTGGTTTTGGTTACATAGCCGGTGGTTCTGAGGATGAATGGACTTTACAGGCGAATAGGCGGGCATTTACTCATAAGCAAATTGTTCCCCGAGCTTTGACCAATATTGAAAAACCGGAACTGGATACAAACGTTTTCGGTTTACCACTTAAAACGCCGATTTTTATGGTACCGGCAGCAGCTCAAGGGCTCGCTCATGCAAAAGGAGAAGTGGATACAGCCAAAGGATTGGCAGCTGTTGGTGGGCTAATGGCACAAAGCACTTATTCTTCTACATCGATTGCTGATACAGCCTCGGCAGGGGCCGGCGCACCACAGTTCTTTCAGTTATATATGAGTAAAGATTGGGAATTTAATAAATCTTTGCTTGATGAAGCTAAAAAAGCAGGGGTTAAAGGGATTATTTTAACTGTTGATGCCACTGTTGACGGTTATCGTGAAGCAGACATTGTTAATAATTTTCAATTTCCAATTCCAATGGCCAACTTGACCAAATATAGCGAAGGCGATGGTCAGGGTAAAGGAATTGCTGAGATATACGCTTCAGCTGCTCAAAAGATTGGTCCTGACGATGTTGCCCGAATTGCAGATTATACTGATTTACCGGTTATTGTTAAAGGAATTGAATCGCCTGAAGATGCACTTTACGCAATTGGGGCCGGCGCCGCGGGAATTTATGTATCTAATCACGGTGGACGGCAATTAAACGGCGGTCCGGCTTCCTTTGATGTTTTGGCAGACGTTGCCAGAGCGGTTAACGGGAAAGTACCGATAATTTTCGATTCCGGTGTTCGGCGTGGATCGGATGTTTTTAAAGCTTTGGCTTCCGGCGCTGATTTGGTTGGCATTGGCCGACCTGTTATTTATGGCTTGGCACTTGGTGGTGCCCAAGGTGTTCAATCAGTATTTGAACACCTTGACCATGAATTGGAAATCATTATGCAGCTGGCAGGAACAAAAACAATTGCGGATGTAAAAAAAGCAAAGCTGCTTAATATTCATTATTAAAAAAATAAAGTTATTTTCAGAAAGTTCAGGCTTGAATCTGTTTCCTGAACTTTTTATTTATTTTAATGTCAAGAGAAACTACCGGCTCAGTATCGTATATAATTAATGTACCGTAAATCAATTAACTTAGGCGTATTGATATTTTATTGGAAACATGTTACTATTCTTATTTGTGAGTATCTGAGTAAAAACAGAAACTCTCCTTGCTCTCGGGAAGGGAGCCATAAGTCCATAAGGAGGTGCAATCATGGAAGAAAAGAAATACGAAATCACATACATCATCCGTCCTGATATTGAAGAAGCAGCTAAGTCTTCACTTATCGAACGATTTGACAAAATCGTTACCGACAATGGTGCTAAGATTCTTGATTCAAAAGACTGGTCAAAGCGCCGTTTCGCATATGAAATTGGTGGCTATAACGAAGGAACTTATCATGTTATTACGTTGACAAGTGATACTGATACTGCCTTGAATGAATTTGACCGGCTTTCAAAGATCAATGATGATATTTTACGTCATATGATCGTTGTTCGCGATGACTAATAAATCATTCTAACTATGAGGGGAGCAGATTCAGCATGCTTAATCGTGCAGTTTTAACGGGACGCCTAACCCGTGACGTTGATTTACGATACACACAGAGCGGAACGGCTGTTGGTACTTTCTCGTTAGCAGTAGATCGGCGCTTTACTAACCAACAAGGTGAACGGGAAGCTGATTTTATCAACTGTGTAATCTGGCGTAAATCCGCTGAGAATTTTGCCAACTTTGTTCATAAGGGATCCCTTGTTGGAATTGATGGTCGTATCCAAACTCGGAATTACGAAAATCAACAGGGACAACGGGTCTATGTGACTGAAGTTGTTGTCGAGAACTTTGCATTACTTGAACCTCGTTCTGCGCGGAACAACAATGCAAACAATCAGCAAAACGGTAATGCTCCTCAACAAAATAACGGAAATAGCAATCCATTCGATAATAGTTCGAAACCCAACAATGGTAATGCCAACAACAATAATGGGGGCAATAAGAGTAATCCGAATGACCCATTTGCCAATTCTGGGGACTCGATTGATATTTCCGATGATGATTTACCATTCTAGAGATGGTAGAGAAACTTTCATGAGGAGGAACTAACATGGCTCAACAAAGACGTGGCGGCCGTCGTCGCCGTAAAGTCGATTTTATCGCTGCTAACCACATTGAATATATCGACTACAAAGATGTTGATTTGTTGAAGCGTTTTGTTTCAGAACGGGGAAAAATTCTTCCTCGTCGAGTAACTGGAACAAGTGCTAAAAATCAACGTAAACTTACAATTGCTATTAAACGAGCACGGATTATGGCTTAATGCCTTTCGTTGCTGAAGACTAATAGTGTTTATAGGAGGTCTGGATGAAACTTCGATTTTATCCGGGCCTCTATTTTATATTCGAAAAGAAATACTATGCAACTATTTTGAGGATAAAAGATTTATACTGATAATGTATCTTTAAATTCTTCAGGAAAATTTAATTTTTATTTTATGGTAAAATAAAAACATTAAGCATAGTAATTCAAGAGGATAAGAAATGAAAAATTGGTTTTCTCGTAATAGTGGTGAATTACCACCATTTGTTCATAATCGTCGATTGCGACGAATAATGCTGTTTATCGCATTAATTGTGATCTACGGTGTTGTAATTTCATTTTTATATAATATTGCTGCTTCGATCATTTTGATTGTCATTAGTGTGATGGGGCTCATCTACACAATTGTTATGATGAACGAAATGAGCACTGATACCAATCGATACATCTCGGACCTCTCTTACCGGATTCATCGTGGTGAACAGGAAAGTCTGTTAGAAATGCCGATTGGTGTCATGATTTTAAATGATGCGGGTTCAATTGAGTGGGTCAATCCTTACCTGATGCGTTATTTTAATAATGAAAACGTTCTTGGAAAGCGAATTGAAGATATTGACCACGATCTGCAGCAGCTGATCATGAAATACGAAGAATCGGATGAATTTCATACCGTTACTTGGCGGGATCATAAATTTACCATGTTGATTCAAAATGAGTATCATTCAGTTTACATGTTTGATATTACTCGCTATGCAAACTTGGAAGAACGTTACGAAGAAGAACAGATTTCAGTTGGTCAGATTTTTTTGGATAATTACGATGAAATTACTCAGTCAATGACGGATCAGGAAATTTCTAATCTGAGTAATTATGTCACCAATGAGCTTGCGACCTGGTCTAAAAAGTACGGCATGTACTTGAAACAAATTGATGACGATCATTTCTTCCTGCTTGCTTACGCAAAATCGCTGACTGAAATTGAAAATGATAAATTCAATATTCTTGATATTGTTCGTGAAAGTACTTCTAAGCAGAATTTCCCGTTAACCTTGAGTATTGGGATTTCCTATGGTGAAGATGATCTTAATAGCTTGGCAGATCAAGCCCAGAGCAATTTAGACCTGGCGTTGGGTCGTGGCGGTGATCAGGTTGTGGTTAAGTCTTTGGATGGTACAGCTCGATTTTACGGTGGTAAAACCAACCCGATGGAGAAGCGGACTCGAGTTCGTGCCAGAATGATTTCTCAAGCTTTAAATGAATTGATGGGTGACGCGGATCAAATCTTCGTTCAAGGCCATACACGCCCGGATATGGACTCTCTGGGTGCATGTATGGGAATTCGGCGAATTGCTCAGATGAACAATAAAAAATGCTGGATCGTATTGGATAAAGAAAAGGTCCATTCCGATATCCAGCGGCTTTTAGAGGCAACTAAAAAGTACCCGGAAATTAACGATGCAATTATTACACCGTCAGAAGCTCTTTCAAAGGTAACTGACAGTAGTTTGCTAATTATGGTTGATCACTCCAAGCCGTCAATCAGCATTTCCCCTGAGCTGTATCAAAGGATGACACAGAAAGTGGTGATTATTGACCATCACCGACGTGGCGAAGAATTTCCGGAAAATCCAATGCTGGTTTATATTGAACCTTATGCTTCATCAACTTGTGAGCTGATTACTGAAATGTTTGAATATCAACCGCATGAAGAGGAACCGATTAATCGGATTGAGGCAACGGCAATGCTGACAGGAATCTTTATTGATACCCAATCATTTTCGATGCGAACCGGAACCAGAACGTTTGATGCTGCCAGTTATCTTCGGTCGGCCGGTGCCGATTCTGCGGAAATGCAGCAGCTGATGAAAGAAAATATTGATAATTATCTGCAGCGAAACCATTTGATTTCAATGGTTGAATTTTTCCATAAAGACATGGCAATGATTGTTGGTGAAGAAGACCGGGTTTATGATCCGGTTACGGCCGCCCAGGCTTGTGATTCACTTTTAACAATGTCTGGTGTTGATGCCTCGTTCATTATTACAAAACGCTCAGATAATAAAATCGGTGTTTCAGCTCGTAGTACGGGCGCAATAAACGTTCAGATTATTATGGAACGAATGGGCGGTGGCGGTCATTTATCAAGTGGGGCCACGCAACTGGAAGATAAGTCGATTGCAGAGGTTAAACAATTACTGCTTGAAACGATTGACTATATCGATGATAATGAATAAAGAAAATAAATTTTGAGGATAGTAGGAGTGATCTGTTGTGAAAGTTATTTTTCTAGAAGACGTCCGTGGTAAAGGTAAACGCGGTGAGGTTAAAGAAGTTCCAGACGGCTATGCTCAAAACTTTCTAATTAAAAACGGCAAAGCAAAAGCAGCTTCCCGCCAAGCAATGAGTCAGTTAAAAGGCCAACAACGGCTGAAAAGAAGCGTGAAGAAGAAGAACTTGAGGAAGCCAAGGCTGTTAAAACAAAATTGGAAGACGATAAGACAGTTGTTGAGTTGAAAGCCAAGTCAGGGACTGATGGCCGCTTATTTGGTTCGATTCCAAGTAAGCAGATTGCTTCGGCTTTGGATAAACAATACGGGATTAAGCTTGATAAGCGAAAAATCGAGCTGGCTGAACCCATTAAGGTTGCCGGTTACACAAACGTACCGGTAAAGTTACACGCTGAAGTAACAGCGCGAATCCGAGTACACGTATCAGAAAAATAGTCGGTAGTACAACGACGGACTGGAAACGAAGCGATTAAGAGCATTTGTCTCCAGTCTCTTTTGTTTGGATAGTGGTTATTTTTATGATAAAACGGTAACACTGATATTATTGAAGTAATGATATAAGGATTTGGATTTTAGATTAAAATTGGTGACTATTAATGAATAACGATGTGATGAATCAAATCCCACCTCAAAATATTGAAGCTGAAAAAGCCGTGCTGGGGTCAATTTTTCTTAGTACGGATGCTTTAATAGACGCGATGGAATATTTAGATCCATCTGATTTTTATAAGCATTCCCATCAGATTATTTTTAAGGCAATGGTTAAGTTAAATGATGATGATCAGGCCGTCGACGGAATTACGGTAACGGATACGCTTAAAGATCAGGATAATTTGGATGATGTTGGCGGATATCAATATATTACGGAATTGGCCAATGCAGTACCAACTGCTGCCAATGTGACTTATTATGCCAAAATTGTTAAAGATAAAGCGATTTTAAGGCGATTAATTCAAACCGCGACTAACATTGTTACGGACGGTTATAATACTGATGAGGACGTAACAACAGTTTTAGACAATGCCGAACGCGACATTATGAACGTTGCGGAAGATCGTAATCAGTCGGGATTTAAGCCGATTAAGGATGTTTTGAATTCAGCCTTTAACAAGATTGATGAATTATCTCAAGAGGGTGAGACTGTAACCGGCCTTTCAACCGGTTATCCGGAACTGGACAAAATCACAACCGGTCTTCACAATGATGAACTGGTTATTTTGGCAGCCCGGCCGGCAGTTGGAAAAACCGCCTTTGCCTTGAATGTTGCTCAGAATGTTGGAACAAAAACCGATAAAACGGTTGCAATTTTTAGTTTGGAAATGAGCGCGGAATCACTGGTAGATCGAATGCTGTGTTCCGAAGGCAGTATTAATGCCAATCATTTAAGAACTGGGCAATTGACTGAAGACGAATGGCAAAACTTGGTTGTTGCGATGGGAAGTTTATCCCGAGCCAATATTTTCATTGATGACACGGCTGGTATTAAAATGTCCGAGATTCGGGCAAAATGTCGTCGGCTGGCAAAGGAAAATGGTAACCTGGGCTTAATTGTGATTGATTACCTTCAATTAATTGAAGGTGGCCAACAGGAGAATCGCCAGCAGGAAGTTTCCTATATTTCACGACAATTAAAGAAATTGGCGAAAGAATTACACGTGCCGGTTATTTCGTTATCACAATTATCACGGGGCGTTGAACAGCGACAGGATAAGCGACCCGTTCTGTCGGATATTCGTGAATCCGGTTCTATTGAGCAGGATGCCGATATTGTCGCATTTCTGTATCGTGATGATTATTACGAACGTGATGATGATGACAACAATGATGATTCCCAAGGTGCCGATGATGAGAATGATGTTGGTGAAGTAGAAGTCATAATTGAAAAAAATCGATCAGGTCCTCGTGGGACAGTTAAACTGCTTTTTGTGAAATCTTACAATAAGTTTTCGTCGATTTCCTATGCGCAGGATGGTGGTTAAAAAGAAAAAGACTGGGACTTGATATCTCAGTCTTTCTTTGTATAAAAGTGTAAAAAATAACAAC
>NZ_BAKI01000017.1 GCF_000583655.1 Lentilactobacillus farraginis DSM 18382 = JCM 14108
CAAAATTTTTTTGTCGCGGTCCCGTTTTTTAATGATCATTTTTTACCGGTTATCTTCGAAAGCCGAACCTAACCATTAACCAATAACTCCATCTGCCCCTTCTGCGGCGCAAAGTTAATGCCAACCAACGGCTCCCTTAAAATCTTACCGTATTCGTCCAGCACATCATCAGGCAATGGGGTATGGTTTTGAAGAGAAGCCAAAACATCCCCGGCGTCATGTGCCTCACTCAGGTCAATAAACAGATTAATCTTATTAACAACGTCTCTGAACAGGTCCGTTAGTAAGCTGTTCGGTTTTCCAGCAACGTCCGTAATCACAACCTGTGAAGAATCAAACCCCAAGTGATTAAAACTAACCATTTTCAGCACATCAAATAAATTATCCATTGCCTTACAGTCCCTTCGTTATGTAGCCTATCACTTAATTATAATCATACTACGGGCGGAATGGAAAGCATTTTCACCTTTTAAAGTATTGTTTCATCACCCAAATTGTCAAAATAAGCTAGTCTTTCTCTCATTTAATTAAATTAGCCTTTTAAAAAAATGAGTTTTAGTGTTATACTTACACAATAGTTACAGTAAATAAATTTAAGAGGTGCATACATATGACAAGAAAAATTGGGGTTATTGGTATGGGACACGTTGGTTCAACAGTTGCCCATTACATTGTTGCGGAAGGCTTCGCAGACGAATTGGTTTTGATTGATACAAATGAAAAAAAGGTTAATGCCGATGCAACCGACTTCGAAGATGCGATGGCCAACCTACCGGCCCATACAAATCTAACGGTTAATGATTACGACGCGCTAAAAGACGCAGATGTCGTGATTTCAGCAGTTGGTAATATCGGCCTTCAAAAAGATAACAAGGAACATGACCGATTTATCGAACTGCCATTTACTAAAGAAGCAGTCAGATCCGTTAGTCAAAAATTAAAAGCTTCCGGTTTCAGCGGGGTATTAGTAGATATTACCAACCCTGTGACGTTATTACCATGATGTACCAACATTTTACCGGTTTTCCAAAGAACCGGGTCATCGGTACCGGAACCCTGCTGGATTCCTCAAGAATGCGGCGTGCAGTTTCATCCGAGTTGGGCATTGATCCACGCTCAGTTGGCGGTTATAACCTTGGTGAACATGGTAATTCACAGTTTACCGCATGGTCAACGGTTCGGGTCCTCGGTCAGCCAATTACCAAAGTGGCCGCTGAACGCAACATTGATCTGGCTAAACTTGATGAAGTTGCCCGGGCCGGTGGCTATACTGTCTTTCATGGCAAGCGTTACACCAATTACGGGATTGCCTCAGCAGCCGTCCGATTAGCTAACATCATTATCAGTGATGCCCGCACCGAAATCCCGGTTTCCAACTTTCATGAGGAATACGGCACCTACCTTTCCTACCCGGCAATTGTTGGCCGAAGTGGGATTATTGAACAATTAAAACTTGACTTGACGGATGATGAAAAGCAAAAGCTTCAAACATCAGCTGATTATATCAGAACCCGCTTTGAAGACACCGTTTCTTCAATGACCGGCAGTAAGGTTGAATAATTCTGATTAACCATCATCATTTATAAACATTAAATAAACCGTCCCCTTTTACGTTGATTCATAAGGTTAGCGTTAAAGGGGCGGTTTATTTATTTGCAGTCGTAAGCTTAGCTGAACATTTCTAAGAGATCACTTTTTCCGCGTCCAATTCCTTGATTAGTCGCATTAAATCCTTGGTATTTTCGATACGTAGTCTGCTCCGGCTTTTTCTAATTCCGCAGCGACCCGATTCTTCAACGAGTTCGATGTGCAAAGGGCAAAACACTAAATTCCGATTGAGATAATCCAATTAAACTGCTGCCTTCAATCATGCCGATGGTGATGACTCCGGCAGCTTTTCCTTCATAGATATCACGTGGGGTATCGCCTACTTTAATCACTGATTGTGCATTTCGAATCCGCAGTTTGGTCATCGCTTGGCGAACCATTTCCGGACCTACATCAGCTGAATCTTCAAAGTCAGCGGCTGTAATGTTAATTTGCGGATCAAATCCCTGCTCACTGACCAGTGGCAAAATCTTTGCCAACATCTCATTAGTATACCGAGTGGTTGTCGCAAAGCGGATTCCTTGAGTTCTAAAGTATGAAATCAGTGTTGGTAGTCCGGACTTTACCTTGGCGATTTGTGGCAGAATTTCCAAAATATTTCGATTAAACCATTTGGTAATCTGTGAAATCCCTTCTTCCAACGAAACATCGGGATGCTTTATGTACCAACGTTTTTGAACGTCCGGTTCGGCCATAATGCGTTTAATTTGAACCAATGGCTCCCATTCAGCGTTACACTGCAGTTCTTTGAGTGAAACTTCAACGCCAAATTGTTTAAAGGCCTTTCGAATTGCCAATGCCGGTGCTTGATTACCATAGTCAATCGTTGTGCCGGCTAAATCAAAGATAACAGCTCGAATCATCATTTTTCCTTCTTTCGTTTGAATATCCCGTAATCACTTTTTTATTGTAGCGATGGTGTGTAAACATTTAATGAATTCAATGTAAATGTTATGTAAATATAACCACACGAAAAACCATTAATGCGTTACTAGTTTTTAAATCTGCCATTTTGTTAACTGCTGTTTTTTCTTTTTGGGTCTATAAGAGTTAAATACGTTAAAAAACCAGCATTCTTTTTTATTTTTTTAAAATTATTGCCAAAAAATAAAAAAGATGACGTCCGACTTCGTCAATCTTCACAATTTCCTCAAACTTTCCCCTAAATTTCTTCACAAATTCTTCACGATTATCCCCTACAATTAATGTCATCAATAAATCGAATTCACAAATCGGATAACAATTAAAAGGAGTTTTTTTAACTTGAAAAACACGAAACAAACCGTTCTTAACGACCTGATTTCCCTAATGGACGCCACTAGGGACAAAGCCCTTACCGGTGTTAAACTGGTAAGACCTGGTGATCTTGATTCCTATCACCCGAATTTGGCAAACGGCCCCATTCCTTCGGATCCCAATTTAGCTAAATTCAACGTTGCCTCGGAGCTGGCCAAACGGATTCTAAACGCAGACGTTACCGTCGAAACCATTGTCGGCCAATACCAACCTGGTATCATCAACGAACTCATTAAGCAGCATGTCGTTGATTACGAAAATCCCAGAAATGTTAAAAACGTTGTCGACGTTTGGCTGGGAATTGCCGAATTGGAATACTGATCTCAAAACGCTAAATTGTCATCAAGTTGTTACCTGCAACCCCTTGCGCCGATAGCCGGAATTACCTATAATATCACTATATAGTGAAGGGGATATTCATAAGTTTTGTTAAGAATCACTAAGGAGCTTATGAATGAATGCAACAAAACAAAGTATTATCAACGATCTGATTGATATCATGAGCCATAATGAGTCCAGCGCCATTCGTAACTTATCAATGCGGGTGATAAAAACAGCGCGACCCATTGCATCAATCAGTTCAACACCACAACCGGCTGAGTCAATTCCGGCCAATCACAGTTTAGCCTGCTTTAACATCGCCGCCGAACTGACGAGACTCATGATGAATGACGTTAACGCAACTAAAATAATTGTTAAAAAATATTCGCCGGGGATTGTCGATGCCTTGGTTTATCAACATCCAACTGATTATAATAATCCACAAGATGTCAAGCGGGTAATTAGTGATTGGTTAGGGATTAAAACAATTGAACAATCTTAAAAGTGCCCAGACTTACCGGGCATTTTTTGTTAGCCAAAAATAATTTGGGGAGGAAAACATGAAATTTGTCATTGCACCGGATTCATTTAAAGGCGGCCTTACCGCCAAAGAAGCTGCAAAAGTAATTGCGCGCGGTCTTAAACGGGTATTTCCCGAAGCTGATTACATACTCGTTCCAATGGCTGATGGCGGTGAGGGGACCGTCCAATCCCTGGTTGATGCCACCAAGGGACAATTGATTACCGAAACGGTTACCGGTCCCCTCGGCCAACCGGTAGCCGCCCGCTTTGGCCTTTTAGGAAATGGTACGACCGGGGTGGTTGAAATGGCGCAGGCCAGCGGACTTCAATTTGTGACCGCCAAAACGGCCAATCCATTAAAGACAACCACGTATGGTACCGGCGAATTGATCCTTAAAGCTTTGGATCACGACGTTACCCACCTGATTCTCGGTATTGGCGGCAGTGCCACCAACGACGGTGGTGCCGGCATGGCGCAGGCACTCGGTGTTCGTTTGCTCGACCGTCACAATCGGGCCATTGGTTTTGGCGGTGGTGCGCTTAGCCAATTAACGCGGATTGACACGAGTCATATGGACCCTCGGCTTCGTCAATTAAAAATTTCAATTGCCTCCGACGTTACCAATCCACTGGTTGGTAAAAACGGTGCTTCGACTGTCTTTGGGCCCCAAAAAGGTGCCACTGCCGAGATGGTTAAAACCCTTGATGAGAACCTCATCCACTACGCTGCTTTAATCAAACAGGCCTTGGGAAAAGACTTGGCTAACTATCCCGGTGCCGGCGCTGCTGGCGGCTTGGGTGCCGGTTTGCTGGCCTTTACAAATGCCAAGATGACCAAGGGAATTGATTTGGTAATCCAATACAGCGGGTTAAAACAAAAGGCCCGCCATGCTGATTTTGTTTTTACGGGTGAAGGTGGAATTGATTTTCAAACTAAATTCGGCAAGACACCCTATGGCGTCGCGCTGGCGACTAAAGCCGTTTCACCCGGGGCACCGGTTATCGCTATTGCCGGCAATATCGGTCGCGGTGTTGAAAGCTTGTACTCAGAAAATGCGATTGACGCGATTTTTTCAAGTGTTGCCGGCGCTAAAACGCTTAGCCAGGCGTTGCAGTCCGCGCCAAGCGACATTGCCCAAACCGCCGAAAATATCGGCAGACTGATTGCCGCCACCCGGAATTAACGGTTATTTTGCTGAAAAGGAAGAAAAAGAAGTCATTATTAATCATTTTGACAGTGTGAAACCTAATTTTTACATGGTACAATTTTACTTGTATAGTTTTTTAAATAATCCAACAATATAATGAGTAAAGGAATAACCCATAGTGATTAATCGGCATAGTAAGTTCTGGCGAATCGGCTATTTTATCCTCGGCGGCCTTATTTTTATAGTAATTGGCCTATTCATCTGGCGTGATCACGAGGACCAAGTCCGGTTTGCCAAGAAGAATTATATTAATTCAAATATTCCCACCCTGTTCATTCACGGCTGGTCCGGAACGCTGCGTTCGGAACGTAAAATGGCTTCGGACGCTGAAGCCAGCGGCGCTGCTCAACGACGAATGGTCATCCGGGTGCGCCCAAACGGTAAAATTGCCGTCACGGGTACTATAAAAAAATGGATGCGAAATCCAATTATCTTTTTAAGAATGGATAACAATCGGGCTGGTGAATTTCAATATGCTCGCTGGCTGACAAAGGTCTGTAAATTATTAAAATCCAAATACCATATCACCCGATTAAACTTTGTTGGCCATTCGATGGGATCTTACGCAACGGTTTACTATAATATGCTAAACGGTAACCGCAAAGATCTCCCCGAGCCAATAAGCTGTGCCTGTTGGCCGGCCCTTACAACGGGATTATCAACAACGGCAAGCAGAATCAGCCGTTAACCGGGCCATTAGCCAAACTTTGGGATGATCAGCCTAATTCAAACCGGCTCTTAAAAAATGGCCGGCCTGAAATCATTCATCCAGAGTATCAGATGTTGAATCAACTAAAGAAGCGGATTCCCCGACAGATACGAATTTTAAACATTTACGGCGATCTAAACGACGGTTCAAACTCCGATGGTGTCGTCACAACCGAATCTGCCTTGTCATTGGGTTATTTAGTTAAGGGGCGGGTCAATTACTACCAGACATTTAAAACAACGGGCCCCGAAGCCCAACACAGTGAGATGCATAATCATAATCTGGCAGTTGACCGCGCACTCACCAACTTTCTTTGGGGAAAGCACTATAACATGTCATCAAATGCGCCCAAGTACAATCCAATGTTGGATAAAATGATGAATCCAGGAATGGCATTCAAGCATGGCCATCAACTGGAAACCCGATAATACATTAAAATACAAGACGGGACTGAGGCAAAGATAATTTTGTCTCAATCCCGCTTTTGTTTAATGACGATTATTACCGAGAAAATGTGCGCCGAAAGGCAACTTCCAGCGCATAACCGACTTTCCCGACTACGCTTATCTGATTAGGGCATCTATTTTCAACAGCGCGCGATGATACTCTGTCAGAAATTCTGGCGCTTCATTTGCTTGGCGTGCTTTTTGATATTGAGCTGCAATTGCTTGTCGGACCGGTTCATCAAATTTTCGGACAAGTCGACCCACGGCATAAGCCGCGGTGGCCCGAATCATTGGCCGCGGATCCCGGCTCATCACGGCCAATAAATCAGGTACCGCACTGGCATCTCCAAGATTTGCCAAGGCAATCATTGCATTTCGCTGAAGCGGCTTTTTACCCCGCCACGCGCCGGCCATGTTGCCAAATTGGTCCTTAAACTGGCGATTTGATAACGTCAACATTGGCAGCAGTTCTGGGCGGACTTTTGTTGTCTCCGGTTCCATTCTGGCATGTCGATGAAAATCCTTGCCCCGATTAAACGGACAGGCTACCTGGCAAATGTCGCACCCATAAATCACGTTGCGAATTTTTGGCCGAAATTCATCCGCCATCACCCTTTAGTCTGGGTCTGATACGACAGGCAGCGTTGCGCGTTCATTCTGCCGTCTCCGAGCAGTGCCTGAACCGGGCAGGCATCCAGACAGCGAGTACAGTCCCCACATTGGCAGGGAATTGGTTGATCCGGTGCCAATACCAGGTTGGTTACGATCTCGCCCAAATAAACAAATGATCCGAATTCTTCGGTAATCAGCAAGCCGTTCTTCCCAATAAATCCCAACCCGGCCCGATTGGCAACCGCCACATCGATCAGCTGGCCAGTATCCACCATAGGTTCAAAGCTGACCGACTCATCGGTCAGCTCCTGGATCCGCTCTGTCAAAAGGGCCATCTTTTCACGTAAAATGTCATGATAATCATCACCCCACGAGGCCCGGGCAAACTGTCCCCGCTTCAGTCCGGTTCGGGGCGGTTGTCTCTTTAACTTGCTGGGGTAAGCCAACGCAATTGCAATGATTGTCTTGGCATCCTTTAAAATCAATTTTGGATTCAGCCGCTCATCAAGGTTGGGATGTTCAAACCCGCTGGTGTGGCCGGCAGCTTTCTGGGCTTCAAGACTACTTCTCAACGATTCAAAATCATCGGCAGTCGTAAAGCCAATTTTGTCAATGCCGATTTTTCGGCTTTCAGCAATGATTCGCTCTTTTAACGCTGATGGTGTCCGCATGTGACCAGCCCTTCCTCAAGTCTTAATAAATCAATCACATCGTACACTAAGAACCCGGCAGCGGTCAATAATTCCCCTCTAAAAACCGGGGCAACCCTGATTGTTAACGACAAAACCGGCGATCAATTGAAAATCATGACATGTGATCTCCAATCAATCGCCGGTTTTAATGACGCCGACAACTCACGCTATTCGGCTAAAACACCTAATCTAATTCAAGGAGCCTATTCGGCTGGGACCAGTTTACGCTGACGGAAGTACTCGATGCCGCCAAAGGCAATCGTCCAAACAATCGCGCCGATCGCACCAATAACATCTTCTGGAATGAAGAATAAGCTGATAAAGATAACCGCGAAGAACATAATGGTTAAGGGGCTGGTAACCCGATACCACGGCATCACGAATCCATTGGGAAGAAAGTCACTGGATGCACGGTATTTTCGATGAGCCAGCATAGCCAGCGTATAAACGATAATATACATATCACTGGAAACGCCGGTAACAATCGTGAAAACCGATGAAATAGCGGTTGTTAAACTCATCAACGGTGTAATTAAAACCAGGGCCGCTGAGAAAATAATGGCAGCAGCCGGAACACCGTTCTTGGAAATTTTAGCAAATGTCTTGTGCATCCAACTATTTTCCGGTACCTCGGTAGCCAATTGATAGAAATGACGGCCGGCTGAAAAAATACAGCTGTTTAGCGAAGAAGCCGCCGATGTCAACACCACAAAATTAATTGTTGCCGCTGCTGCTGGAAAACCGGCCAACTTAAATACCTGAACAAACGGACTACTATTAGCAGATAAAGAAGTCCAAGGAATAATACCCATGATGACAATTAAGGCGCCGATGTAGAAAAGCAAAATTCGAATCAAGGTTTCATTAACGGCTTTTTTGATAACCGTGTGAGGCGACTTGGCCTCACCAATGGTGATACTGACAAATTCAATTCCTTGAAAAGCAAAGAAAACCATTGGAAAAGCAGAAATAAAATTAAATACACCGTGTGGAAACAGTGTGTAGTTATGAAAAACATTAGTCAGTGACGCATGGCCTAACGGTGTTACCGCATGACTACTCATCATAAAAATTCCAGTGACAATCATAGCCACAATCGCCACAATTTTAATCATTGCGAACCAAAATTCAGCTTCGCCAAACAGCCGGGCAGCAATCAAATTTACACTGGCTAGGATTCCCAGAAAGACCAATTCAACAATCCATGACGGGATGTTGGGGAACCAATATTGGACATAGGTGGCCGTCGCCGTTAACTCAGCCATACAAACAAATACCAACCCGATCCAATAAGTCCAACCCGTAAAGTGACCGACCGTCGGCCCCAAATACCGGGAAATAAACGAAACAAACGTATGCTGCGATGGATCGGAATAAAACATTTCGCCGATGGCTCGCATCATAAAGAAAAAGAACAGTCCCAATACGATATAGACCAGCATTACCGATGGTCCGGTTTTACTAATCGTACTGCCAGACCCCAAAAACAGCCCCGTTCCAATCGTGCCGCCAATCGCAATCATCTGTACATGACGGTTACTCAAAGCCCGCATGGTGCCATCCTGATTCTCAACAATTTTTGATTTCATAAACAATCCTCCTAAAATAAGAGCACAGTAAGATACAAATGATAAAATTTCTAATTTGAATATCATCATTCTACCACGATTTTTACTTTTGTGTTAGGTTTTTTTACGTGCTTTTATTTTGGGAGCGCTTTTTACCCTTGTATTAAGCGATTTTTTTATTTTTATAATTTTATATGTCAGCATTTTTGACATATAAAATTATAAAAGCCTGATTTCAAATCAGCCTTTTTAACAATATTATATTTTGCAAATCACGCCATCTTAATTCAAACTAAATATTGAAGATCACTGGCAACGGATGGATAAGCAAAAATCATATGTTGAATTTGATTGTTGGTCAATTTCAGATTCAGGACCGTTGTCAGCAGATTTAACAGCTGTTCGCCGATTGCCGATAACCCGGCAAAGCCAACCAGCCGGCCTGACTTAGTACTCCGAATCAGAATTGCCCTGGCCGCGTTATCCTTCACCCGATTGTAAGTGTACCAATGTGTCAAATCCAGCGAACTGATACGGTACTGATCAGGATGAGCCAAAGCTTCCTGATACGATACGCCGGCCTGACCAATTTCGGTTGTGCCAAACAAAATATGTGGTATCACTGGATATTGAATCGGTTGTGTCACCCTTCCCATTATTGAGTCGGCAACGTAGCGACCTTCAAAGGAAGCAACCGGTGTTAATTTGGGTTGCGGTTTGGCAACAACATCGCCGACCGCATAAATCCCATCGACACTGGTCCGCAAATAATCGTCAACCAAGATCCCCTGCCTGTCGGTTTTAACACCGGCCTTGGTCAACTGCAGGTCGGCCACGTTGGCAGTCCGACCGATTGCCGCCACAACGTAATCGGAAGTCAGCGTCTCCTTATCGGTCGTTATTTCATAATCGGCACCACTTTGAGAAACGGCGGCAACGTTTTGGTCGAAATGAAAAGTAATCCCATCATCAATCATTTCCTGAACCAGCAAATCTACCAATGGTTTGGGAAATGCCTTGAGCGGTTGATCATTATGGTGGATAATATCAACATCGGCACCAGCCTGGCTGGCAATATTTGCCAACTCCATAGCAACCAGCCCGGCACCAATGAAGGTAATATGTTTTGGTAACGCGTCCAGATCCAAAAAGTCATTGCTGGTTTTCAGTAATGACCTTCCCGGGATGTCCGGCAGTTGTGGCTGCCGACCGGTTGCCAGAACCACGTTGTCGGCCGAAATCGTTGTATGATCAGCTAATTGAACTTGGTGTTGATCGACCAGTTTAGCCCGACCGTGGTATGTCTCAACGCCTGCACTAACCAGGCCTTTTCTGGTTCCCGCCGGAATTTGGGACGTATAAGCCCGCTTAAAGGCCATCAAGTCCGGCCAATCAATCTGTGGCACGTTTTTCAGACCGCTGCCCTGCATTCGTGACACCCGATCCCTTGTCTGAACCGCTGAATACAGCATCTTCTTTGGATCACATCCCCGGTTGGGACAGGTCCCACCAAACAGATCGTCTTCAATTACCAACACAGATTTCTTACCGGCCAAGCCGTAAGCGACCGCCGTTCCAGCGGGGCCAGCACCAAAAATAAGCACATCATAATGGGTTTTCATGTGACACATCTCCTTTTAAAATAACTTTATACTTTAATTGTAGTCGATTTACAAATAAACGGTTGGGAATCGGCTGACATTTCAATCTTTCAAACCGTTATGGGAAATCACAATAACATTTGAATTGTGCACAATGCTATAATGAATATCCAAGTAATTTTTTGGAGGTGTCCCCTGTGTCAATTTCGTTTATCAGCAACTTTTTTACGTCAAACACCAAATTTTTAAATGCTTTGCTCGAACATGTTTACCTGACAATTATTTCGTTGGCCATTGCGATTATGATTGCCATTCCATTGGCCATTTATGGTCGCAATCATCCACGTTTTGCCAATCTGATTCTCGGCTTTACTTCAATTATGCAGACTATCCCGTCGCTGGCGATTCTGGGAATTTTAATTCCAATCGTTGGAATCGGCAGCAAACCGGCAATTATCGCTTGGTACTGTACGGTATCCTACCAATCTACAGTAATACATATACGGCACTAACAACCATCGATCCCAACCTCACAGAAGCCGCCGAGGTCTTTGGGTTAACCAAGCGCCAACGCCTATTGCGCATCGAACTGCCATTGGCAAAGGATAATATCCTAACCGGTATCAAAACAGCAACCGTCCTGATTATTGGAACGGCAACTTTGGCCGCTCTGATTGGTGCCGGGGGCCTTGGCACTTTCATTTTACTGGGAATTGATCGCAGTAACAGTGTCCTAACCTTAACCGGCGCTGTCGGTTCGGCCCTGTTGGCAGTTGGGTTTAGTTGGCTGATCACCCGGTTTGGCCGCTTAAAAGCAAAATCAATGCTGGCTGTCGGCGGTGGCATCCTGTTACTGCTGCTGATCGGTACGGTCGGGCCTAAAGTTTATACCGCGACCCAACCCGAAAAAATTGTGATTGCCGGTAAACTGGGGTCTGAACCGGATATTCTCATTAATATGTATAAGGATCTGATTAAAGCTGATAACAGCAACGTCGCAATCAGCCTAAAGCCTAATTTTGGTAAGACTAGTTTCTTGTTTTCAGCTTTAAAAAGCCGCCAGATTGACATCTATCCGGAATTTACCGGAACCGTCCTGGAAGATCTCATTCCCAATTCTCACCGGCAGCTCCAAAATAAATCGGCTAACCAAATTTACCAACAGGCAAAAACCGAACTGGCCGCCAAATACAATCTGCGCTATTTGGCCCCGCTAAACTATAACAATACCTACACCATCGTGACAACCCGTACCTTTGCCCGGCAACATCAATTGCAAACCATCAGTGATCTTAAAAAATTATCCGGCCGACTTCACAGTGGATTCGACCTGGAATTTATGAGCCGAAACGATGGCTACAAGGGTCTGGTGAAAAAATATGGACTTCGGTTCAGAAATACCGATCTGGACCCGGACCTCCGCTATCAGGCTATCCGACGAGGTCAAGTTCAAATCATTGATGGTTATGCCACTGATTCTCAGATTCGGCAATATCATCTGGTAGCGCTTAAGGACGATCAACACCTGTTTCCAACTTATCAAGGTGCCCCACTCATGACAGCCAAATTTGCCCGGCAGCACCCCACCATCACCAAGCAGCTGAACCGGCTGGCCGGAAAAATAACTGCCAATCAAATGCGGGAAATGAACTATCAGGTCAATGTCAAAAATATGAGTGCCGCTAAAGTCGCCAAGGCGTATCTGCAGCACCATCATCTGTTAAGGAAGTGACTTCCCAATGTCAAATTCACCAATCATTCAACTTTCAAATCTTTCGGTAGCCTATGATCACCAAACAGCCATCAATAATCTGTCATTATCGGTGTACCCTCACGAAATTGTCGTGCTTGTCGGCGAATCCGGCGGTGGTAAAACCACCATCTTAAGAAGTATCAGTGGCTTGGTGACTCCTGCCAGCGGGCATATAACAGTCAACGGACTACCGCTAAACGCCCGAAATCTGCGTCAAATCCGGTTGAACATGGGCTACGTCCTCCAACAGATTTCTCTTTTTCCCAATATGACAATTAAACAAAATCTAACACTACTGCCCGAAATTAAACACCAGTCCAAAACGCTGACCAATCAAACGATCCGCTCATTAATGGCAGCCGCCAAACTACCAATGGATTACCTGACCAAATACCCCAACGAGCTTTCCGGCGGTGAACAGCAACGGGTCGGCATTTTACGGGCATTTGGAACCCGGCCGGCACTTATCTTGATGGACGAGCCGTTCAGCGCCCTTGATCCGGTTTCCCGTGATCAGCTGCAGGACCTTACGCTGGCGATTCATCAAAAATTCAATAACACAATTCTGTTTATCACCCACGATATGAACGAGGCACTTAAGATGGGCCAACGAATCGGTGTGGTTAAAGACGGCCAAATTCTCCAATTGGATACCCCGGATAACATTGTCCGCCACCCTGCTACCCCGTATGTTCGAACCCTGTTTAGCGGCAGTGAGGCCCGAAAAATTGAAAACATCTACATTCGGCGGCTTATTTTAGCGGGCTATGGTCAGCCAACACCCTTTAAAGATTTGCCAATTGAATTGGTTGCCGGTGATCAGATACTGGGTAACTGTTATCACATTCTTGCCCAAAACCGACAATTGGCCGTTCAGCAAAACCAGAAAACAATCGGCTATCTAAACGGCCAAAGCATTCTAAATTTTTTGGCGGCTAAACAGGCCCACCAGTCAAATAAATAATCACGGCAACCAGCCGCAAACGTTAAAAGACGCCCGGGGACGTTTCCGGCGTCTTTTATTGCATTCTGATACCAAAAAAGCCAAGGCAAAACACCGCCCTGGCCGGTTTCTAACTTAAATTCGTTGTTCAATATCATCAATTTCAATTTCCAATACTCTGCTGAGCCAAGGAAACTTTGCTTTCATCTCGTCAAAGTCATCGCCGGCATCAACGAACTTACCGGTGCCATGAACGTGAAAACCGGCTCCGGGTCCTTGGGTACCTTCAACTTCTTTACTGCCGACCGCAACGGTTACATGGTTATCAGCCGCAAAATCCTGTTCGATACTATGCATCCCGGCCGCAGGTATCAATAGCTTTTTATCCGTTACTTTGACATACGATGCCCACGTATTTACACGTGTGCCGGTTGCGCATTAATTGTCACAATTGTTACGACGCCTTCATGCTTCATAACATCCAAAATTTTTGATCCATTTTAGAAACGCCCCTTTATTAACTTTTTAGTCAATATCTTTTAATAAGTGAATCCAACCATTTACCATTGTACACTACTTAATTGGCTAAAATAAACACCGAATTTAATTTTTATCATTCAGAAATTCCGCCAAGGATGAAATTTCAACATGAGGGGTGTAGAATAGTGGGACGTGGTTTGCTTTGTTGACACTATTAACAATCAAACCCAATTAAACTTAAAAGATTGGATTGACGACTAATGATTATTACTGTTGTGGGCGGAACCGGTTTTGTCGGCAGCGGCATTCTTTTAGAATTAAGCCAATTCGATAATTTTGAATTGTTCAGTATTTCCCGAAGCGGCGCACCGATCAACCACGATGCCTTGGCTGACGTTCATTGGGTCAAAGGCGATGTTACCCAACCCGGTGACTGGCAGGCCGCCATTGCCAAAAGCGACTGGGTCATTGACTGTGTCGGCATTCTGTTCCCAAATCCGCTGGCCAAAACCAGTTACTGGCAAAACAGCATTCTACCGGCAGAATCCCTTATCAACCTGATTCACCGGCAAAATTTGGTACCAAATCATTCAACCGATACCCGGTTTTTATTTATTTCCGCTAATTACGCACCATTTTTCATGGCCGCCTACATAAGGGCCAAGTTGGAGGTTGAAAAGGACATGGCCAACCTGCTGCCTAATAAGTCAATCGCCATCTACCCGGGGGTGATTACCGACAAACACAAGCCGCTCACCCGATTACTAAAGGTACTTACCCAAGCAGCGACGCTAAGTACCTACTTTAAACGACTACGTTTTATCCCTCGGGAAACAGTTGCCCAGGAGGTCGTTAAAGTTTTGGTGGGTGAAGGAAGCTCTTTAACGGAGCGAATTGGGGAATAGGATCACAGCTCAAATCGACGCCTTATGCGTCGGCTTATCCCGGGTCAGCTCCGCACACTTGCTTAGGACTGCTACACAAAACAGCACCGCTCCACATAAGGGATCAAATCGAAAAATCCAAGCCCGGGATTTCCCGCTTTGACGCCTTATGCGCCGGGTGCTAACCGTTTTGTTCCGCACACTTGCTTTTTTTCCCCTTCCGTCCTATACTGTTTACAATATTTAAAGTCGAATTACATGAAGTAGGTCCTTATCTGGGTGTCAGGAAGTTGGTGGCTGCTGCGAACCAATCAGGATAAGGTACTCGAAATACCGTAATATCATCGACAATGGTCAATAACTAGAATCCATTATCTTCTAGTGAGCGGTGGACACTTTTGGTGTACACAAGTTGGGTGGTACCACGGTAAAACTGATCGTCCCTATTACACGTTGATGTAATAGGGACGATCTTTTATTTTGAGAAAGGAATGTTGATAATGAAACGATCAACTAACGGGGGCTTGGCACGATATTGATTAACCACACTTTATCTTATCCGCAATACTATAAAATCAAAACGAGGTTATCAATATGACACAAGACAAATTAAGTATCAGTGAAGCAGCAATTGTTTTATTAATTATTCTGGCAATTATGGGTAGCGGTGTTATCGGTTTCGGTCTGTCACCCCAGGTACCGGTTTTACTGGCCATTACTGTGGCTATCTTTTGGGCCAAAGTTCGGGGCTTTGACTGGCAGGACATTAATGCCGGGATTAAGGACGGTATCGATAAAGGCATTATTCCGATTGTAATTTTTATTTTAATCGGTGCCATGATCAGTACCTGGATCGCTGCCGGTACGATTCCAACCTTAATGGTTATCGGTTTTAAAGCTATCAGTGCCCAATGGTTTCTGCCAACGGTCTTTCTGGTCTGCTCATTAGTCGGGGCGGCTGTCGGCAGTTGCTTTACCGTTGTTTCAACTGTCGGTATTGCTTTCTTTGGTATCGGTGTAACCATGAACTTCAATCCGGCTCTGGTTGCCGGTGCAATTATCGCCGGCGGCACTTTTGGTGACAAACTTTCACCATTATCCGAAACTAACAATCTGGCTGCTGCGGTTGTCGATACCGATTTATTTAACCATATGAAAACCATTCTTTGGTCAACCCTACCCGCCGCAACCATTTCCACAATTGTTTTCGCCCTTTTGGGAATGGGACACAACCACGCGGACATGGCTAAAATCAACACAACCGTAGCCGCTTTGAATAATGATTTTCATATTTCAATCATTGCCCTAATCCCAATCGTGTTGGTCTTTGTTTGTGCGGCCTTTAAAATGGCGGCAATTCCAACCATGCTGCTGAATATTTTTGTTTCGGCAGCCATGATGTTCATGAATAACGCTAACCTAAACATGACCAAGGCCAGCAATATTGTTACCAACGGCTACGTTGCCAAGACGTCCAATCACGAAGTTAACCTGCTGCTCTCCCGCGGCGGAATTGTCAGCATGATGCCAACAGTGGCCTTAATTGTCTTAACCTTATCATTAGGTGGTCTACTGGTTCACTTTGGATTAATCAACGCCGTCATGGCACCACTTTCAACCAAATTAAACAGCTCTGCCAAATTAGTTTCGGCTGCCTTGGGAGCCTGCATCGGCGTTAATATTTTTGTCGGCGAGCAATTTCTTTCCATTATTTTACCAGGCCGGGCTTTCAAACAAACCTTTAATCAGGGTGGCTTGGCAAGTGCCGCGCTGGGACGGGTCCTCGAAGACGGCGGCACTGTTTTGAACTACTTGGTACCTTGGGGTGTCGGCGGCGTTTTCATTGCCAACACACTGGGCGTACCGACGATCACCTACCTGCCGTTTGTTTTCTTCAGTCTCCTCTGCCCGGTCTTCTCGCTTTTGAGCGGTTTTACCGGTATTGGTTTAAAAAAGTTACCAACGATTGAAACCAAAAAAGCCAGTCAAACAGCGCCAGCTCGAAATTAAAAAAATAAATGTCCTTAAACACGTCAAGTCACTACCTGTTTAAGGACGTTTTTTATTGATAACAAACAATGTACTACTGGTACTCCAGCAACTCCACTTTAATAAGGCTCCGAACTAAATTCAATCCACTTCCGTGAAAGCCAATCAATTGGATTGGCCCGCCACAAACCGCTTCTCAAGTTTTTCCAAGTCTGCCAAAGTCCCCATAGTGCATTCATTTGTCTGGGCACTCTTCTTTAAATGAGCCATTAATCTTGGCAAATCGTGGGGGATTTCAAAATATAGCTTGCTTCGGCTAGTGTAAACCGTTGCCATGCCATTTAAATCCTCCACATAATATGCATCCGCATTTTGTTTTTTGGCCGCCTGGTTATAATCCTCAAAAGATAACTGAAGTTGGAGAATCAAGTCTGATAATTTCATCTGTATTATTCCTCCTTCTACTTCTTATTATAGGAGTAATTAACAAAAATTGGTGAAAGTTATTAAGTTTAGCATAATTTTCTTACTTTTTATCAGTCTTCTTAAGTAAATTGCCTCCATCGTTTAAGCAACCGTTCTAATTACAGCCGGGTTTGTCGGTTTTCGTAACTATTTCACAGATTATAGGGATTTATTTGAGCGCTTTCAAGCGCTATTCTATATATTGTAAGCGTATGCATAAAACTATATGCTATTACACATGTATTTATCTGAGGGGAAAGAAGGATGTTTTATGAATTGGAATAGGCATCGAATAGCCGTTGTCCTCGCTACAGCTGCCCTTGCAGCCTTGGCAATCGGTTTGTCGGGAAAAACCGGCCATGCGGACACCGGCCAACAAATCACCGTCAATACGGGCACTGCAATTCGAAGCAGCGCCCAACACGTGGCTTCTGGTGGATTATACGGGATGTATGATCAAAACACACCAAACGCTTCGTTATTGGCACCATTAAAACCACGAGTCTTCACCCAAGCACCACCGTTTGGCGGTCAAATTCCAAATGGCGAGCCCGGACCCGGTGGTGACTTTCTAAAAGTTGCCCCAACAGCCAAACAAATTGGCGCAAAGGTAATTGTTCGCCTACCGGATATTTACCCAAAATGGCCATACAACTATAGTAACGAAAAAGATTGGCTCAACCGAGTAAAGACCATGGTAACTCAGGTTAAAGATTCCGGCAATGCTGATACAGTTTATGCCTTTGAGCTTTGGAACGAACCAAATGGTACCTGGCAGGGCGTTAACGGTAACGGCCATGATAGTGGTTGGGGTGACTTCTATCAAACATGGCGGGACACTTACAAAGAAGTCCATTCAATTATGCCGAATGCTAAAATTATCGGCCCAAGCTTAAACAGCTGGCAGCCTACTTACATGGAAAACTTCCTAACAATGGCACGGGATTCGAATACATTACCCGATATCATCAGTTGGCATCAATGGGGTGCGGCAACTTTCCCAGAACAAGCCAAAGCCTTTGAAAATATGGAACAGCGCTTAGGAATCAAACCACGCCCAATCAGTATTAATGAATATGGCGACCAACAAGAACTGGCAGTTCCCGGTCAAATGCTCCATTATATTCAAAACTTTGAAAACGTTCCGGCCGTCGATTCTGCTTGTCTGGCTTTTTGGTTTAACTATGGTCGAATGGACAACCTGCTTACCGATGGTCAAAAACCAAATGGCGGTTACTGGCTTTATAAATGGTATGGCGATATGACTGGTCAAATGGATCAAACCAGTACTTTCCAAAGTAATGGACTGTTAGCCAGTGTTGCCAATACGACTGCGAACAAAGCCCAAACTTCGGTTCTGTTTGGTGGCACCGATGGTCAGGTTACTATTAATGTTAATCAATTGGACCCAAGCCAATATAACGGTACAGCTCAGGTTAAACTTGAGGAAACGCCTTGGTATGGCGTTGACACCCAAGCATCCCCAACAACCATTGCTTCGGGGACGTTACGAGTTAAAAACGGCCAGCTGACTGTCCCGGTCAAGCATCTCCAAGCTTCATCAGGTTATCGCCTGTCAATCACACCAGCTGATACAACATCAGCCAAATCATCACTTTCCTATGCAAAAACGCCTGCCGATCAACCAATCAGAGTTGAAGCAGAGAATGGGAATTTGACTGGTTCTTACAGTACAATACTGGGCAGTTACGCTTCCAACAATCTGTTTGTCGGATCAAAGAATCATCAAACAAGTGAAGGCAGTGCTGATACCATGACGTTTAACGCGCCTAAAGCCGGTCGTTATATGGTTAATATTGGCTATGCCAACGGCGGCGAAGTTGCCACAAACGCCGTTACAATTAATCATCATGCAAATGGGACCATTGCCTTTCCAAATACAACCGGTTGGATGACTGCCGTTCCAAACGTTAACGGCACCCGAAAAGTTATCCAGTACGGCACCGTTAATTTAAAGAAAGGGACCAATACCATAAAGCTGCAGGCTGTCGCTCATTCTGCAGAACTGGATTATGTTTCATTCACCCCGCTTAAGTAATTCAAATTAGCGTTTAGCAACTGTCTATAAATTCTAAAAAGCATCGCAGTTTACTTGTTACCAAGTGAATTGCGATGCTTTTTATTTGATATCATCAATCACAGAAAGAACGTGCAAAAAATCACCTTTTGGCGCATGCTTTCAGTTCATAATAATCGTGATTAAACAAAACAGGACCGGACAAAATTACCTTTGTCTCAGCCCCCTTCAAAGCAGGAATCCACTTTCAAGGCATACGCGAATTAAGTATATCCAGAATTAACCAGTAATCCAAATTTAAGAAGGTGTTCTCATGATTACTGATGGATACCTGCCAAAATCAATCCTAACATATTTGTTTCACTTATCAGGCAAATCATCGCAATTTTGTGAGTACCTACAAAAATACCGCCTCAAAAATGGTGAATTGCAAATCACAATCACTATCGTTCTCATCACTTTCCAATTTAGCGATGATGAAGCCTTATCGCCGTTTAATCCATTTAATTGAAACAGGAATCGGACTATAATGTGGTAATTTGGTAAATCCATGTAAATTCAAATAAATCACAGCGCTGGCTTTCGTTTTACTCGAATTTTTAACCGTAACCGGCGTAATCCGCTCCTGATCAGCGATTTTAACAATGCCGGTATACTCGCCACTATCGGGAATTCTTGTCGGATCATCCTTGGGGTTGATAATTGACTGACCGTCCATTTGCGCGTTAATTAATTCCCCCTTAGTTTCGTAACGATATTTGAGCAAATCTTCCGTAGTTAGCTTTTCGTGATCATCTGGTAAATTGTTAATTTGTTTTGGATCCATTTTAATCTCCTCTTTTTTAGTTAAATTTGGTATAAAGAAATATCAATATTGATCTGATAAATTTATTTTCTAAAATATTTTCCAATAAATAAAAATATTAACCATGGCATGACTGATTTGTGCCGACAAATTATTAATAATAAATTCATTTTTATATCCATAATAGTAAGCGCTTTCTTTTACTAAATCAATCCCTTTTTCAACACAAATGGTAACGCTATCCAACATTCTATAATTTACGACTTAAAAAAGCTCCTCGGCGGTTAACGTATTAACCACCAAAGAGCTTCTGAAGGATGTATTTTTAATTCAATCTTCTGTTCAACAATATCGTCAATTGCTCACTTTTCCAAATACTTAGTCCTGAGCCTGTTAATATCTGAGCTGGTCAATCCGAGTCCTTTATGCAAGAATCCCGACATCGACCCATAATGCTTTGAAGCATCATTATAAGCCTGATCCAAATACTGCTTTTCAACAATCAGGCCATAATAATTATTCTTCAACTCGGTCTTGCTGGCGCCTTTTTTCTTTAAAGCTGCCAAAGCCGCGTCATTAGTCTGCTTACGATATTTATTTGAGAGCAGGAAATCTTTATAAATAGTCTTTTTATCAACGCCCAAAGCAGTTAGAACCAAAGCAGTTCCAAAGCCTGCCCGATCTTTGCCCGCGCTGCAGTGCCATAAGACTGCTTTATTCTTTGGTGCTGTCAGCAACGCGTTAAAAGCTTTTTATAAGCTGCCCGACCCTGCGCTGAATCTACAAAGTAATTGTAGTAGTCAATCATGGCTTGTTCACCATTCTTGACAAAGATCTTATTGTTGGCTTGACTTTCTTTGTTGGAAACAACCGAGTCGGCAATGTATTTAACACCACTAATCTTCACATCGGGTGCCGACTTCATTTCAGCGGGTGTCCGCAAATCGACATCGATTCCCAAATGATGTTGGTTTACCAAAATCTGCTGATCATGCCTGGTTAATGTATTTAACTTAGCTGAACGAATTAATAAGTTCGGCTTGATTTTCAAGCCTGATTGGGTCCGATAACCACCAAGGTCCCGGACGTTAACCGCACCGCTAAGTTTAATTTGTGAACCGGCACCATAGTCGGACTTTGTTGTGGCCGCAATCGCTGCAGGTGACGCCTGCCCAGCAATTGGTGACGCAATTGCGACCCCGGTCGAACTTAACGTGAGTGCAATCATCACGGACAAAATAGATTTTTTCATCTTTGATAACTCTCCCCTAACCATTTTTTGGTACAGCTTGATATTATCAAGTCAGCGTAAATTATCCGTAAAGCCAATGTAAAAAAACTGTATTAATCGCGCATTTGCCGATAAAATCAGTGAAATGCCAAACCAAAAGGAGCCACAAAAACTATTAAATTGCCGCTAATTAGCGACCTTCTTTAACAGAATTTCCAAATTATGTTTCCGTAATGACCTCGGCAAAAAGTTTCGGATTTCTTCATCATTAAAACCAACCAACAATTTCTCATCGTTAAAAATGATTGGCCGCTTCAGCATTTCAGGATGTTTGGCAAGTACCTCAATAAATTGGGACAGCGGTAGTGAATCCAAACGATCTTTATTTTGCTTATAGGCATTGGATCGGGTAGCCACAATATCTTCACAGCCATTTTCACTTAGGCGAAGAATTTGTTTAATTTCACCAGGCCGAAGCGGCCGACGGTAAATATCACGTTCCCTAAATGTAAGATCGTGCTCGGTTAACCATTGGCGCGCCTTACGACTTGATGTACTACTTGGCGCAACTAATAAATTTATCAAAAAGCATCTCCTCCTAACGAAGATGGCAACTAAACAGTTTTAATGAGCTTAATATATTCACATCGTACCACAATAATAATCCAAGCGAAATATATTTTTAGATATCTATTCATTGTCTTTTCAAATTCAAGTAATTAAACAAAATAATAATCCTAGCAGGGATTTACCGCAAGTTTATTTAATACAATGGTTGTGTACAATTTAATAACTTTACTTTAGCACGCTTTTAAAATAGAAACAATCCTAACATCAAAAATAAAGTTATTAAAATTGTGACGTAAAACCATGGCCCAATTTCATAGCTCTATAGGCTAATGCTTACCGCTTGCCTTAAGCCGATAGTCGACCGGACTCTGCCAATTCAGTTTTTCCTTAATCCGGCGATGATTATAGTAATCCAAATACTGGTCAACAGCCTGCTTTAAAGCAGTAGCGCTTCGATAAATTTTGCCATAGTACATTTCCCGCTTTAAAATACTAAAGAAGTTTTCCATAATCGCATTATCCAAACAAGTCCCCTTTCTGGACATACTTTGGAAAATACGATTTTTCTTTAGTATCCGATGATAAGCCGGCATCTGATAAACCCAGCCGCGATCCGAATGAAACGTTCTGCGAAAACGGCAGTCCGCCGTAAGTTGAATGGCTTGATGCAACCCCGAAAGCACAAGCTGCTGACTGGGAATTTCGGATATCCGATAAACAATGATTTCGCTGTTATACATATCCAAAAACACCGTTAAGTATAAAGACCGAACTGTGACCGCCTGACCGGGACGGCCGATAAAGTATTTTAATTCCGTTGTATCCGTTGTGATTTTTTGATGGCAGATGTTAGTTGCAAACCGCCGCCGAATCCGATTCCGACAGATCAGGCCTACCGTACCTTCGTAAGAATGATATGTACTGGGCGGTGCCGGAATCTCTTTGTCAGCGCCTTGAACATGCAGCCGCATGATTCGCATTAAGCGCTGCACCCGCTTCTTATTAACTAAAATCCGCTGTTGGCGAAGTACCGCGGTTACCCGTCGATAACCATAATCAGGATATGTTTGATGGATCATCAAAATTTGCTTTTCCAATTGACTGTCCCGATCAGCTTTGAAAGCTCGCTTCTGCCAATACATATAGGTTGCCTTTGGAAACGCCAAGGCTTTTAAAATTTCGGCCAAGGTATACCGATTCCGCAAGCCAAAAATAAATTGCGCCGTTTCCTGCTTGGACAATTCGGCCGGTTGTTTGCCGGCAGCCCTTACATTTTTAAAAAAAGTCGACGAATATCATCGGTTACAAGCCAGTCTGAAAGTAATTCCAATTGCTGATAGCGCTGCATTCAATCACTCCTTTTTAATAGTCGTTTATACAATTAGTCTAGCGCATTTTCAAAAACAAATGGCTTTTAAGTTTTTAAATTGGGATACCAATTAATGAATCTACCACCAATCATTGTTTATTTTCAAATAAGTTGTGCTTTTTACTTGGATCTGTGTAATAATATTTTTAGGGGGTGCGAAAATATGAGTAAACTAAACCGAAAATCCCGAAAGCATTTAGAGGAAATTTTGGTCAATTATATTCTGGAAGAGACAATCCACAGTGACTTTGGCTATATGTACAGTTCTGTTGGCAGTCTCAGTTAATTTCTCAGCTGATTCAGGCGCGAGAAAAACCGGTTAAACGAGTAGTTGGTAAGCTGAGTGATAAAGAACTGCTGGCTAAGTTGGATCGGGTCCAGGCAATGGCAGCAGCTGCAAGTGGCGCCAAGTAGCCTATCGTCATTATAATGAGGTGATTAAATGGATAAGAACATTCCTGAAAAGAAACGTCGGCATATAAAGGCTTGGTATAAAGATCGTGTGTGCTGGCTGCTGGTTATCGTTGTAATCATCTTGGTATTGACTTCATTGGCCTTTTCTTAAAAGTCATTCAAGAATCACTTAAATTCATTTGGGTGGAGGTATCAAGGGTGTAAGCGTAACCATTTATATAAGTTATTTATGTTAAAAAAAGTTGAGCAAATTATAGACTCATCGAATGGTTGTTGGCTTATACTATAGACAGAAGGAAAGAAATGATAACCGTTAATCATGACCGTTACCATTAAATCCCATTTGTTAAGGAGGAATCGCCTAATGAAAGCATTTAAGAGTTTGTTGAATCGGATCTTTAAGAGAACCAGTAATCGTCCAGACAGTTCAAAGTCAACCGTTAGAAACCGATTATTTTGGAATTCAGTATTGAAGGGTCAATAAATTGAAACATGTTAAATGGTAAAAGACCATCAAAGCAGTTAATCCGCCTTTGATGGTCTCGTTTTATTTAATGGGAATGCTGCCGAGTTGCCAATGATTTAAAGTGATCATATGTCATTTGCAGCAACTCTTTGGGTGAGGCATTGTCTAAAATGCGGATCTTTTCCGGATGCGCAGCCGGCCGGTCCTTATAAATCCGGCTGTTAACGTGGTGAGACCCTTCAATCAGGATAAATGCCAGGTCGGTATCAACGTTTTCAATTCGGTTGTAAATGTAATCACCACTGCGCTCACTGGGATCCAGAATCTCCAGTACGGTGTCAAAGGGTTGAAACAGCCGTTTATAGCTGATTTGCTTAAACCAAGTGACGATCTTAATATCTTTGCTGCCTAAAATCTGTTTAGCGTCAGGATGGGCCAAAATGAATTGATTAAGAAAGGCATCCTTGGACACAGACTGGGGCCGCTGGGCTTTTCGCTGACGAGTTAACTGGGTAGCATAATCAGCCGAAAGTGCCGGATAATGTTTGTCGATCATAAACTGATCGGTTGCCATTAAATAATTGCCCCGGTACACGTCATCTTCAACCAGTGGAAATTGGTTATTTTTGACTTGCGGGTTCGGAAAAACCGACCCGTCCAATGAAACAAACGCCAATTGGTCGTCAATATTTTTAACATAGCCGTAAAGTTGTTGAAGATTATGTAGCGCAGCCCGATTGGCACGATGTTTTTCTGTTTGTCGCATATTTTGCTGCAGCAAGTAATTCACCCGATTATACAAAGGCAGGATTGGTAAAAACTTCATGGTATTAGATTCCGCCAGCCGACTAAAAAGTTCATCAATCAACTGGTTAATCGACAGCTGACCAATTACTTCTGTTGCTTTAGGCGGTTTCTTTGCCGCAAGCAGTTTTTGCTGCAATGGCTTGATTTCTTTTTTTAAATCTTCCCGAGATCTGGTCAGGGAAAGGTTCTCACGCCTTAAAGAAAAAAGTTCCTGTCCTTCAGTACTATGAAATAATTCTTGATAACGTTGATTGGTTCGCCGGTTCATATTGGTCAGTGATTTAATTCGCTTACTCTGGGCCTGATTATCCCGTTCCAGATAATCCCGTTCTTCGGAAAGTTCCCGGGTATATTGCCTGGCAGCCGCTAGTTGGCCTTGAACTTCGGTAAGTTTTGCTTGCAGTGCAGCACTTTCGGCATTTGCTTCATCCACCTTCTTCTTATACCGCCGCAATTTGGCAACCTGTTTGCGATATTCATCTTGGCGCTGCTTAAGCTTTGTTTTTAAACGATGATTATCTTTTTTAATTTTCTTAGTTTGTTTATCCAGTTTGGAAACAGCTCTGGGTTGCTTGGGCTTGCTTTTGGCATTATCAGCCTGTTCGTTAAGCTTAACTGTCTCCTTAGCCAACTTCTCCTGTTTTTTCTTAAAAGCCGCCAGGACCCGATCGTGATGCTGATCGGCCAAATCCTGAGCCTTTCTTTGCTTTTTACTCATGCGCTTTGGATCGTATCGCACATTAAAGCACCTCCCTCTATCAACTTAAAATAGTTTAATAATATTCTTATCGTATCAAGAATCCAGCTGATTCTCAAATCCGATTTACATAAAATATCGACTAGCCGTTTTAATCCGCAATAAGCTATTTACTAACAAAACGACTAATTAATATAATTATATAAGCATAATAAATCAAATTTTAATGTTAGTTATAGTCATAAAGCAACCCAAAATAGGCCTTCAATTGACATAAGCTTTACGCATCCCAATTAAAGACCTGCTGCTACTAATATTTGTATTTTCCAAACGCTATCAATTGTTCCGAAACACTTTTTAATTATTTAAATGCTTGTTCAGAAATGCCACAATAATCTTAACAATTTCCGGCTGCATAAACGCTTCATCCATGTGATGGGCGCCAGTCAACTCATAGAGATCAGCATCGACACCATGCCTGATTAAATCGTCATATAGGGATCGGCTGTCGGCAACCGGTACTACTTCGTCCGCCGTTCCGTGAAGCAATAGGAACGGCACCGTTGCATCGCTGATAAAGGTATGGGGATCCGCTTGAGAAACCAACTCCGGATGATCCTCGGGTTCACCACCCAATAAATTACGATAAACGAAATCAAAATCCGAAGTTTCGCTGTTCTGCTTGGCTGAAAGTGGGTTAACGACCCCATACCAGGGAATCGCTGCTTGAACAGCGCTGGATTGATCCAAATGATCACCAACATCGAATTGTTTTTGGCCGTTGGTAACTGCTACCATGCTGGCCAAATGACCACCGGCAGATTCCCCCATCACGACTACACTTTTCGGATCGATTTGGTAATCATCGGCTCTGGCCTTGATGTATCGAATGGCCGCTTTGGCGTCTTCAAGCTGAGCCGGCCAAACTGCTTGATTACTGTTTCGATACTGAACGCTGACCACCACGAAACCGGCTCGAACAAAATCAACCAGGTTCGGTAAGTGAACATTGTGGTCAACCGTCATCCAGCCGCCACCACCAAACCAGAAGATTACCGGTAACGGCCGTGATTGATCTTCGAACTGGCGCAGGACTGTCAGTTGTAAATCCAAAGTCGTGTGCCCAAGCCAGCCGGGAACCTGTGCGTATGTAACGTTGGTGTCCTGCCATAAGCCCGGCCGTTCGTTTGAAATGTGAAGTGTCTTTTTCATTGCAATACCGCCTCGTTATTAATTTTTGATCCAGTTATTTTTATACATCATCAGCCTGTAGATTTCAATTATCAGTAATCACTGCCATTCGCTCAACCATTTCACGAACTTTAGTTTCTGCCCCGTCAGCATTGATTTGCTTTACGATGTGGGACCGCGTGGTTGTCTGCGTTAAATTTTTGCGAAATGAATGGACCACAAAGCTGTGGTAGACCACCCGATTCCTCGATTTAAAAGCAAACCAGTTGGGTTCCAAGCGTTTCTCGGCATTTTTGATGTGATTATCCGGCCAAACGAAATAACGCTTTCCCATCTGTGTCCGGTGAACCTCAATCTGCCACCCAAGGTTAAAGTCGGACACCTCTTGCCAACGTTGGATTTTGCCGTGCTTTACCGCATAGTAAATAATCCCACCATAGGCTAATTTGGGATGCCGGTTAAAATCAGTCAGCGTGAGTGGCACTAACCGGTTCTTTTTCGAAACAGGTTTCGTTACCGTGGCATGCTGCGGCTGTCGATTACCAAAATGATTGGTACTAATCACCGCTAGAATTAGAATTCCTGCCAAACCAATCATTAACAGTAGACCTTTTTGAATACATTTCATTTGGATCAATCAATTCCCTTTATCGATTTGGTTTTAGTCCATTTTTTGGAGATAATTCCAGATTTATATTATTAAATACATGTGTCGGCAATAAAATACTAACAAGAGTCTGCCTTAGAACATGACATTTAACCTCAAATACCATATTTTGAGACAGACCCTCAGTCCATTATTACTTGGATTTTTTATTTACCCGAACTGCTAACCCTTGAATACCATTTTGATAGGTCCAACCTTTAATTTTTTCCATGTCATTGGTCCGATAATACTCGGCAATCAACTTGTTCCATTTATCCCACCTATCTAATGGGACATTAATCAAACCAGCACCGCCATCAATCATAATTTTATTGGCACTCAAAACCGAAGTTCTCTTATTCCCGTCCCAAAAAATCTGCTGGCGCATATTATGATACATTACTGTCAATGCTTTATTAGTTGTCGTCATTTGCGGGTTAGCTAACGTTTTTTGTAAAAATTCCTGCTCATGTGCTTCATCAATTAACGGCGGTTCAAAAAATTCTTCACTGCCCAAATCAACGCCACCCTTTCCTTGACGTAATTCGCCAGGTACTAAAGCGTCTTCTGCCGCCACAATTTTATTAATTTGTTTTTCCATTGCCAGCGTTAGCGGTTCTTTTTGGACCGTCACATACTGCCAACCACGCTTCAAGTTAACGATGGTTAAAATGTCTGCGATGGGTACTCCTGCAACACTCATGCCGTCCATAATCGTTTGCGTTTGAGGCAGCGTAGTGTTAACCCCCTCAAAGCGTGCATTCGTATACACCAACTTTGTAAAGTTTGACCTGGCAAAACGTTTATTTTCTGCGGGGGTAAATTGATACTTATCTACATATGCTTGTGTTTCAGCCATTGTATGATTCCCCCCATATAGATTACTTGTTCAAGCAGCTGTTCGTAAACTACTGAATCTCAAAGAAGAAGCCCCGTGGTCGAACTGGTGTTGAAAAGACCATCATCGTGTTGGTCTTGCCAAACCGTTGCAACTTATTCACCAAATCATCCAATTCTTCAGGGACCTGATAGGCAACTTTCAGCAACATCGCATACGCACCCGTGACAACATTGCACTCCAAAATATTTGGGATGTGCTTGATAAAAGAATAAAATTGATTCTTTTGATTGGGACTGACGTCTACTTGAACAAAAGCACGAACACTGAGGTCCAATTTATTCAGGTCAATTTCAGCACGATAACCTCGGATAATGCCTTTATTCTTTAGGTTAGTTAGTCGTTGAGACACCGCTGGACCACTCAAGGATAACGCTTGAGCAATCCGTTTGACAGATAAACGACCATCAGACTGAATCAGATTGAGGATTTTTTCATCGTTAGGGTCAATCATAGGCAACGTTCCTTTCAATAAATAACATATTATCTTAATTATTTTATAGTTATAGTATATATCGTTAAAATGATTAAGGCAAATGCTTATCCGTTGATATAGTGAGGTCAAGTCTCCCTCACTACAATTGTTTAACCTTAATAAATTTAATAAAGCTTTTAAAATATGACAACCGTAACAACCATTTACAAATTGCCCGCTTTCTAAAAAATATTGTCTGCTTAATAAAAACAAGGACCAGAAATGGAAGACACTCCCCTTTCATAGGTCCTTGTTTTTTATAATCATTGTTTCAAAAATCGTCCCTACATGCGTGGGGAATACTATTTAGCACAGCGATCACTGCTTTCCTATGTAGGATCACCCCCACATGCGTGGGGAATACTCGCCAGCCACGGTTGTCTTCGTGTAGCTGGTAGGATCACCCCCACATGCGTAGGGAATACAACGATCCTTTGCCATAGGTTAACACTTTGGTGGGATCACCCCCACATGCGTGGGGAATACATGACGTCATTGATAAGAATCGATTGAAATCTAGGATCACCCCCACATGCGTGGGGAATACATGGTGACAAAGTTAAGAGTGACATGGGCCGTAGGATCACCCCCACATGCGTGGGGAATACCCTTAACCAGCTTGGAATCACCTGTAGACGATGGGATCACCCCCACATGCGTGGGGAATACACTAAAGGATCCTTGACATACCGGCATTCCAAAATTCATAATTTGCCGTTTTTAATCAGTTTGCATTACTAAGATACTGTTCAATTTTATCATGCAGCGCATAAACCGTCGATAACTTTTTAAATGAAGCTGTAATAAAAAGCTTTACCGTTAATGTTTTACGTTAATCGATAAAACTTTCTATCATCTTTATGCATGATTCGCTTAAGTGCCCCAAGCAGGATTCGAACCTGTGCAGCATAAATTCGAAAATATTCAAGCGCAACTATTTAAAATATCGCTCGGCAATCTTTTGATAAGCTTGAATTGTCTCATAAAAGCTGGTCAGTGTGGTATATTCATTAACTTGATGTGCCATTTTCCAAGCATCCGGCCCCAAAACAACCACGGCCATTTTAGGATTGTTTTTAATGAAGACGCTAGCATCGGTTGCCCCATTGATAATATCCGCTTTAACCTCTCGATCCGAATAACTATCGTGGGCTGCCTGATCTACCAACTGGATAAATGGATTCTTGGGGTTGGTCTCAACTGGATGAAAATTATGAATCAATGAAAATTCCAAATGATAATCCGTCTCCTGATTGATTTTATCCACAGCTGTCTCGATCGCTTGGATCACATGATCATTGTCAAAGCTCAAAGTCGGGCGAACATTTCCATACAGGTCAGCATACCCGGGAATAATATTGACCTGTTCACCGCCCTCAATCAAAGTAACACTGTGTTTAACCGTTCCCAGGAATGGGTCGGTAGCGGCTTTATCAAACAAACCTGCTTCTGCATCAATATACTTTGTCAAACCAACAATCGCATTAATTCCTTTATCCGGAATCGAACTGTGAACAGCCTTACCATAACTCTTGATTTGATAATTCAAACTACCGGAATGCGCATAAATGACCTGTCCGGAAGTCGGTTCCCCGACCACCATTGCATCAACATCACCAGCAACGTTATCCGCTGCCAGTCGATTAGCCCCGGGCGTCCCGTATTCTTCGCCGGCGGTGGCAATTAAACGAACTTTACCACTAATCGGCACCTTCGCCGTTGCCAATTCGATCAGTGAAATAACTTCGGCGGCCAACCCACTCTTCATATCAGCTGAACCACGGCCATACAATTTACCGTCATTGGTAATCACTGGTTGAAAGGGATCATGCGTCCATTTATCGGGATCCGACACAGCTACCGTGTCCTGATGACCCTCGAACGCCAAAATGCGATCAGTTTCCCCCGCACCGATTTCGGCAATCAGATTTGCCCGGTTGTTGCCAAATCGATCGATCCGGTAATCGATATGATAGCGATCAAATAATTTTCCGATATACTCGGATACTGCCAACTCATTGCCGTTGGGCGTTTGAATTTGAATCAAATCTTTAAGAATCTGTAACTGTTCATCTTTTTGCATACTAATTCAACGGACCTTTCCAACATCATTATCTTTGCGAAAACAGACCAGACTTGTTAAAGCCACCTCGAAATATTACCAACATTAGCCGGTAATTGTTTTAACTACGCGCTCTTATGACTCAGCCGTTTGGCCAAAAAGTCGCCGACCAATTGCACAATCAGCACAAAAATCAACACCAGGAAAGTAGCAACCAGCGTGACATCATTATCAAAGCGATTATACCCATAAGCAATTGCCGTATTTCCAAGGCCACCGGCACCAATCGCGCCAGCCATGGCAGTTAAACCAATCAGACTGATTAAGGTTACGGTTGTCACCCGAGCGATCTCTGAACGAGCTTCCTGTAAATAAACAGAAAAAATTAGGTCTGAGAAGGTGGCCCCGACTGACTGGGCAGCTTCAATTTTGCCGTGATCGACACTTTCCAGGGCAACTTGAATTTGACGGGCATAGAATGGAAACATTCCCAGCGACAATGGTACCAAAGCCGCCGTTGTTCCAATTTGTGTTCCGACAATTTTTTGCGTCACCGGTGCAATAAAGGCCAACAAAATAATGAAGGGAATCGCCCGGAAAAACGAAACCACTTTATCAAAAATGTTGAACCACAGCCGATTTTCCTTGATGCCGCCCTTATCAAACAACACCAGCCCAACACCAAAGATTAAGCCGAGAATCCCGCCAAACAAGGCGGACCAAAAAGTCATGTAAATGGTCTGGCCGATCGCTGTCAGCCAGCCATCCTCGCCACCCCAGCCGAGAGTGATCACGTTTGGAAAATACTTTGCAAACCATGCCATTATTCAGCCGCCTCCTTTTCAATTTTTGAAACACCGATTTTTTCCTCATGCAGGTATGAAATGGCCTGTTGGCGCTTTTCCGGCGCGCCGGTCATCGTCACAAACAGTGTGCCGACCGGAATGCCCTGCAATTCGTCAACGTTACCAAAAATAATGCTGACCTCAACGTCAAATTTTTGGTAAAGTTCGGTGACCACCGGATCAATTACTGATGGCCCGGTATAGGTTAAATGAAGTAGCTCCCACTGATCAGCCGCGGCTTGAACCGGATGGGTGGCTAAAATTCGCCGGGCCTTTTCAGATTCACCGGCAGTTCCAATTAGTTCTTTAGTTAATGGATACTTTGGATTGGTGAAGACATCAACGATACTGCCACGCTCAACAATCTGACCGTCACTCATCACCGCAACCTTATTAGCAATCCGCTTAACAGCGTCCATTTCGTGAGTAATTAAGACCACGGTTAAACCAAGTTCCTGATTGACCCGTTTCAACAGATCCAAAATCTGAATGGTATTCTTGGGATCCAGGGCAGAAGTAGCTTCATCGGAAATTAGGATTTCCGGATCGTTGGCCAATGCCCGGGCAATCGCCACCCGTTGCTGTTGACCACCGGAAAGTTGGGCCGGAAAAGCTTTGCCACGATCTCCCAAACCAACCAACTCAAGCAACTTTTGTGCTCTGGCCTGAATGGCTTTTTCTTTTTGGCCACTGTGCTTTAGAGCAAATTCTATATTTTGGCTAACCGTTCGCTCTTCCAACAAATTAAAATGTTGAAAAATCATGCCAATACCGCGGCGCTTGGCTCTTAGTTGCTTTGTATCAATCTCCGTGGCACTTTGCTGCCCATTTTTTTCAAATAAAGTTTCCCCATTGACAACAACTTTGCCACTTGTCGGCTTTTGCAACAGGTTAATGACGCGGACCAGTGTCGATTTGCCGGCGCCTGAATAACCAACGACGCCGTAAATATCGCCTTTATTGACGTGGATGGTCACGTCATTAACCGCTTTGATCGTTTGGCCCTCCTGTTCAAAAAGGACGCTAATATTTTCTAAGTCAATGACACTGTCAGCCATCAAAACACCCCTTTGTTCTTCAAATTTCGAATTATTTAATCTTTAGATCCCAGGCAGCAATTTCAGCCTGACCGTATTCTTTATTGATCAGGTTCTTGATCTTCTTGGTCTGGAAGGCTTTTACATATTCTTGATAAGCTTTCTTGTTCTTGTCTTTCTTTTGAGCAGCAACAATATTGATCCATTTCTTGGAATCTTTGTTAATCGGTTCAACATAAATAGCTGACTTGTAGTTTAAACCGGCCGTTTGGGCAAAGTTGGTGTTGATAACAGCAGCGTCAACGTCTGAAAGTGCCCGGGCCGTTTGGCTGGCATCCAATTCCTTAATCTTAATTTTCTTTGGATTTTTGGCAATTGAACTCAAAGTAGCTTGTTTGGTTCCCGGCTTAAAGGTAATTAACCCGGCATTTTTCAAAACAAACAGTGCCCGCGATTCGTTGGTCGCATCATTTGGAACAGCAATCGTCGCGCCAGTCTTTAAATCATTGATACTCTTAACTTTCTTGGAGTAAACCCGAATTGGGGTGATAAATGTCTTACCGATTGGGACGATGCTTCCCTTGTTGCTCTTATTCCAGTCAGCCAAAAAGTCATAATGTTGAAAGGCATCGATATCAACATCACCATTAGCAACTGCTTTATTAGGTTGGGTATAATCAGTAAACTTTTTGTACTTTACGTCAAGTTTGTACTTATCCTTGGCAATTTTGGCAACCTCATTCCAAATTTTGTCATCTTTGCTGGTACCGGACATAATGCCGACCGTCACCGTCTGGCTGCTGGCCGATTTCTTATTTCCAAAACTAAAATAACCTGCCACAATGATTACAAGAATAACAACAATGCCAATGATCCATTTTGTACTTTTTTTCATGTTATAAACGCCCCTCTATTTTTGATATTGCATTGATACTGAATAATTGCAACTGCTTAAAAATCAATCTTAATCACGACAAACTACAACGCTCCTGCTTAATGCTCCTCCCCTTTAATGATTGTGATGTTATGAAGAAAAGAAAAAAGCTTTCATCCCCAAGCTGCCAAAAACAGCCAAGGGACGAAAGCTTCGCGTTACCACCCTGATTTACAACTCACTTACATGAATTGCCTCAACGACACAAATTATGTCTGGGATGGTAACGGATCCTGCCGTGACTGGTGCGTGAACACGCGTCATTGTTCAGAGCTCATCTTCGCAATCACCATGCCTACCGGTTTCCATCAGCCCGGCTCTCTGATTAGGAATGGTTATCGCTACTCTTCTCTTCATAACAAAACAAATCGATTTAATTTATGTTCAATCATACCATGTTAAATGGATTTTTCAAGAGAAAGTAAGATTTATTCTAATGCTTTGCGTTATTTTTAGAAGGCGATGTTATTATTTTACAGTCGCTGTAACCCCTTCACTTACAATTGTGGTTCCTTTTTCACCTCTAATGATTTCCTTAACATCTTCCAAATCGCCAATTACAGCCGGATTACCAGTATTTCGAACAAAGCTGACTGCTGCCTTAACTTTGGGCATCATGCTACCCTTGGCAAATTCGTTTGCATCAATATGCTTCTGGATTTCATCAACCCCAACTTCTTTTAACTCAAGTTGGTTGGGCTTACCATAGTTATAATAAACACCTCCAGCAGATGTTAAAATAATCAGCTTGTCAGCATCAACTAATTGTGCAATTTTGGAAGCACTAAAATCTTTATCAATAACGGCTTCAGTGCCAACCAACCGATTTGCTTTTCGAACAACTGGGATACCGCCGCCACCAGAAACGATTGGAATGATACCGGCGTCAACAACTTTTTTAATAGCTCGATACTCATTTATTTCCAACGGTTTAGGTGAAGGTACCACTCGTCGATAGCCTCGACCCGCATCTTCAATGATTTGCCAATCCGGGTGAAGGGCCTTTAAATTTTCAACCTCTGTTTCTTTATAAAATGGTCCAATTGGTTTGGATGGATTTTGAAAAGCCGGGTCATCTTCATCCACAATTGTTTGGGTCACAATTGCCATCACGTCTTTATCAATGCCACTGTCCAGCAATTCCGCTTTCATAGCATTTTGAAACCAATAGCCAATACTTCCCTGGGTCATTGCACCACAGGTATCAAGTGGCATCGCTGGATTCTCATCACTGTCTGCAGCACTTTGCTGAAGTAGTAGGTTTCCTACTTGTGGTCCATTTCCATGGGTAATAATCAGCTGGTCCCCATTCTTGATAAAATTAACCAGTTCCTTTGCTGTTTCCTTAACTGCTTTCATTTGAGCCTGTGCAGATGCATCCTTGGAAAGGATCGCATTTCCGCCAAGGGCGACGACAATTTTTGACATATAATCTCCTCCAATTTTATATATTATTAGGTTAAGTCTGAGCTTACTTCTGGTGTTTTTTTATGAATATTTGCTGCCAAGAAAAGCAACGTTCCAATAACCAAGAGCACAATGGCGATATAGAAGCCTAAAATCTTTGATCCAGTAATGTCTGATATATTCCCTGTTAAAGCTGGAGCAACGATCGAGGACATCATTCCAAAGAAATTAAACACGCCAAGGGTAGTTCCAATTCCAACCTGAGGCGCATTTTCTCCTAACCACGAAATAATAATTGGCTCAACAGCCAGCTTCCCTAAAAAGCCATACAAAATTAAAGATGTTAACAGGAAGGTTGCGTTTGTAGCTTGAACTGTCATTAATAACATTGCTGCGGCTGAAATTTCCAAAATAACAATAAACTGAATTTTATGATCCATAAACTTATCTGCCAACTTACTAAAAAACAATGCACCTGGGATAGAGCAAAAGCCACTAGTGATGATGAAAAACCAATTGCTGTTCCTTTAAACCCCCGTTCAGTTGCAAGAAAATTTGGCAGCCACGTCACAATCATGTAATAAGCGTAGCAAGTCGCAAAATATAAAATGTAAGTAAAAAGCATTTTAGGCGCTAACAATGTCCTAAATGAAACTTTCTCATTGCTGATATTTTTTTTATAATCTGATTTATTTTCAATATAGGCTTCTTGAGAAGCAATATCATCTTTATTACTTCGAATAATGGCATAAAAGGCAACAACAATAAATGCAATCATAATAACCGAAATATACATCATGATTTGCCATGGTAATCCCTGTTGAGCAACTAAGAAACTTGAAAGAATCATTCCGAATCCGGATCCCACCGCGGAACCACTATTAACAATTGCTGTCGAAAAACTCTTTTTATTAGCTGGAATGTTTTGGGCAGTTAAACTATATGCTGAACCATAAAATGAACCACATCCGAGGCCAGCAAGCAAACTACCAAAATAAATCATTTGAATGGAACCAGCTCGAGCAACAATAAATGCAGCAATTGCAAACATCACGAATCCCGGGATCAAAACCATCTTTTTACCAATTTTATCTACCAAAAAACCTGCGGGAATTTGCATTACAACATACCCTAAAAAGTAAAAGCTTGAGATTGAGCCCAGTGCGGTGTCTGAAACACTTCCACCAAGTGATTGCCTAATTTGTGGATATACCGGTGCTAAAGCAGACCTATAAATCCAAATCGTTACCCATCCAACACAAAGCAAAATAACTATTTTTTTCCAATACTCCAACCCGCCAGGGTGTTCTTTTCCATTATTCATTTTCGATGACCTCCATGTTAATAAGTTGTTTGGAAAGCGCTTACAATATTAATTATAAGTATTACACTTAAAATATCATTACACGCTTTGAACTATATTTGGTTAGTGATTGTTTAAAGTGGCCAAATATGTTTTAATTAAAGATGTGTAAGCGCTAACAATATCAGGAGGGTGAATAATTTGACTATGCTAAAAGAATTATTGGAATTACCAAGGTTTTCAGATCTCGAAATAGTTTCAACCCACAAAGACCTTAACAGACAAGTAGAAAGTGTCGAAATAACCGAGACTCCGGATATTGCCGATTATATTCCCAAATATGCGATCATCCTCACAACAGCAATGGCTTTTGATGGCAAACAAGAAATGCTTAAGCCATTTATTAGATCGCTTCTGACTAAAGATGTCGCTGCCCTCGGCATTAAAGTTGGTCGGTTTATTGATGAGATCGATCCGGAAATCATTAAATATGCTTCTGAGGTTAATCTGCCAATTATTAAAATTCCGAGTACCCAACCACTCGGCCGTTTGCTATATCAGATGTTAAGCTATGTATGGGATTCAAAGACTGAACAACTATCATATGCTTTGGATATCCAAAAACGATTTTCAAATTTACTTATGAACGACGTAACCATTAGTCGATTTATTGCAGAATTAGGAAACATTATTAACGCACCTGCTATTCTTTTAAGCCCGTGGCATAAAGTTATCAGTCACTCGAATTATTTTTCTGGCTCTGACCATCCAGCTTCATTTTACGCGGAACAATTAAGCGAAAATGATTTTAATAAAATCAACAAAGAAAAGACAGCTTTCCTAATCAATAATTTAAAAGGTGAAAAAGTACAGATGATTGGGTATCCGGTTAAAGTTGGCAGTTATTTCCCCTTTCATCTAATCATTTTAAAACCTGAGCAAATCCCCTACCCAATTTCTGAATTTGCTATTGAACAGGCAGTGTTAGTACTAACATTTATGCTTTATAAAAATCATAAGGTCCAAGAATTTTTTGATATTTTAAAAAGTGACTTCTTAGAACAGCTAGTAAAATCCAAAACCGATCAATCAAATGATAATCGTAATTGGATTGACCTAGGTAGAAATTACGGACTTATTAAGAGTAACTATTATCAAGTTGCTTTAGCATATTGCATGCCAAATAAACGATCAAAAGCACAAATAATTTATCGCAAAGAAGAAGCCGAAATTGCCAAACTATGGCTTCAAGAACAATTACCAATCAAAATAAAAGATGTTGCCATTTTTAAAGTTAAAAATAGTAACGAAACCGCCATTCTGTTTCAATCCGATGAGCCCAATATCAAAGACATCCTTCAAGATATCTCCCAAAGTTTGAAAGATGAACTGGGTATCAATCTGACGTTTGCATTTGGTAACCCTTACAAATCAATTGAAAACATCTCTAGCTCCTTTATTGAAGCAAAATCAACGCTAGATGAAGCCAAGCAGCTATATGATCCTGATATTGTCAATCATTACCATCCAAAAGGACTTGTCGGACTATTTGAAGATACCAATGAAGAAAGCATTCATTACTTCTGTGAAAAAATTTTAAAGGACCTTGCTTATCCAGAAGAGGCTAGCGTCAAAGATTTAAAGAAAACGTTGAAAGTCTATCTGGATTACAATTGCGAAATCACCAAAACAGCTAATGCATTGTATTTACACCGTAATACAATCAAATATCGAATTAAGCAATGCGAAAAGATATTAGGATTGTCGGTTAAGAATCCCCAAAATAGCTTAAATTTAAGACTTGCGCTGGAACTGTCAGAATTCGAAGATGAACAGATAGTCCAATAAAAAATAATGGTCGCTAACAAAATTAATTGTCGCGGCCATTATTTTTTATTGAGCAGTATACCCACCATCAACTACAAATTCCGATCCTGTTGCAAACTTAGATTCATCAGAAGCAAGATAAACGCAAATCCACGCAATATCATTAGGCTCACCAATGTGTCCCATTGGGGTCTTTGTTCGTTGTGACATTGCTTCTTCTGCACCTTCCAAATTATCAACCAAAGGCGTCTTGATATAGCCAGGATGAACGGTATTCACACGCACACCATAATCCTTTAAGGCACAGTCAACAGCTGCTGACTTTGACATAATCCGAACGGCTCCTTTGGATGCATTATAGGCACCCAGAGTAGGATCGCCTACAAAGCCTTCAATTGAAGACATGTTAATAATCGAAGCGCCCAGATTTTTATTCTTCATACGTTGAATACCAAGACGGGTACCAAAGAAAACCCCATCCAAATTGACAGCAAGCACCTTACGCCATTCTTCAGTTGTCGTATTTTCAACACTCTTGCTAACTGCAATTCCAGCATTATTAACAACTGTTGTTACAGGTCCAAATGCTTCCTCGGTTTTATCCCATACTTCGACCCAACCGTCCTCGTCAGATGCATCATGTTTCATAAAACGAATAACGTCCGGACCCCCAATTGATTTTGCAGCTTCTTCACCAACATCTGCATGTCGGCCAGTAATCACTACTTTTGCGCCTTCTTCAACATATTTATCAGCAATCGCTAAGCCAATGCCTAATGTCCCACCTGTTACAATTGCTACTTTTCCATCTAACCGATGACCCATATTATCTACCTCCAGTAAATCTATTTGTTGTTTTTACTACTGTGCTTCTTATGTGCAATTGATATGCGTACCGACTTTGCCTTCAAGTGCCAATCCGGCTTCATCTAATGCACAAATAATTGATGTCCCGCCAATTTTGGCAAATTCAATTCCTGCAGCAACTTTCGATTTCATCCGTTCACTGGTAATTTGACCAGATTGAAGATACGCTTGAGCTTCATCGACGGAAACATCCCGCAATGATTTTTCACGATTTCTGTTGTCCTTTACTGAAACTGTACTTTCATCGGTTAAAATCATAAAGATATCGGCGCCAACCTGTTCCGCCAGCTTTCTCCCCGTTAGGTCCTTATCAATAACGGCTTCTACACCAGCTAAAAATCCATCTTCAGTCTGATAGACAGGGATACCACCGCCACCAGCAGCAATAACAATATTATTTTGCTCTAAGAGATGGATAACTGAATCCACCCCGTGAATCATTGACGGATTAGGGGATGGCACAACTCTCCTATATCCGTGCTCTTTATTTTCTACCATCAGCCAATTCTTTTTTGCTCGTAAATATTTCGCCTGTTCTTCGGAATAGAAGATACCAATCGGCTTACTGGGATTTTCAAAAGCCGGATCTTCCAAATCAACTTCAACCTCAGTGAGTAATGTCACAACATTAGCCGAAGAGCGATTCTTCTTTAATACATTTTTCAAGCTTTGCTCAAGCATGTAGCCAATATATCCTTGTGACTCTCCATTGCAAGCATCTAATGGAGAAGCTGGGACAACATCTTTGGCGATCTCGTTCTGCCTTAAAATATTGCCAACTTGTGGGACATTACCATGGGTCAAAACAACTTCATAATCCATCGCTTCGATTTTAGCGATCTCTTCAGCATTCCGTTTAACATTCTCCATTTGAACATCAAATTCTGGCTTTTGATTACGTTTCAAAATGGCACTACCACCCATTGCCACAACAACTCTTTTAGCCATTTGATACCCTCCCTTCCAAAAGTATTCATGTTCTATATCCAAGAAAATTTACTATTATACTTCTGCTTGATCCGTTACGTGATTAAAAATCAACGCTGACACCACACCGGAAATAGTATCAATTCCGGAAGTATTGCCATAATCAATTGCATTCTGTAAAAAGTTATCGATATCCTTATCAGCTCCTTGCCCATCCAAATAACCCGCAAATATCCAAAAGTGCACTACTAAAGCGCTTATGGATCGCATGATTCAAATAGTGTCGGCTAATATCTGTTGTAAAATTATCATCAATAATTTTTGGCCGAATAAGATCATTTAAATAATCTTCTTGACTCGTTAACCAGTTGATCAGCAACCAACCAATTAGAAAATCATCTCCGGAGGGTGTTAATCCCCTGCCTCTTCCAATAAAGTATCGAACTGCCTCTTGAGCAGTACTTGGGTTCATTAATTGAAAAATTTGATCTTTTAGCGGTGAGTGGTTTTTGGATAATAAATCATGGAATTGAATGTCCAAGCCGGTCAATTTATCCAACTTTTGACAGGCATCCAGGAACAATGCGACTCGTCGATCGGTGATACCTGATTTCAATAATCTGATATCGTAGGCCTTACTCAAAACAAGTTGCCATCTTTCAAAAGTCGTTTCGATAAAAATAGATTGATCTAAATAAGTGATCTCTTTAGTATCTTTAATTTGAGCCAACAAGTCGTAAAAATCTTTTTCCGGAAGGTAAACGCCACCAGGAAGTAATTTTTTTTGATCTGTTGCGATCAAGATTAAGGAAATATGTTTACGATCCGTCATGTTAAAAGTGTGTTTAAAAATGCTATGAACGTACCATTGCCCATTGGGGAGACCAAAAAGCGTTCGCTCGGCTTTAACTTGTATTTTACGCATATTCCTGAAACCCTAATTTTTTTGCATAGGCCAAGACTGCTTTCTCAAAGCATGCCATTGGTGGCGTCACAGTTCCAGCACCAATTTGACCAAGGCCTGCCTTTTTATTAGCAATACCAGTATTAATAACCGGCAAAATACCAGTTTCGACAACTTTTCTAGCATCGATTCCAATTGAAATTCCTTGGAAATCCCATGTTGGGATTGGAAAATTAGGATTGGAATCTGTCGTAATTTCGGTCATATCATTACTGATGTTTAATGCATCGTAGAAACCACCAGTCCCAACAAATCGTGTTACTGCTGGAGCAGCAATCATGCAAAGCCACCCACACCAAAGGTCTCAGTAATGGCACTGTCTCCCATATCAGGGGAAGCATCTTCTTCGGAAAATCCTGAAAAATAGAGTCCCTTTGGAATATTAACAGGGCCGGTAAACCATTCGTCACCCATTCCAGCAATTCGAATACCAAATTCATACCCATTTCGGCACATTGCGGTGACAATTGTTCCTTCATGAATTTGCCGAGCCCCATCCATTACCGATTTTGCAGATGCCATCATAATATTTAAGAAGAACTGATCAGTATCGGCAAGAAATTGAATGACATCCTCTTTGTCTTTAGGATCAATATCAAGCTTAACAATACTGGGTGCCATTTCCTTCAAAAAGACCAACGATGCAGCAATATTTCGTTGATGAAATTCATCCCCCATCGCAATGGCCTTTGCAACTAAAACGTTTACATTTAGTGGCTCTCTGATTTGAAGTGCCAGACTCAATGTTGGTCCTAAAACATCTCTCATCCACCGTAATCTATTGATAACCTCCGGGCCATTGGCACCAAAGCGCAACACAGCGCCAATTCCTTCGTTCATCGTGCAATAAGTACGATTCCCGTCAGTTCTGTTTTCTACAATAAATACTGGCATGTGAGCCGATGTAATACCGCCCATTGGCCCAACAGCATCAACGTGATGACAAGGAATTAAGTCAACCTCGCCACTTTCCATTAATGCGCGGGCATCATCTTCGTTATCTGCCCAGCCTTCGAATAAAGCTGCTCCAATGCAAGCTCCCTGAACTGGATCGATCATCTTATCATAAGTGATTGGAGGACCCGCGTGCAGCAATACTTTCCCATGGTTCAATTCATCAATCACTTCTTTAGCTGGAACCACATCAAGCAAAAATGGTGATCCAGCAATGATTTTTGATACAACTGCGTTATTTGCTTCTTCAATATTTGCATAAACCATAATTAAACCACCACCTTCAAAGATACTTTATTCAAGTAGTTCAGCGCCTTTTGTAAGGTAACATCCCCACCGGCAACTGGGTGCCAATCAAATTGAACAGCATCGCCGCCATTTTCATTAATTGCTTTGGAAAAGCTTTCCAAGCCGACATTAATAAATTTTGTTGCCACCAGCATTTGACGTGACTCTTCTGAAACTTTCGGCATTACAGCCACTGATGACGTCTTAGGACGAATCGGTTTTGGCTCACTAAAAATTGGTTTCCCAACTAACGCTAAAGCAGTTTTAACCGCCTGTGCATTACTTTGGCAAAGTATCACACCAGCCTCTTCCAAAATTTCTTTTTGCTTAGCATAATTTTGTGGATCAAGATCGGTACCAACTATTGTTCCAATAACTGGGAGATTTCTTCCTTGATTTTTCGCATCAGCAATCACTTTTTTAATCGTAGGTGCCAATTCACCAGCCATATTGTCATGTGCGCCATAGCCTAAAACAATATCAATTAAAATAGCTGCTGTTTCGGGATCATTTCCAGCTTCAACCATCATTTCTTTCCGTTTGGTAGCATCAATCATTGGATGTGGCCGTCCTTGAGTATAAACATCATCGCCTAAATCAATAACTTCATAGCCTTCCTTTTGAAGAATAAAGCCATCACCGGCATCCTTAGCGTTCAAATTCAGCGCATCATTCATCAAAGTGGCAGCTTCATAAGCTAATGTACCACCGGAATAATAACCTTTAATATATTTTTGTTGGGGCTCCAGTTGAATATCAGGAATCGCCAATTCATCATCGTATGAACCAGGTGTCTTTCCGTTTAAAAGGTCTACTGCAATTCGTGCAGTTTCTTCCAAAGTATAGGCACGATATAAACCTTCTTCATGGGATGTCGGCTTTTCACCCAAGAAAATTGCGACAACTGGTTTATTTGTTGCACGAAGTAGTGACAGGACATCATCACGAACTTCAGGTGCCGGAGGCTTTGAAATCGCAACAATTACTTTAACGTCAGGATCTTGATCTAATAGGGCAATACTATCTTTGAAGGTTGTCCCCTGAATGTCAGCTTTCAAATCACGTCCGCCTGTACCAATTGCATTTGTGACACCTGCACCCAGTTTATGAATGATAGTTGAAACTTCTTGAATACCAGTACCAGAAGCCCCAACCATTCCAATGCTTCCTTTACGAACTCGATTAGCAAAGGCTAAAGGAATACCATTAGCAATACCAGTCCCACAATCTGGGCCCATTAATACCAACCCTTTTTCATGGGCCATCTGTTTTAGTCTGGCTTCATCTTCCATTGAAACGTTATCGCTAAAACAAAAGACATTTTTCCCAGCATCCAATGCCCTTTCGACTTCTACTGCTGCGTAAACACCAGGCACCGAAATTAAAGCAACTGATGCATTCTTTCCCAATTCTAGTGCTTTATCCCATGTTTTTACCCGTTCATCAGTGGCTTCATTATCATTGCTTGCCTTACCCTGGGCATCCAGGTAGTCCTTGGCTTTTTTCACAACTTCATCAATTAAATTGTCACTCTCAGTGTCAATGACAATAACCATATCACTTGGTTTGGCCTCATCCAATTCGTCGGTAGCTAAGCCACCAGTTCTAAAGATATCTTTGTTAGCAGGGGTTCCCATCATCACTTGAACGTTATTAACACCATCTAATGTTTTCAGATAATTGGTCAACAGCATTAGTACGATGGAATCCTGATAACTATTTTTTTCAATTATTGTGTGCAGCATATAGTTACCAACTCACTTTCAATTATTATTCTGCGAAAGCATCCTTGCCGTTATATTTATCAAAATGAACTGTGTCACTTTTTAAGTAATCATAAATATCACTAGCAACTTCGATGCCATTTTTCATTGCTTCTTTATATCTAAGCTGACTACGTTCACCAGGCAAATACACTTGATCAAATCCTTTTGCGGGTGGCATTTCATGTAATTCCTCAACCATTTGAGAAATTTGATTTTTGAATGCATCCAGCTGCGTAAACTTCTTAGGATCAATCAAGATATAAAGTTGACCCAAATTTCGTTTCTTGGTTAGATCAGCGTACATCGATGACACATGTTTTCCAAAGGGCAAGCCCATTAAAGTTCCGGATAACACATCAATCATCATCATTAAGCCATATCCCTTAGGACCGGCAATTGGTAGTAATCCACGAACGTCACTCGGGTTTGTAGTTGGATTTCCTTCACCATCCACTGCCCAAGTATCAGGAATTGAACGGTGCTTTGATCGGGCATCCAATACTTTTCCCCAAGCCTGAACGGTTGTTGCCATGTCAAACACTAAAGGTTCGCCGTCTGCTTTTGGTGCCGAGAATGCTAATGGGTTAGTACCAAAATAATTCTCACTACCACCAAATGGCACTACCATTGGATCAGATTGGCACATTGCAATAGCAATTAGATTGTTTTCTGCAGCCTTTTTAACATAATAAGAAAGCATACCGCTATGACCGGTCTTTTCTGCACCAACTACGGCAACTCCCGATTTCTTAGCCATTCCGATTGCATAGTCCAAAGCAATGTTACAAACATACTGTCCCATTCCATTATCACAATGTACAATGCCCGTTGACGCACTTGTTTCTTCAAAACTAATTTGTGGGTCTCTGTTAACACCGCCTTTTGCTACTCGCTCTGCATAATAGGCCATTCGCACAGTCCCGTGAGAATGAATGCCGCAAGCGTCTGCGTATGTCAAATGACGGGCAGTCTCTTCTGCGTGTTCCTCTTTTAAACCGGCCTTCATCAATTTTTGTTTCATTAAATCCTGTAATTCAGTTGCGTCTACCAGAGTGGTTCCTACTTCTTGCATAATTAATCCTCCTCGTTTGGAATGATCGATTAAATCTCGGGATCACGATTTGCATCTTTTGAATAGACATAAGCCAATGGTTCGCCACGGCCAACCGCATAAGCAGCTTGTGGTACGTATGATGCCATAAACAGGTAATCGCCTTTTTCAACTGGATACCAGTCGTTATCCAAAACATACATTCCTTGACCACTAATCAGGTAAGCACCATGTTCCTGGAAATGAGTTTCAATGTAGGCATGACTTGCGCCTGGTTCAAATGATAAAATGTGGACATTCATATCAAAGCCGAGTTCTTTTGGTAAAAAGTCCCATAATAGAACATCTTTCATACCTTCATATTCTTCAGGTGTCTGATCTTTGGTATTACCAATGATTTTTCGTGCTTCATATCCTTCTAATGGTTCATAACGTTTCTTGTAGAGGTATACTTCGGTAGGATCATCTTGTGCATTCTCCATAACCATTTTGACGCTGGCTGGGAAATAAGCATAGCCGCCGGTTTCTAAAATGTTGTCTTCTTTACCATCACTGACTTTAAGTTTGCCGCTGACAACATAAGCAACCGTTTCAATACCTTCACCGCCGAAACCGGTATGTTTGCCGCCCTTTTGGAATGATGCAATATAATCAACGAAGTGTGCACCTAATCTTGGTGTTCCTAAAATCGAAACATCGACATTTTCAAATCCGGGAATCGTATTTTTAACCAATCCGTCATGAGGAATAATCGCAAAATTATCCTTTTTAACGACAGAACGTGATCCTAATAATTGTTTTTGGTAACCCATTCGATTATTTTTGTAGCCCATTTTAAAGTCTCCTAACTTTTCATTTGCTTATTTTTATTTGTATGCCAATTCATAAAGTGTGTCAGCAAGTAATTTAACGCCTTCTACAAGATCCTTAAGTTTAGTACTCTCAGCAGGATTATGACTAATCCCTTTAATGCTTGGCACAAAAATCATTGCTGTTGGGAAGTTTGGTGCAATTATTTGTGAATCGTGTCCCGCACCGCTGTGCATGATTCGATAATTGTATTTACCTTCTTTTGCTTTCTTTTCAATTATCTTAACAATGTGATCATCCATTGGAACGGGTGCTTCATCCATCCAAAGGTCGATATCGATACCCAGACCCATTTCCTTAGCAATTTGCCGCATCATATCTTCAACTTCTTTAGTGAATTTTGATAAGAAGTTCTTGTCTGTATGACGACAATCCATCGTAAATAGCACTTCTCCAGGAACCACATTCACTGTATTAGGTTTTGGAACAACCTTACCAAAGGTCAGAACAAGCGGATCACCGATTTCGTGTGCCCGGTCAAGTGCTTTGGAGATCATTTTGGACATTCCATAAACCGCATCGTGTCGATAGTTTAATGGCGTCGTTCCAGCATGGTTTGCTTCGCCTTTTAATGTAATGTTATAGCGACGCTGCCCGGCAATACTATTAACAATTCCAATCTGCTCATGCTCAGTTTCGAGGATGCTACCTTGCTCGATATGTCCTTCAACAAATGCTTTAATATCATCACGTTTAATTTGCTTTTCATTAGTATCAAACCCTTGACGGTGCATTTCATCGACGAACTTATACCCTTCAGCATCTTCAATGTCTTTAATTTCATCGTTATCAGCAATTCCAACAAAGTTTTTACTTCCCCAGAATACTGTTGGGAAGCGGCTACCTTCTTCTTCGGCCATTGAAATCACTTCTAAAGAACGACGAGGTTTACCATATTTTTCAAGTAACAGCTGACTGGCAGTTAAAGCCGCAACCACACCAAATTGACCATCCAATGTTCCTCCATTAACAACAGTATCAATATGAGAACCAGACATAATTGTTTCATTTGGTAATTCAGTACCTTCAACACGTCCGAATAAATTACCAACCTTATCAAATTGAGTTGTCATCCCCATGGATTCCATTTGCTTCTTTACATATTCCTGTGCTTGTTTCCAAGAATCAGTATAAAGCAGCCTGGTCATCCCGCCTGTTGGATCACTTCCGATTGATGATAATTCTTTAAGTCGTTGGTCAAATGTATTCTCCAGACTCATTGTCTTCTCGAGTTCCATGATTAAGCCTCCCTTTATTTTGCTACAAGTATATTGTATGCGCTTTCAAAGCAGACATCATTGTTTACTTTGGCCAAAAATGGTATCCCGTTTGTCACATAATTGTTTGAAAGTCCAATTATGATGATTTTGATTAAACTTCTTGACGAATTGTCCTTGAAACGCCGTCGTTACGCCACCTTGTTCACTATAGACAGTACGTCCGCGAAGAATCGTTTGGGTGATTTTTGCACCGATTGATCTACCAACATAGGGACTAATCTTATTTCGATACTCAAGTTGGTCTGCTTTTAAAATATAGGACGTATTTGGTTTAATTAAAACAAAATCAGCATCTTTGCCAACACTGATACGTCCCTTCTTTGAAAGACCGAAACGATCGGCGGGATTACTGGCAACCAAACGCGCAAATTGTTTTAAAGTCATTTTCCGTTTCTGAACGGCCTCATCAAACATGATATCAACGTTATTTTGGAGTCCGGCAACGCACCCCAGGCTTGAAAGACGTTTTTTACTGCTTTAAGCCGAGGCGGACAGGTTGAATGATCCGATGCAACATAATCAATTTTGCCATCCCTAAGTCGCTGCCAAAGACCTGTTTGTTGTCTCTTTTCACGAATTGGCGGTGCACATTTTAACAGCGGCCCTATTCTGTCGGCTTCTTCTTTAGAAAAATATAGGTAATGGACACATACTTCGCACGTTACATCAATCCCATCAGCTTTTGCTTTCGTAATTTCGTCAACCCCTTCGATACTTGAAACATGGGTGATGCTGATTCGACATCCAGTTTCTTTAGCCATGGAGAGCACCCGACGAATTTCCTCAACTTCGGCAAATACAGGTCGGCTTGCAACAAAATCAGCCATTGATAGTTGACCGCTTGCTTCCGATCTTTCGGCTAGCATTTGAGTAATCGCCTCATTTTCAGCATGAATCGTTAAAACCTTGCCCGTTTTTTTAACCTGCTTCATTGCTTCAAGTAACGTATGATCATCTGAATTCGTAAAATCAGCTTTCATGCAACGATGCCCACAGGTTGCGATAAAGTAACCACAAACGCCTTGACAATTCATCTCCTGGATTTCACCATTAAGATTTCCTGGTACGATACCGCCAAGAGAGGCCACATCAACCTTCAGATTATTTTGACCGGCATTGTACTTTTGAAGCAATGTTCTCCCGTTAATGGTTGCAGGTAATTGATTCATAGGCATTTCAATCAACGTTGTCACACCACCTTTTGCGCCAGCACTTGTTCCCGTTTGGTATCCTTCAAAGTTATCTCGAAGGCCGCCTCCAATTCCCGTAAGGTGAACATGAGCATCTACCATCCCAGGACTGACAATTAAGCCCGTGGCATCAATGACTTTCCGTGCATTAAACTGCCGGCCAAGTTGCGTAATAACGCCGTTATCAACGGCGATGTCTATATGCTTCCCACCATTTTCAAGAATCGCCAGTCCATTTGTAATTGCCAAATCATGTATCATTTGATGAACCACCCTTCAGTTTAAAAGTAACTAAATATTGTGATTAATTTCACATAAACTTTAATATAGCCATTTTAAAGGATAGAGTGAAAACTGTCTTTGTCCAAATAGAACTAAATATCCATTTTTTTATTTGTTTTGAACAAAAAATCGTTAAAAGCTAGAAGACAGGACAAAAATTATATACTATAATATTTGTCCTAAAACAAATCCCATAAAATCAGCATTTTTATAAACTGA
>NZ_BAKI01000016.1 GCF_000583655.1 Lentilactobacillus farraginis DSM 18382 = JCM 14108
AGAAAAAGGAACCCATCCAAAGGTTCCTTTTTCTTGTTCTGGTTTGTAAATATAACTTCATAATACTCAAGGTCATCGTATCTATTAAGTAGTCCCGAAAAGCAGCTAACTACTTGGTCAGCTGATAATAGGTCAGAAAAAAGATTCCAACCGCATACCAAAGCAGGATTATGACCACTAACATTAACGTCTTTGCCAAGGTATTCTGGATGGTCAAGTCCGCATACCGGTTATCAATCCACTTACTGGAAACCAGCAGACCAATCATCGCTAATGCAAAAGGTAATATAAACACCGTCAACTTACCGCCATAACTGTCAGCGACACCAAAAGCATTAATATGATCAGGGACCTCTTTAGGCAATTGCGGATACAAAACAATCGCCAATATAAATGATAAAACCGTCACGCCCCAGTTGAACATGGCAAACTTGTTAAAAATCTTTGAGATGATAATTGAGTAACTCACCAAGCTCACTTCCCAGATAGATAATGCGATTAATCAATTTAAATTCTAATCAATATAGTAGCACGAATTATTAATTAAACAAGGACGAATTATTATGTAAGTTAAAATCAATCAAGGGGTTAGGCCACCTAAAAATTGTTTAAACTGAACCCTAACTGCTGCCGGTTGATCGATCATCAAATTATGGCCGGCTTGATTCAATAAAAGAACCCTTGCCAATGGGGTGTGACTTACCAACTCACTTTGCTCTTGATAGCCAACTACATGATCATTTTTGCCAACCAACATTTCTAATGGAAAAGACAATTGAATTTCTCTGAGTTTGGAATCGCAACTTAGCTGGTAATTGGTTGCTTCAAGTTGCGCAATAAATGACAGGTCTGCATTTTGTAAACCAGGGATAATCAGTCGTTGATAAGCTTGCCAGCTGGCCTGGTTAATGACCACATTCATGTCCAGAAAGTCATCCCAATATTCTTGATTGGCAGCTGGCGTTATCCTTTCTTGAACAATGTTAATATGTTTACCAACCTTTCTTTTTGTATGGTCGGCAGTTATTACTGGACATGTCAAAAACATGCCTAGAATTTGGTTGGAAAAGTGCGCCGCAATCGCCCGTGCCAAATAACCGCCAAACGAATGACCATAGATAATCAACTTTTCATTTCCGACTACCTCTCGAACCGCTATCATAATCGCTTCAAGAATTTGATCGCTAGTGGCACTTGTTAACGCGGCCGTCTCCCCCATTCCGGGCAAATCAAAATAAATCCGCCGGTAATCCAACCCTTTTAGGAAAGGTTCGAAAAAGCCAGCAGTCGAATGGTGATCCAATGCCAAACCGTGCAAAAAAACAATCGGCGTAACGGTTCCAACAGAAAAGTACGCTATCTTATTAGCTGTTTGATGAATTTGATTCATTTTAATCATTCCTAACTTCGGAAATTTCAGACTCACCAACCGGAATCAGACGCTTTAAATATGCTGCTCCCCATTTATTCATCGCCAAGATAATCGGCACCAACGATCGCCCAGCTGACGTCAACCGATAACTCGTTTTAACCGGAACGTAGCTGGTATCAGTCTGCTTAATAATAATCCGGTCAGTTTCCAATTGCAAAAGTTGCAACGATAGCATTCGTCGCGTACACCCCGGCAATGTCCGCAATAATTCGGTATATCGAAAGTCATGTTTCATTAACCGGCAAAGAATAATCGATTTCCATTTGCCGTCTAAAATTTTTAATGTAGTATCAAGCGGGCAAAGTTCACCATGCCGGCGGCTCATTTCAGACGCTTTCATTTTCTAATCAATCCTTCCTTTCCAAAAATAGCTTAGCGACTTTTGTGCCTATTCTATCACATATTTTTGACTGGGAATAAGTATCAAAAAATTCCCTTATTGGCATTTCCACTCGCTGGTTTTATCTTTTAATTCAGAGAGGTAATTAAATTGGAATTAACAAATCAAATAACTTTTAAAGATGTTTTAATGGTAACCGGTTTATTCTTAATCGTTTTTATTATGGGAGCTGACTCGTTTATTATTTCCCCTTTGCTTCCCGCAATTGGACAAGATTATCACGTCAATTTAAGTTCCGCTGCACTGGCTGTTACAATTTATGCAGTGTGTTACGCTATCGGTTCTCCATTTTTTGGACCGCTTGGCGATCAGTTTAATAAAAAACGAATTTTGACAACTGGGATAGGGATCTTTCTAATTGGCAGTCTTCTTTGTGCAGTTGCGACAACACTTAGCCAATTTTACATTTTTCGGGCAATTGCCGGAATCGGTGCTGCATTAACCATGCCAAATATCTGGGCAACCATTGGTGATCATTTTCACGGCCACTTATTAAATACCGTCATGGGCATTACAATGTCGGCGCTTTCTTTATCAATTGCCATAGGCGTCCCGTTAGGAACCGGATTAGCGCAACTTTCAAATTGGCATATGGCCTTCTGGGGATCAGCAGGACTAACTTTAATTGCTTACTTGATTCTCTTAGTCGTGATCCCGAATATGACACCATTTCTCAATCAACAGACGAACTACCTTGATGCTTTTCGAACGTTATTAACGACCCATCACGCAACCTGGGCACTCAGCATTAACCTGGTCTGGATGTTTGGTTTTTATACCCTTTATACATTCTTAGGAACTTATATTGAACAAACCTTTCACGATAACACCGCCCAAACTGGCTTAGTCTTTATCACTTACGGTATTAGCAACTTTATTGCCAGCTTTTTTGGTGGAATTGTCACAACTAAATTAGGCGCAATGCGTAGTGTCATCATCAATGGTCTGCTATCAATAATCTTTATTTTCGGGATGACCTTTACGGCAAACAAAATTTTTCTTTTAATCACGTTCCTGATTCTGCTCGCCTTAGCACAAGGATTAGGCGTCACTGCGTTAACAACCTATATTGTCAATATTGTCCCTAAAAATCGCTCAACTATCATGTCCTTTAACAGTTCCTTTCTATACCTCGGATTAACATTGGGGTCATTAATTGGCGGAATTGTTTATCCTCAATGGGCATTTAAGGGTGTGGGCTTGTGTGCAATTATCGGTTTACTCCTTGCCGTCCTGATTACGAAATGGCTTAGTTTTCGAAATCCTCATTTCTAAAATCGGTTTCAAAGTGAAACGTCACAAATGATATAATATGAACTAATTCAAAAGATTTAATCATAAACAATTCGGAGGTATTCCAATGTCAAAAAAGTTTCATCGGGCATTTAGCGTTTACGGTATCATCAGCTATCACAATCGCCTAGTTGTTATTAAGAAAAATGGCGGTCCGTACATTAATCGATATGATTTACCTGGCGGGAGCTTAGAAGATGGTGAACCGCTTCAAAACGCAATTGTTCGCGAAATAAAAGAGGAAACCGGACTGGTTCCCATCCAACTTGAACAGTTAGGCGTTACCAGTTTTCGGTTTCCATGGCAATACAAGCATTGGAACTACAATCAACACATCTGTGTCTTTTACGAGATCACCAATCTTAACGGCAAAATGGCCAGCCAAGTGACGCAATTTATCGGCCAAGATTCACTAGGCGCCCTTGAAATTCCTTTAGCCAATCTAAACATTAATAACGCTTCGCCGTTAGTCTTGAAAGCCAAGGATTTTTTGGAACATGATAAAATTTTTGATAGTGGCGATTGGACCTATGATGAATGGGATATATTGGATCGGCCGGTATTTGGGAAGAAAAGTTAACGAATAAAAAAGAAATCAGGGTAACTTAATGTGTCAAAGCAAACTAAAGATGAACAATTGTTAAACGAATTCCTCGAAAATGTAAAAGAAATTTCGGTGACCGATCTATTAAATCATGCACTGTATGAGAAAGATCCAGCTAAAAAAGCTGTTTTTAAAGCTTTGTACGATTACGTTATTGATGAGAGGCAAACTAAAATTATTAACCAACAAAAAGGATGTATTATCTAACGTCTCATTCTTTTTAATTGATTCTTAAAAATCAAAAATTCTCTGGTAATGGTGGCTGAACGACTTCCGGAATATAATCGATCAATAAGCAGGCACCCCCTTTACTTTATCTCTAAAATTGCTTCTTTCAAAAAACAAGATAACCCAGTACCAAGAACGGCAAGAAGTGAGTAATTACTCAGATTATTGGTTGGACTTTGACTTAATAAGACTCTTTAGTGAGAAGGCTATTAACGATAATACTTTGTTGGCTTTAATGTTGTCGTCCTCTTGTCGTCCTCTTGTCGTCCTCTTGTCGCCTTATTGTCGTTATACTGTCGTGGTACGCCTATATGAGATATGCTATATTTTGGGTAGTTAAAAACGAGGAGGTGAAAAGCGGTAAGATTTTCTTAATACCGCTTGTGCATAATGACTAAGACAAAAATTGCTAGTTTAAGAAAGCAACGTGGTTGGACACAGGAAAAACTGGCTGAAGAAAGCCAAGTTAACACTCGCACAGTTCAAAGATTAGAATCTGGAGAAGATGTAAGCTTAGAGACTTTAAGGCTGATTGTTAACGCTCTTGATGTCCAAATTGCTGATTTATTTGAATCTTTAGATGATTCGGATAAATCTAGAGAGATTATCAACCTTGATTCCAAAAAAGTTAAGCAAACACAACAATGGCTTGCTCTTCGATCTTTCTACCGTTTAGGGATGTATACTGCTTTTATTATTTTAATGTTTGCTCTCGCATCCGCAGTATCTTTACTTAATGATGACTCATGGATAGAACTGATGGGAATTATCTGTTGGATAATCTTATGGCCGCTTGGAGTTAGTGTTATCAAAATAATTCAGGTATCGTGGATAGAACCGTATTTAAGTCGTAAGTATCCAATGGCAGAAGATCCAAAATTGGCTTAGCTTATAAGAGGCAAAATTCAAATAACCCGGAAATTCAACAAAAGAGTCATTCGTGGGTATGGATACTTGGCATCGTTTTATTAGTGATTTGCATTGGCTGGGTTCTTGTCTCCCTGCCTTTGCTCAAGATCATTTTTTAAATAAATATTCCGGTTTTTTATCTGGCCAAAAATCTCCATCACGCTCAAATTTTTAGGATTAAGTGTGATCGTCTTAAAACAATAAAAGCGCCTTAACTACCAAAGATTGTCGGTAAATAAGGCACTTTTATTATTTCCAGCTTTAAATGGTCTATCAGTAATTCATTAAAAATTACTACCAGAGCGATCAATCATTTGATCAACTGTCAATTCAACGGTTTTTCTCTTCCTGATTAATAAATAAAATGAAATTGCCAACAAAATAACAATAGTATAAACCATACAATTCAACGTGAAAGAAATCAGGTATACCTGCCGTAAAACTGGCACCTTTAACAAGTAAGCCACTCAATAAATCAGCTGCGCTGTGTAAAATTACCGAAAACCAAAATACGCCGGTATATAAGTATATCGATGCTAAAAATACCCCCACAACGATTGCCATAATAACTTGAAAAATGGTTGACTGAATTGCTTGGCCATTCGAAACGTTTGTCGAATGAGCTACCCCAAACAGAATTGACGATATCACAACAGAAATTAAAATGGGGTTTTTAGAAATCTGACGATAGTGTTTGACTAACTGCCAAAGAATTGCATAACGAAATAGCCATTCTTCAATAAAGGATCCTGTAATAGTCGCGATGATAACAGTTACTGGAACACTTTGTATTTTAAAGGACCAATCATTAAGGAAACGTATCCAACTGTCCGCCCTTGAGAACGCGCTAGTTCCAATTGCAATCATCCAAAAAGACAGAGCCCCTATCAACACCACAATTCTAGCATTGGCATTTAAACGGAACTTTAAGAGTTCGGGAATTTTAAATCCCCACCAGCTCATTACCCATCCGATTATTAAAATAAATCCTACGTTACTAATAATTTCAATTATGGTATTTGAAAGAAGTTTAACAGACAGCAGGCCCAATTGAATCGATGCCACGTCAAAAGCGATATTGAATAGAATCAGCAGTAATATCCGTTGACCTAGCGATTGTGCTCTTTGAACGTGAACAAATGTCAAAGGAAACAATGCAGCTATAAAAAGAATAATTACCGGATAACCCAGCAATTCACTCGATAATTGGAATCTAACCATCGGAAACAAGCATAGCAAATTGATTGCCGCAAGAAATGCACTTGGAAGCAAAAGCAACTCAATCGCATTTCCCACTCCATTTACGAAATGATGCTGCTTAGTTTTTTTAGCCAACAGTTCTAAAAAAACGCCCAATAAACTTGCTATTAAAAAAATAATGAACAGAACTTTGTTATCTATTCGAACAACAAGGTTATCCGATGGAGACGGTTTCGTCCAAATACCAATTCCTAAAACGACTGATGCCAACAAGCACTGAAATATAAACGTTAATGAAAGTTTCCAATTTTCGTTACTTGCCAAAATGACCACTCCCCCCAGAGGTGCCAATGCCTAACTATGCTGCTATTAAATTTAAAATTTGGTAAAAATGCTCTTTTGTTATGCAGATAGCGTAGTTCAGATGGGGATTGTCGTCAATGATTATCTCTATTTAATTTTTCACTGATGGCGCACAGCTTCAGTAATTATTCAAACAAAAGCGCCACTCTATTGATTGGTTTTCTTAATTTGCTACCAAATCAATTGTCTTCAGATGATTAATTACTACAATAGATAAAGCGCTTGAAATGGCAACAGTAAACCACAAAAATGATCCATTTCAAACCAAATCAACAATTACCAAACAATATCGCTAATAACATTTATAAAATTAAAACACCTGATACATCCCTTGCAAAATCCTCCGTCATTTCTAACGAAGAAAGCCACAATTCGTATCAGGTGTTTTTGCTTTAATCATTTAAATAGCTGCGGGCTGTCTGTTTGTATATATCAATAAACCGCTCAAAATTCTCAAGCTCGACAAACTCATCCACTTGATGAGCAGTCATATTGCCAGGCCCAAACACTGCCACGGTAATCTCCGGGTTGGCTTTAACAAATTCGGAAGCATCTGTACCACCCGGATAGCCGCCCAACGGTAATGTCTGTTGAAGTTCCTGTTCACCAAATTGTTTAAGTAGTTGAATGAAACGATCATTCGGATCACTTTCAACCGGCGTTTTATTGCCAAGTAATTTGAGAGATAGATCTGCCGTTGATTCCTGATTGTTTTTAGCAACGATTCGTTTCAAATGCGCAACAATATCATCGTTGGGTTCTTCCGGAATAGTCCGAATCTTAGCAAAAACAGAAGCTGAAGCGGGAACAGAATTCAACTGATCACCACCATCAATTTTGGTAACCACCGGAATGGTTTTACCCAGAATTGGATTTTTTTCGTGCAGTGTTCGGAAATATTTGACCTCATTGTTATAAGTTTTGATCAATGGCGCAATCGCGTTAATTCCCAGTTGAGGCGACGAACTATGTGCCGTTTTTCCTTTTGAAAGCGTTTCATAGGTGATGGATCCTTTATGAGCAAAACTTAATAAGTATTGTTCGGTACTATTATTATCGTTTACCAGTTGTTTAATTTGGGATTTTGAAAATTTAAACGGATTCAATGGTACGTCCTGTGTCAACCAATCCAACGGCTCACCGCTGGGTTCAGCAATAATTGCGGCCGAAACATCGTCCAAATACCCGTGACTGGCAAAATACTGGGCTCCCTGCATATGATTAACTGTGCTGGATTCCTCGCCTACCGTTGCCAACAGGCGAATGGTTCCATGAATCGGCTTACCAGATTCTTTTAACTCGACCATCGCAATAATCTCGGCCGCCAGTCCGGCCTTCATATCACTGGTTCCCCGGCCATACATCCGATCACCGACAATTTCAGCGCCCAAAGGGTTATGGAGCCACTTATTTCGATTACCGATATCCACAACGTCCTGGTGGCCCTCAAAAACAATTACCGGGGTGGGGTGATCACCAATCTCGGCAACCAAGTTAAAGCGCCCCGGCTCAACTTCAATTGTTTTCCCGTGAATCCCATATTCAGCCAAATATCGGGAGAGATACTTGGCCGTTGCTTCCTCACGACCGCCAACAGTATTAATTTTAACCAAATCACTTAATAATTTAACCCGATCTTTTCGATCCATCACACTCACAACTCCTGTTAAAATCAGTTTGCTTTTTGTTTACAACTGCTTAATCTCTTTATATTATTATAAGGCAATCTTAACTAAAGCGCTTGATTTTATGGAATTTTCAAGCAAATTTACGCAATCCCAAGACCGTTAATAACTAAATTAAAATTTCTAATGCGCCCGGTTTTAAGATCATTTATACTAAAAGTATAGCTAGGGGAGCAATTTGCTGAGACCTTTTGGAAACCCTTTGAACCTGTGAGTCAATACTCGCGTAGGGAAGCTTTAAATAATAAGGAAATGCTGATTCTCTCCAAGCAATTAATCATTCTTGGAGGTTTGTTATGTTGAAGACAAATGAAACGGAAATTTTTGATGGGTATGCTACTGAATATGATCAATGGTTTATGGCAAATAAGCAGGTCTTTTTAAGCGAATTAAAGCTGTTAAAGTCCGCATTAACTACAGCTTCGACAAAAAGCGCGCTTTCCATCGGCTGTGGGAGTGGCTTGTTTGAGGACGCGCTTCACCGCCAATACGCCCTACCATTGTTTGATGGCGTCGAACCATCTAAAGATATGGCACAAATAGCCAGAAAACGAGGATTACAAGTTTTGCTTGGGAAAGCGGAAACAGTCAGCTTACCAAATCAGGCTTATGATACCGTATATTTCAACGGCAGTTCCAGTTACATCAAAGATTTAACGGCTGCCTATCAAAATTGTTTAAAAGCCCTAAAACCAGGCGGCCACTTTATTTTAATTGATGTGCCAAAGAGAGTGCCTATGGGTTGCTGTATCTATTGGCAAAAACAATTGGTAGTTACCAATCAGCAGCGATAGCAGATGTTCTGCCCAAATGGCCCTACCCAATCGAGTTGGTTAATTCAGCTTACTGGCACACAACCTTGGAAAAAAAGCATATTTTAGAACAGAATCTCGGGCTAACTCACCTTTCATTCCAACAGACTCTGGTTAAAAACCCATTATATACAAACGAAACTGTTGAGGAACCGTTAACCGGATTTGAAAAAGGCGGCTACGTGGCAATTATTGCTGAAAAGCCGCGTAGTTAACAGCAACAAAACGGGAGCGAGATAAAATTACTTTTGTCTCGCTCCCGTTTCTTTAATCACGATTATTATCGAGTGGAAACATGCGCCAAAGGGCAACTTCCTGTCACTCCCAATGTTTCTAACGTTCCTGTTTGACGTGCTGCCAATGCTCTTTTACAAATTTTTCACGACCACCCGCTTCTTCCATTTGGAATCGAAGTGGGTTTTTTCGATAGAATTGCTGATGTTCTTCTTCAGCTGGATAAAATGGCTTGGCGTCTTCGATCTGGGTTACGATCGGTTTGTCAAACATGCCGGTTTCGGCTAATTTCTTTTTTGAAGCCTCAGCAATCTTTCGCTGCGCATCATTTTTAACAAAAATTACCGGTCGATAATTATCGCCCCGATCTTGGAATTGGCCCATAGCATCGGTTGGATCTGTCTGCTGCCAATAAATTTGAACCAACTGTTCATAGCTGATAACTTCAGGGTCAAACGTAATCTTAACGGCTTCCGTATGCCCCGTAGTATGGCTGCTGACCTGTTCATAGGTTGGGTTGGCAACGTGGCCGCCGGTATAACCGGAAACAACCTTCTTGATTCCCGGCATTGTATCAAACGGCTTAACCATGCACCAAAAACAACCACCCGCAAAAATTGCTGTATCTTCCATAACTGACACCTCTCGTATTTAAATTTAGTTAATCATAAATCGGCTTACTCAAAAAGTTGCTTGTACTTACCGTACCCCGCCGCTGTCAACTCGTCAACCGGAATAAATTTTAGCGCGGCAGAATTAATGCAGTAACGCTGACCACCGGCATCTTTGGGGCCATCACTAAAGACATGGCCTAAATGTGACTTGGCATTTTTACTTCGAACCTCTTCTCGAATCATACCATGTGACAAATCCAAATCTTTTTGCAGACTGTCAGTGTCAATTGGTTTTGTAAATGACGGCCAACCACAGCCGGCGTCATATTTATCCGTTGAAGAAAAAAGCGGCTCGCCGCTAACCACATCGACATAAATGCCCGCTTGGTAAAAATTATCATACTGACCGCTAAAAGGCGCTTCAGTGGCAGCCTGTTGGGTAACTGCGTATTGTTCTGGGGTTAATCGCTTTTTTAAATCTTCTTTGTTAGCCATATCTTTCCTCCGTTAGGCGTAATAAATTGTACACAATCGTTTTTCTTTATTATAAGCCGGCTAACAGAGTGTGTAAAGCAAACCAATACTGCCCAAAATAAAAAGGAAATGGAAGCCCATTTAGAACCCCAATTCCCTTTATTTGACATCATATTTTTAAAAATTAACTCAATGCATCTGTCAATGGTGGAACAACTTGCTTCTTTCGGGAAACAACCCCTGGCAATGGCATGGTGTCATCACTAGCAAATTTAGCATTGAAGGCTTTTTCAACAGCATCAAGAGAAGAGCCGACAGCAATTAACTTGGAATCGCTGTTCAAAACATTCGTTACCAACACAAGGAATAAATCATATCCCTTATCGGCAGCTTCTGCAGACATTGCCTTTTTAATATCATCTTGGCGCTTATCAATATCGTCAAAGTCAACCACGTTGATTTGATCGATTCGAACGCTCTTGTTGCCCATCGTAAAGGATTTTGCATCTGAATCAATTAATTCCTGGTCACTCTTAGCCGCAACGTTTGTACCAGCCTTCAGCATTTCAATCCCATATTTTTCGTAATCGATATCGGCAATTTCTGCCAAAGTCTTAACCGCAATCTTATCATCATCTGTTGTGGTCGGTGACTTCAAAAGCAAGGTATCTGAAATGATTGCTGAAAGCATTAAACCAGCCAGTTGGGCAGGAATTTCAACTTTGTTTTCATCAAACATTTTTACCAAAATCGTGCTGCAGCAGCCAAGTGGTTCTGCCCGGTAATATAATGGTAACTCAGTTTGAAAGTTTGAAATCCGGTGATGATCAACAACGTGGGTTACTTTTACGTCTTTAATATCACTGACACTTTGCTGGAATTCATTATGGTCGACCAGCATTACCGCATCAACCTCATTAGCAGCGGTTTTAATAACCCGAGGTGTCGGTTCATCAAAGTAATTCAAAACAAAGTTGGTTTCAGCATTGGGCTGACCCAAGGCAACTGCTTCGGTATCATATCCTAATTTATTTTGAAGATATGAATAGGCCTTTGCAGCAACAATTGCATCTGTATCAGGATTTTGGTGACCAAAAACTAATTCTTTACTCATTTACAAAATCTCCTTTATTCATTTAATCAGTCTGCTAATCGGGATAAATAATCTCTTGAATTTAAAAACTCGTCAAATTTGGACAGGAAACGACCAATTCGCGGAATTTCATTCTTATTTTTTCGATAAACAAACTTCAAATCAAATTTAACTTTAGGATCGAATTCAGAAACGAAAATGTCTTCACTCGTTAAATCCTTTAAATTAATATTGACCATATAGGATTTTGGCAAAGCCGTATTAGTACCCGTATTGATCGCAAATTTTAAGATTTGTTCAGGCATCGTGTACCGGGCAGCCGCTGTCGGGAAATCAACCATCTGATTCTTGAAAGTTTCCCGCAGCGTTTGATTCAAATAATAATCTTGCGGATACATAACCCACGGTCGATCGTTAACATCCTTAAGCTGAACCCGCTTTTTCTTTGAAAGGTCCGGATTATGGTGAATTAACAGTAAATCATCCGAAATGATTTTCTTGGAACTGTATGGTTTCCAGTTTTTAATCGACTCATCGGGAAGATACATAATCGCCAGGTCAATCTTGTTATTTTCCAAGCTTTCCCAAATTTCTTTTCGGGTCAGCATGTGGAAGTTAACAACCAGATCAGGGTTCTCATGATAAAGTTCCAACGCGAAGTCTTCAAAAACCTTCGTTTCAATTGAAGCTAGGATACCAAGATTAATTTCACCGGTGGTTGAACTGGTTGCCTGTTGAATTTCATCTGTCGCATCATTTAACAAATCATAAATTTGATGCGTTGTTCGCAACATAATGAAACCGGCATCGGTCAACCGTAATTTTTTACCTACTGAATAAAACAACGATGTGCCAACGGTCCGCTCCAGTTTTTTGATCTGCTGAGTTAAAGCAGGCTGCGTAATTCCTAAGATTTGAGCTGCCTGCGTATAATTCATTGTATCAGCCAACTGAAGAAAATACGATAACGTTTTTGATGAAAAAATACTTTCCTGAGTGGTTTTCATTCAGTCTCTCCTTAATGAAGCCAGAATTAACAACTTAATCCCTACTTCTATATGATAGCTAAATTAGGCCAAAGACGAAGTAAATTACCGCTTTCAAAGTGAAAATAAGCATCGTCTTGTTTATAAGATAACTTATAATTAACCATTACTATTGATTATAATTCTAAATGAAATCACAATCAATTAAGAGATCATAAAATTTTAACTAATCGTCAATTCAACCGGCTTTTGGCGAAGCTTAACAGGTGTCCCTTCGCTATCAACATCAATCACAAACGAACCATTTGAATAACGACCGCCCAGTGAAAATTCATTTGGCAGGATATCATGGACCCGCTGATGATCGGTTAACACCTCAAGCGGCTGGGTATCATTACCGATAACCGTAAAATCAACTACCCGGTGGGAATGCTGCTTTAATTCACGCAGAATCATAACACCCTTTCGCGCCCTTGAAGTTGCCGAAATTTCCTTAACCGCCAACTTCTTAAAAGCCCCTCGTTGGGTAATAATTGCCACAACATCATCTTCATTAACCAGCTGCATATTGACAATCACGTCGCCATCACCGAGATTTTGTGACTTAACTCCCGTTGTTCGCGCGCCGTTAACCGGTACTTCACTAATATTATACCTTAATGCCAGCCCAAGTTTTGAAATTAATAATAATTTACCATCAACTTCTGAATTTGCCAAATAATCAATTGCCACAACCCTTGTATTCGGATTCTTCAGTTTTTCGTACATATAGGCGTGCTTTCGGTAACCACGCCCCGGCGCCAAATCAGTTAATTTGGTCCGCTTAATATGCCCGTCATCCGTTGCAATCAAGAAGACACCCGGATTCTTTAATGAACTAAAGGCAAACGTGCCAATAATTTCCTCATCTGAATCCAAGCCGATTGTTTGGGAAATATGCTCACCGGTTTCTTTCCACCTGACGTCGGTAATCTCAAAGACCGGCCGATAAATCAAGTTGCCTTTACTGGTAAACATAAAGAGATGATCACGCGCGTTCAGCTGCTTCATAAAGATTGGATAATCTTCATCCTTCAGGCCGTTCTCATCACCGGAAGCCTTAAATGACCGAATACTACTGCGTTTAATATACCCATCATGGCTAACCATTACCACAACTTCTTCATCGGGAATAATAACGTCTGTACTGATTTTAATGGTTGCAACTTTCGCCTGAATTTCTGTTCGGCGGGGATTGCGGTATTTTTTAGCAATTGCTCTTAATTCGCGAGCCAACACCCGGTTAAGTTCTTTTGGATCGGCCAGAATTTTTTTAAAGCCGGCAATTTGATCAGACAATTCTTGCGATTCTTTTTCCAGCTGCGTTACATCCGTATTGGTTAACCGATACAGCTGCAAAGCAACAATCGCATCGGCCTGCTTTTCTGAAAACTGATAGGTCTTAACCAGATTATCCCTGGCATCCTTTCGGTTTTTGCTGGCTCGAATGGTTTTAATCACTTTATCCAAAATCGATAAGGCTTTAATCAAGCCTTCAACGATATGCTGACGATCCAGTGCTTTTTGCAGATCATACTGGGTTCGTTTCTTAATAACTTCTTGCTGAAATTCCAAGTAGGAACTCAGAATTCGTTTTAAAGACAGGCGCTTTGGCCGCATATGGTCAATTGCAACCATGTTGAAGTTATACGATACTTGAAGGTCGGTATTTTTAAACAGGTAGTTTAAAATTCCCGTTGAGTCAACGTCCCGTTTTAATTCAATGACAATACTCATCCCTTCGCGGTCACTTTGATCACGAACTTCCGAGATGCCATCAACTTTTTTGGCCAGGCGAAGTTCATCAATTCTTTTAACCAACTGGGCCTTATTGACTTCGTAAGGAATTTCAGAAACAACAATTTGGGACTTGTTCCCTTTTAATTGTTCGATTGTTGTCCGGGAACGGACAATGACTTTTCCCCGACCGGTTTCATAAGCTTTTTTAATACCATCAATTCCCTGGACGATTGCCCCGGTTGGAAAATCAGGTCCCTTTACGAACTGCATTAAATCATCCAAAGTCGCTTTGGGATGTTTTTGCAGATAAAGGACCGCGTCAATGACTTCTCCCAGATTATGAGGCGGAATGTCTGTCGCATAACCAGCGGAGATTCCAGTAGAGCCGTTTACCAGCAGGTTTGGAAACCGGGATGGCAGCACCGTGGTTCATATTCAGTATCATCAAAATTTAAGACCCAATCAACCGTATCTTTATCGATATCCCGAAGCATTTCAGTCGAAATTTTACTGAGACGGGCTTCCGTGTATCGCATGGCAGCCGGCGGATCACCGTCCATTGAACCATTATTGCCGTGCATTTCAATTAACGGCTCCCGGACTTTCCAATCCTGGCTCATCCGAACCAGAGCTTCATAAATCGAACTGTCGCCATGGGGATGAAAATTTCCCATGACATTTCCAACGGACTTGGCTGACTTTCGAAAGGCTTTATCATACGTATTGCCATCCTTGTTCATTGCATAAAGGATTCGCCGTTGAACAGGTTTCAAACCATCCCGAATATCAGGCAGGGCCCGCTCCTGAATAATTGAACGGGAATAGCGGCTAAATCGTTCTCCCATTACATCTTCAAGAGATAAATTTTCAATTTTGCTCAATTTTAAATCTCCCTATCCTTTTATTTCGCGGTATTATCGAGAATACTGCCTTCTTCCTCCAGATTGAATTTAACGTTCTGTTCAATCCATTTTCGCCGAGGCTCAACCTTATCCCCCATCAAAGTGGTTACCCGGCGCTCAGCAAGGCGGCATCATCAATGCTGACCCTAATCAGCGTTCGGGTTTTAGGATCCATGGTTGTCTCCCACAGTTGGTCGGCATTCATTTCACCTAATCCTTTAAACCGCTGCAAACTGTAGCCCTTTCCAAACGATTTGGAAACCGAATCCAACTCTTCGTTTGTCCAGGCGTACTGAATTTTGGCTTTTTTACCGGTTCCACGCTGCAGCTTGTAAAGTGGCGGCAATGCGATAAACACGCGACCATCATCAATCATCGGCCGCATATACTTATAAAAGAACGTTAATAATAAGATCTGAATGTGCGCTCCGTCATCATCCGCATCCGTCATGATGATAATTTTGTCATAATTGGCATCTTTAATATTAAAGTCAGCGCCGACACCGGCACCGATTGTATAAATCATCGTGTTGATTTCTTCGTTCTTCATAATTTCCGGCAATTTGGCCCGTTCGGTATTTAAAACTTTTCCTCGCAACGGTAAAATTGCCTGATAACGACGATCCCGACCTTGCTTGGCTGATCCGCCGGCCGAATCCCCTTCGACTAAAAAGAGTTCATTTCGACTGTAATCCTTCGACTGGGCCGGTGTTAATTTGCCTGAAAGCAGACGCTCCTGTTTCTTATGGCGCTTACCGTTTCGGGATTCATCCCTGGCCCGGCGAGCCGCCTGCCGAGCTTGGCGCGCTCTTAATGCCTTATGTACCAGCATTTGCGCAAATTCACCATTTTCCATTAAATAGTAGCCAAGCTTCTCACTAACAACGCTGTCAACAATCGATCGGGCTTCGGGCGTCCCCAACTTCTCCTTGGTCTGACCCTCAAATTGCAGGATTTCTTCCGGAATTCGTAAGGATAAGACAACTGACAGACCTTCACGAACATCACTGCCTTCCAGGTTCTTATCCTTATCTTTTAACAAACCAACTTTGCGGGCATAATCGTTAAACGCCTTTGTCCAGGCATTTCTTAAGCCCGCCTCATGGGTACCACCATCCTTGGTTCGGACATTGTTGACAAATGACATCATCGTTTCTGAATAGCCGTCGTTATACTGGGCAGCGACTTCAACTTCAACACCATCTTTGGTCCCATCAAAAAACATTACGTCGCCAAGCGTATGCTTGTCCTCATTCAAGTACTGAACAAATTCCTTGATTCCTTCTTCGTAGTGGAAAGTTTCTTCCTGTTCCTGTCCGGGGCGCTCATCTTTTAACGTAATCTTGGTGCCCTTTAACAAAAATGCCGATTCTCGAAGACGTTCTGACAACGTCGAGAAATTATAGACCGTGCTGGTAAAAATACTTGGGTCCGGTTTAAAGCTAACCGTTGTTCCGGTGTGCGCTTTTGTCTTTCCTAATTTCCGCAGCGTTCCGACCGGATGGCCGCCGTCCTTAAAGTCCTCTTCATACTTGTAGCCATCTCGAACAATGGTCACTTTCAACCAAGTTGACAAAGCATTCACAACACTGGCGCCCACACCATGAAGCCCGCCAGAAGTTTTATAACCGCCCTGGCCAAACTTACCACCGGCGTGCAGCTGGGTTAAAATCACTTCCGGCGTCGGCTTGCCGGAAACGTGCATGCCGACCGGCATTCCCCGGCCGTGATCAACAACCGTAATACTGTTGTCCTCGTGAATTGTCACGTTGATCATGTCACCATATCCGGCTAAAACTTCATCGACACCGTTATCGACAATTTCATATACTAGATGATGCAGGCCTCGATAATCTGTTGACCCGATGTACATACCGGGGCGTTTTCTGACTGCCTCGAGTCCTTCAAGAATTTGAATCGAGGAATCATCGTATTTTTGTTTCTGTTTTACCATTTTTCATGACTCCTTCTTAAACAATCTACTTCATCATAACCTAAATTAACATCTTTGGAAAACAAATTTTATTGGCGCTTCGCCATTATCATGCTAATATTAGAAGTGCTATTATATTAACAAAACATGATTGTAGTGGGGTTTAAACATGGATTCTAATATTGAAAAGATTGTCCTGATGTTCATTATTGCTTATTTGCTTGGTTCAATTCCCAGTGGCGTCTGGATCGGAAAGGCCTTTTTTCATATCGATATTCGTCGACACGGATCCGGTAATATCGGCACAACCAATACATACCGGGTTTTGGGCCCGATTGCCGGTTCGGTTGTCATGGCGATGGATATCTCAAAAGGTGCCGTTGCGACATTACTGCCGATGTTCTTTCACGTTGCCACAATTAATCCGCTTTTATTCGGCCTGGCCGCGATTCTGGGGCACACCTTTTCCGTCTTTGATAAGTTCAAAGGGGGAAAGGCCGTCGCTACCAGTGCCGGGATGCTGCTGGCCTATAAACCGTCATTCTTTTTCCTGGCGGCTGGCATTTGGATACTCATCATTCTACTAACAAGTATGGTGAGCCTAGCCAGTATCATTACGTTCCCTTGCATCACGATTGCTACCTTTTTTATTCACGACACTTACTTATTCATCCTAGCAGCAGTTTTGACCGTCTTCATTATTTATCGTCACTGGGCTAATATTAAGCGGATTCTTCACGGAAACGAGCGTATGGTGCCATTTGGCCTTGGTAATCTGCTGCGAACCCGTCATGAGTAAGCCGGCTTACTCATACAAAGCAAATCTGATTCTATCATAACCGTCGTCAACAAGACAACGTTAAGATACGAAATCTTAATACTTTTAGAAAAATCAGCCCAATTAAAAGCGAGCGATTCAATAAGAATTGCCCGCTTTTAATGTGTCCAAAAATTCTATTTTCCAAGTTAAAAGAAACTAATTTGATAACCGGCGTCAAAACGCTGCTTGCCGGTTAAGCGATTAACGGCAAATTTATCTGCCAATTGACCGGTTGCGTTAACAGTGTCCGCCAGTCCCCACCACGGCTCAATGCAGATGAACGGTGCTTGTTTGGGGGATGGTGACCAAATTCCAACGTAAGGGGCCTTGCTTAACGACAACGCGACGCCATGATCATCGTGTGAATTGGCCAACATAACCGTGGTTTCCTGGTCCTTTAGATCCAGTACCAGTGCATCATCTTTAAAAAGCTCATGCTGCAGCTGCAGTGGTTTGGTAAAATCTAATTCCTGAGGATCTTCGGGATCACTATACGGTGGCTTTAACGGAATCCGACGATAGACTTTTTTTGGTGCCACTCGAATAAAGTAGTCCGTAAAATCACCAACACCGGCGAAAGGCACGTTAAAACCAGGATGAGCGCCCAACGAAAACAGTAATTCGTTATCATCTGGATTAGTAACTGTAAAATGAACCGCCAATTCATGTTCTTTGAGTTCAAAGTTCACTTTTAGTTCAAAGTTAAAGGGATACTTTGCCAGTGTTTGCGCGTTTTGTGTCAGTACCAGGGTCACTGCCGTCTGACTTTGATTTGTCACCTGAAATTGGTTGTCCCGGGCAAACCCGTGCTGTGTCATGTGATAGTCTTTTCCCTGATAAACGTACTGATTATCTTTGAGTCGACCGACAATTGGAAAGAGAATCGGCGCGTGACGTTTCCAATAGGCCGGGTCGGCCTGCCAAATGTATTCGGCACCATCTTCAGACTTTACACTGGTTAATTCGGCACCAAATTCATTTACCTGAACAGTTAAATACTGATTTTTTAAGGTTATCATTTAATCCTCCAACAATGTTTTTAAAGAATATATCTGGATAAGTCCTTATTTCCTGCCAGTTTGCCAACCTTATCGTCAACATACTTTTCCGTAATGGTAATATCACCCATCTGCATATCAGGGCCCTCATACAAGATATCTTCCAGTAATTTTTCCAAAATGGTGTGTAGTCGCCGAGCCCCGATGTTATCAGTGTTGTGGTTAACCTCCGTGGCAATTTCGGCAATGCGGTTGATTGCCTCAATCGTAAACGTTACCTTGATATTATCAGTTCCAATCAATGCAATATACTGTTTGGTCAACGAGTTGGTTGGTTCGGTTAGAATTTTGACAAAATCATCCTTGCTTAAATCATTTAACTCAACCCGAATCGGAAATCGTCCCTGTAGTTCGGGAATTAAATCGGAAGGCTTGCTTTCAGCAAACGCACCGGAACCGATAAAAAGCATGTGGTCGGTGTTGACGGGACCATACTTGGTGTTGACCTGCGAACCTTCGACGATCGGCAGAATGTCACGTTGAACCCCTTCTCGGGAAACTTCACCGGAATTCTGAGCTTTTCCGGGCGCAATCTTATCAATTTCATCAATAAAGATAATTCCCGTATTTTCAGCCCGGACAATCGCATTGTGATATAAATCAGCTTTGTTAACTAATTCTTCCGATGCCTGGCGGATTAAAATCTCGCGAGCTTCACTAACCGGTACCGTTCGCTTAATCTTCTTTTTCGGCATTAAGCCTGAAAGGGCATCGTTTAAATCAATCCCCATTTGATTCATCATTGAGTTTTGACCGGCAGCTTGTTGAGATGGATCATCCATTTCAATTTCTACCTGTTCGTTTTCAAGCAATCCGGCCCGAAGTTTATCGGATACCGACATCCGTTTTTCACGGACGTCTTCGGTTACTTCTTCTTGATCAGCATCATTATTTTCAGTAGGCATCTGGCCGTTCTGTAATTGACTAAACATGCTCATTAAGTTCTGCATGTCATTTTGCCGATTCTTTTTCTTTTGCGCCGGTACCAAAAGCTTTACCAGCTGATTGTTGGCCTGCTTTTCTGCATCGGCCCGCACTTTTTTATACGCGTCATTTTGTTCCAGCAAAACTGCATTTTCAACCAGATCCCGAACCATGGATTCGACATCGCCGCCTACGTAACCAACCTCGGTAAATTTGGTCGCTTCAACCTTTACAAAGGGGGCGTTAACAATTTTGGCCAACCGTCGGGCGATTTCAGTTTTCCCGACCCCCGTCGGTCCAATCATCAACAGGTTCTTAGGCGAAATTTCATCCTGCATCGCTTTTGACAGCTGCATCCGCCGATAACGATTTCGTAAGGCGACCGCAACCGCTTTTTTAGCTTCGGTTTGACCAACAATGTATTGGTCAAGAATTTCAACTATTTCTTTGGGACTTTTCGTGGACTCTGTCAATTGAATCTCTCCTCTATAATTCTTCAGAAATAACGTTTTGATTCGTGAAAATATCAATGTTGCCGGCAATGTGAATGGCGGCCTCGGCGATTTCTCGGGCACTCATATCTTGGGCATGGTGTTTCATTGCCGTTGCAGCCGCCAATGCAAAATTGCCGCCCGAACCAATGGCCAAAATGTCATCATCGGGCTCAATTACCTCACCCTGGCCTGAAACCAGCAGTAAATCTTTATCGTTCATCACAATTAACAGTGCTTCAAGTTTTTGTAATTGTTGATCACCGCGCCAATCTTGGGCCAATTCAACGGCGGAACGTTTCAAATCGCCATCGTATTGATTAAGTTTCTTTTCAAATCGTTCTTCAAGATTAAATGCGTCGGCAACACTTCCGGCAAAGCCGACAACAACTTTGCCGTCATAAATTCGGCGAACTTTGTGGGCAGTTCCCTTCATAATGACTTTTTCACCCATCGTTACCTGGCCGTCACCCGCCATTGCCAAATGGCCACCGTGACGTACAGCTACAATTGTCGTTGCTTCAAATTTTACTGGCATAATAAACTCCCTTACTTTTTTGGTTTTAGAGATTGACTATTTCTTGGAAAATACTTTTGATAATCACTCATTAAGTGTGACTTGGTAACGTGTGTGTAGATCTGGGTCGTTGATAAGCTGCTGTGGCCCAGAAGCTCCTGCACAGACCGCATATCGGCACCGTTATTGAGCATTTCGGTCGCAAACGTATGTCTTAACATATGCGGATGAATGTTGGTTGTCAAGCTGCTTGCCTTAATGATGCCATCTAAAATATACGCGATTCCTCGAGATGTCAATGGTTTCCCGTAATGATTAACAAAGAGATAATCATGTTTTTGGTGATATTTGGTCATAATCGGTTCCCGCGAATATTTCAAATAAGCTTCGATTGCAGCTTTAGCCGGATCACCAAACGGAATATACCGTTGTTTGTTTCCCTTCCCAGTTACTAAAAATACCTGATTGTTCAAATCCATATCCTTTAATTGCAGATTAACACCTTCGCTTACCCGAATGCCAGTTGAATAAAAAACTTCAAGAATTGCCGAATTTCGGAAAGCCAATGTGCGTTCACCGGTTTTAGCTGCTGAAAAGAGCGCTTGCATTTCATTGGGATAAAAAACCGCGGCAGGCGCCGATTCTGGTTTTTTAAATGAACATATTCAAAAGGATTATTTTTAATGGTCTCATTCTTAATCAAGAAATTATAAAACGAGCGCAACGCCGATATCTTTTGTGCGATGCTATTACGCGCGTATTTCTTTTCGTAAAGACTGGTTAAGTAAGCTTCCACATCAAAGGAATCGATTTCTACCAAAGTTTCATGATCACCCGGTATTTCCTTTAAGAACTTTAAAAACTCGGTCAAATCATTTTGATAAGCCAGAATGGTATCCTCTGAATAGTGACGTTCACTTCGCAGATACTTTAAAAACCAATCCATTGTTTGGTAATCATCCATGCCAATCCCAGCTTTCTAAACTTAATTCAATCGAACTACTTAATCATATCAAATTACCCGTTAAATTTCTTGGTAATTAGGTGATTATTGCTAATATTTAGAAAATCTCAAACATTTGTTCGAATAATAATATTATAACACAAAAAACCGCATCCACAACGGGATACGGTTTTTAGGTAATTAACGTGGTCGAACAGAAGCCTTAATACGAGCAGCTTTACCTTGTAGGTTACGCAGGTAATAAAGCTTGGCACGACGTACGTGACCATGTCTGATAACTTCCAGTTTATCAACTCGTGGTGAGTGAAGTGGGAAAATACGTTCAACACCAACACCGTTACTTACCTTTCGAACGGTGTATGTGGATTGAATACCTGATCCCTTACGTTTAATAACAACGCCTTCGAATAATTGGATACGTTCTCTGTTACCTTCAACAACTTTAACGTGGACGCGAACTGTATCTCCGGCACGGAAATCCGGCATATCATCCCGCAGTTGTTTTTCGTTGATCATATCGATCAGTTTGTTTTGTCGCATGAACAAATCTTCCTTTCACTAACATTCATTATCTTGTTCGACAGCGGAATGTTGTTTTGCGGCTTGCGCCAAAAGTTAGTGTACCACAGTCGTTACTCTCCTGTAAAGTGGTTTTTCTTGTCAGAAGTATTTAGCCGTTGCTTTTCCGCTTCTTCAATTCGGACATCGGCCAATAATTTCTTCTGGGTGCTGGTTAATTTTTGATGATCAATCAGGTCCGGCCTTCTTAAGTAGGTTCGTCGAAGTGCCTCTTTTTGGTTCCACAGTGCAATCTTTTTGTGATCACCGTTCATCAACACTTCAGGAACCTTCATCCCTCTAAAGTCAGCCGGCCTGGTATATTGCGGTTCTTCCAGCAGTCCGGTTGAAAAGGATTCTTCTACTTTGGACTGATTATTTCCCAAGACACCCGGAATCAGCCTGGTAATGGCGTCTATCATCACCATTGCCGGCAATTCACCGCCGGTCAGAACAAAGTCCCCCAACGAATACTCATCGGTCACAATGGACCTGATCCGTTCGTCATAGCCTTCATAATGGCCACAAATAAATGTCAAGTGTGTATCGTGGGATAACATCTCCGCGTCAGCCTGCCGAAATGTTTTGCCGGCAGGATCCATCAAAATAACTTTACCATCGGGGTACCCGGCTTCTGTCGAAACCTTTTTGGTATGCTCGTAGGCATCAATAATCGGTTGCGCCTGAAGCAACATCCCGGCACCGCCGCCAAACGGGTAATCGTCAACATGTCGGTGCTTATCTTTGGTAAAGTCGCGAAAATTGGTAACGGCTAAATCAATTGTCTTGTTTTCAATTGCCCGGCCGATAATCGAATCGTGCATCGGTACCGTAAACATTTCCGGAAATAAACTTAAAACATCAATCCGCATCATCCAAGCCCTCCGGAATCTCAACCATAATTCGATGATTCTCCAAGTCAACATCTTTAATGACCGAATCAATTTTTGGCAGCAATAGGTCTTTTTTGGCTTTTCGCTGTACAACCCACACATCATTGGCGCCGGGTGACAAAATTTCTTTAACCTGGCCGACTAATTGGTCGCCTTCGTAGACGTCCAAACCGATAATTTGATGATAATAATATTCCCCCGGTTTTAGATCATCATTTGAAAGACTGGTTTCATCAATCATCAACTCGGAAGGTTTAAGAAATTCAACGTCATTGATGGTCGGGTAGCCTTTAAAGTGTAATAAAATAAATTGCTTATGTTTTCGAACACCATCAACTTCCAGGGGAATTAACGTTTTGGATTTGGCAGTCCGTGCGTATAGCCGGTTGCCAACTTTAAAGCGCTTCTCAGGAAAATCAGTAATCGTTACGACCCGTACTTCCCCCTTAACTCCCTGTGTATTGACAATTTTACCAATGTTATAGTAATTCATTTAAGCCTCCGTTTAAAATAATAAAAAAGCTCTCAAACAAAACCTTCGTTTCGCTTAAGAACCCCTTTATTGCTTTTCATCGTCAACGATTAAACGAGCTTTTTTCGGCCCATCAACTGGAACACTATAAACAATTGTCCGGATAGTTTGGATAACATGACCATGCTTTCCAATAATTCGACCAACGTCCTCTTCATTTAACCGAAGATGGTATTCCATAAAACGATCCGACTCATGGTGCGAAATTTGAATTTCGTCAGGATAATCGACTAACGGTGAAACTATTTTTTTAATTAATCCATCAACACTAACCATGATGATAAATCACTCACTTACTTTTTTGAGTATTTAGCTTCGTGATATTTCTTCATGATACCTGCATCTGATAATAAATTACGAACTGTATCAGATGGCTGCGCACCGTTATTCAACCAGTTCATAATGGATTCCTCTTCAAGAGTAACCTTGGCTGGTTGCGTTAATGGGCTATAAGTACCAACGTTTTCGATGAAACGACCATCACGAGGGCTGCGTGAATCTGCAACGACGATACGGTAGTATGGACGCTTCTTTGAACCCATGCGCTTTAAGCGAATCTTAACTGACATGCATTTTACCTCCTATAATCATTTAACGATTAATAATATACCAGCATTTGAAGTGCTTGTAAAGGTTTTTTTCTTTACACCATTAAAACTCTTTAAAAGATTAGCTTTAATGCTTCTTTTTGCGTTTCTTTTTTAATCGCTTTCGTTTATTCTTTTTCATTTTGCGACTAAATTGTTTCATCGCCAAATTGGATAATTTGCCGCCCATGCCGGTTTGATTCATCATATTTTCCATTCCGGACATGTTGCCTTTGGAAACCTTATTCATCATTGTTTTCATCTGGCCAAACTGTTTGATCATGCGGTTGACTTCCTGAATTGGACGTCCTGATCCCCGCGAAATCCGCCGCCGTCTTGAGGGATTCATGACATCCGGATCAGTTCGTTCCTGCTCGGTCATGGAATAAATAATTGCCTTTAAGTGATCCATGTCTTTGGGACCCATGTTAACATTTTGAAGCGCCGGGTTATTGGCCATTCCCGGAATCATTTTCATAATTTCATCCAAGGGACCCATTTTTTGAATCTGATCAAGTTGGTCAAGAAAATCATTAAAATCAAAAGTATTTTCCTTGATTTTTTCAGAAAGTTCCTCAGCTTGCTTTTGGTCATATTCTTTCTGGGTCTTTTCAATCAGGGAAAGCATGTCCCCCATTCCCAAAATTCGGGAAGCCATTCGATCAGGATGAAAGACATCCAAATCGGCCATTTTTTCTCCCTGACCAACAAACTTGATCGGCTTACCGGTCACGGCCCGAATTGATAGTGCAGCCCCGCCCCGGGTATCGCCATCCAACTTGGTAAGGACAACCCCGGTAACGTCCAGTGCCTTATCAAAGCCTTCCGCAGTCGCAACGGCGTTTTGCCCAGTCATGGCATCAATTACCAGTAAAATTTCATTCGGGTTGACTGCTTCTTTAATGTCGCGCAGCTCGCCCATTAACTTTTCATCGATTTGAAGCCGACCGGCGGTATCGATAATCACATAATCGTTATGATCGGCTTTCGCCTGTTCCAATCCCCGTTTGGCAATCTCAACCGGATCGACATCCGTCCCTAACTGAAAGACCGGTACATCAATCTGCTGGCCAACTGTTTGCAGTTGTTCGATGGCAGCTGGTCGATAAACGTCATCCGCGATCAACAATGGGCGGGCATTCTGCTCATTTTTTAATTTGAGTGCTAATTTACCGACTGTCGTTGTTTTACCGGCACCTTGAAGCCCGGACATCATAATAATCGTCGGAATTTTAGGCGCTTTATTGAGCGGAACCGCTTCTTCTCCCATTGTTTTGGTTAATTCTTCATCAACTATTTTAACAATTTGTTGAGAAGGATTCAGCCCCTCAAGCACTTTGGCACCTTTTGCCCGTTGCTCAACTGTCTTGACAAATTTTCGGACAACTTGGAAATTAACATCGGCTTCAAGCAACGCCAACCGGATTTCCCGCATGGTTGCCCGAAGATCGGCTTCACTGACTTTTCCTTTGCCACGAAGCTTTTTCATCGCGTTTTGTAAACGTTCGGTTAGTCCTTCAAAAGCCATTTTTTCACCACTTTCATTCTTCTTCGGTAGTTTCCAAACTACTAATCATTTTGTTTAATTCGGCATCATGGGGATAGTGTTTCGCTACGTAAGCCTGAATTTGATCCAACTTTTCATTTCGCTCAATGAAATTATGATATAAATTGAGCTTGTTTTCGTACTGCTGCAAAATTTTCTCGGATCGGCGAATGTTATCATAAACTGCTTGGCGGCTAATATCATACTCTTCTGCAATTTCACCCAACGAAAAATCGTCAGCATAATACAATTGGATGTAATTCGCCTGCTTTTTTGTTAAGAGCGGTTCGTAAAATTCAAATAAAGCATTGATATAATTTGTTTTTTCAAGTTCATTAGCCATACCCGGGCTCCTCTAATCGCGCAATTTACGATTATTATTCATTAACCGGCTGTTGACAACAGCCCCACACATCTACTTAGATTACCGGCTTTTTATGAAGCCGTCAACTCCGATTTCAATTACGACGGTACTACTCTGAAATCAATCCCTTAAATAAGCCATAGACAAAATCATTGGGATCAAACGGCTTTAAATCGGTTACCTTTTCACCCAGTCCAACATATTTGACGGGTAAATGAAGTTCCGAGCGGATTGCCAACACAATTCCGCCGCGGGCAGTCCCGTCAAGTTTGGTCAAAACGATCCCGGTAACGTTTGTGGCCTCTTTAAACATTTTGGCTTGAGTCATCGCGTTTTGCCCGGTAGTCGCATCAAGTACCAGCAGGACCTCATGCGGGGCTTCAGGAATTTCACGAGTCAAAATCTTCTTCATTTTGCTTAATTCGTTCATCAAATTGACTTTGTTTTGAAGCCGACCAGCAGTATCAACCATTAGGATGTCATAATTTTCATCCCGGGCTTTTCTGACCGCATCAAAAACAACTGATGACGGATCACTCTTGGGCTTGCTTTTAACAATTTCAACACCGTCACGCTCTGCCCATACGTTCAGCTGTTCAATTGCACCGGCTCTAAATGTATCGGCAGCCGCCAAAACAACTTTCTTTCCCTGATCCTTATACATTTTGGCCATTTTTCCAATCGTCGTCGTTTTACCGACACCATTGACCCCAACCATTAAAATGACCGTTGGACCGCTTTTGGCCATATTAATAGCTGCATTTTCACCATTGCCGGCCTGATCATACAAGTCAATCATTTTTTCGACAATTACGTTTTGAACATCTTTAGGCTTTTTGGCATTTTTCAGCTTGACTTCTTCACGAAGTTCGTCAGCGATTCGCATTGACATGTCAAAGCCAACATCCGATTCAATCAGCATATCTTCCAAATCGTCAAAGAAGCCCTCATCAACGTGCCTGAAATTAGCCAATAAGGCATTTAACTTTTGACCAAATGATGATCTGGATTTAGCCAATCCTTTTTCATAAGAAGTTGTTGTGGCCGTTTCTTCGGTCGCCGAATCGTCTGGCACCGAAGCGGCCGACGATGACCCGGCTGCTTGTGAAGATGTCGGTGTCACAGTTGATTCCGGCTTTTCAAGTTTACCTTCAGTTTCGGTGTCAACTGCGACATTATCCTGAGAAGGCGCTGGCGTCCTGATTGATGCTGCTTTCTTCCTGGCAGTTGCCTCAGCTGAATCGGCCGCCTGCGAATCGGGCGCTTTGACATCATCCGGTGCAGCCTCAGCGGATGCCGACGCTGTTTCTTTAGCCTGTGGTTTCTCCGATGAAGCTTCGCCTACATCACTTGCCGGCACCTCACTGGCGGGCTCGGCCGTTAAATTTGCTTTTGATTGGGCAGCTGAAGCCGATGATTCAGCCGATTTCGAGTCGCTTTCAGGGGCTTGGGTTTCCGGTTCGGCCGGTTTTTCTTTTTCCTCATCCTGATTTTTCTTGGAACGTCGTCTAAAAATATCAAATAAGCCCATTTAACTCACCTCTGTTTTTAAATTATCCAAATTAACACTGACGACTTTTGAGACACCTGATTCCTGCATCGTAATTCCATAAAGCGTATCTGCATAAACCATAGTTTCTTTCCGATGGGTAATAACAATAAACTGGGTTTCATTACCGAATTTTTTCAAATACCGGGCAAACCGATCCGCGTTGTACGGGTCCAGAGCTGCTTCGGCCTCATCTAAAATACAGAATGGGACGGGCGAAACTTTAATGATCGCAAACAAAAGCGTAATGGCTGTCAACGCCTTTTCGCCACCGGAAAGCAGACTTAAACTCCTGTAATTCTTACCAGGCGGCTTTACCATAATTTCAATCCCGGTTGTCAGCAAATCATCCGGATCTGTTAACACCAACTTGGCTTCACCACCGCCAAACATTTCAATAAATACCTTTGAAAAGGCCGCCGCGACCTTGTTAAAAGTTGTTTGGAACTTCTCGGTAATCGTATGATCCATCTTATTCATCGTTGAAGTCAAGTGATTCTTTGCATCCAACAAATCCTGACGCTGTTTCAGCAAAAAATGATACCGATCCGAAACGTCTTGGAACTCTTGAATTGCCGAAATGTTAACCGGTCCGATCTCTTCAATTCCCATTTTTAATATTTTAATTTGGCTGGTAAGTTCATTAAGATCCCAGTGCCAATCCGACCGCTCCAAATCGGCCTTGGTAACATTAAAAATATTCTTTAACCGTTCCAGTGAGGCAGTCAGGTTTTCAGTCAACTCCTGGTACTGCTTTTTAACGGCTTTCTGTTCGAAAACAGCAGTCGTTAGGTTCGACTGTCGGTTCTGCAGTTCGGCTTGAAGCTGATCATACCGGCTGTCGGCTTGGCTGACAGTTTCTTTTTTTGTATTTAGTGAGGCAGTGATGGTCTTTTGTTCAGCAATGTCTCGCTCAATTGCCTTGCCAATCTCTACCGGATCAATCTGTTCCGCTAAATCAGCTTTCAAAGTTGAAAGCTGATTTTTCAGAGATTGACGTTGTGCCTTTAACTGTGTCAGTTGACTGGTAAGCCGTTTTTGATCGTCCTGGTAATGTTGGAGCTGCTCCTTTGAAATGACGATCTGATCATGAAGCGACTGTTCTTTTCGTGAAAAAAGCTCGGCATTCTTTTTAACGTTGCCAAGTTGTGCCTGGTTGGCCTCTATCTTAGTGCTGGTATCTTTAATCTGCTGATCCAAACGAGCCTTTTGGGCAACCAAGTCCTGTTCATTTTGACTCTGATTTTGCTTTTGAGCATTAACCAGGGACAACTTCAACGTTTCCAAATGTCGCTTCTTGGCAGCCTGTGCTTGGCGCAGGGCCGTTAATGTTTTTGTCTGGTTATCCAGCTGTTGTTGTAAGCGAAATGTCGTCTGGCGGCTTTGATTATAACCAGTTCGAATCTTTTCAAGTGCTTCCTTGGCCGTTTTCAACTGGTGTTCTTTTTGCGATAATCTGCCAGCCATTTCATCCGTTGCCCGATTTAATTTTTCCAATTCACTTTTTTGCACCAAGACACCCTGATTGGCTGATTTATTGGCACCACCGGTCAATGAACCGCCGGCATTAACAACCTGACCGTCCAGTGAAACAACTCTGGTTCGATGATGAATCCGCTGGGAAATTTGAATGGCGTTATCCAACGTATCTGCGATGACCGTTGTCCCCAATAAGAATTGTTTGATTTCACGAAATTCCGTTGGCATCGTTATAAGTTCCGATGCAATGCCAATATAGCCGGGCACCTGTTTGGCAGCTGTGACCAAAGCGGTATTCAATCGACGGGCTTTAATGGTTGAAACCGGCAATAACGTGACTCGACCATACCGGTTTGAGGTCATAAATTTAATTGCCGCCGAAGCACTTTGATTGTCCGTTACAATAACGTGCTGTGCCTGAGATCCAAGGGCTGTTTCAATCGCTTTGACAAACCGATCATTTACTTTTAGGTAATCAGCAACCGGCCCATAAATACCGGAAAGCGCGTCCCGATGCCTTAATAAGTTGGCCGTGCCGCGGTAAAAAGCTCGGTAGGAATCATGAAGCGACTTCAATGAATCGGCTTTCGCCCGCGCCTGCTCGGCAACCTTTAAGGCCCCCAGCCAACTGCTTTGCGTTTGATCAACTAATTGACTTTGATTCTTTAATTGCACCTGTAATTGCGTTAAATTCTGTTGTTCGGCCTTTAGCGCCGTTTGTGATTTGCTCACCTTTTCGGCCTGGGTCTTAAGTTGCGGCTCATAAGATGCCAGTTCCTCATTAACCTGCTCAATTCTGGCTTTTTGAGCATTTACTTGTTCTTCAAAACGTTGGCTGTCTTTTTGATTTAAAGAGATTTGATTCTTAAGATCACTTTGTTGCTGTAAAAGATCAAAATACGCTGCGTGGAGTTGTTTGATCTTTTCCTCAATAATTGGCACCTGGTTCTGGTCAGCCTGCTGCCGGATCAGTCGCAGTTGATCCCGATTTTGAGCCAATCCGGCTTTGGTTTGATCAACCGAATGCTTCGCCCTGGTCAGCTTTTCTTCAAGCTCGCTAAGCTGACTGGCCGTTTTCTCAAGCTGCCCGGTTAACCGCTGTAAATCCGCGTTCTTAAAGCTATTTTCCTGTGATGATAACTGTTGCTTGCTTTTTAGCGACTCGATATGCGTTGTAATTGACATTAGTTTTGAATTTAAAGTATCAACCGTCTGACGATCCTGACCCAACCGATCTTTCAACGTATTTCGCTGCTGCTTTGTTTTTTGAATTTGGACCGTCAGTTTTTTAACCATCGCTTCAGCATCTTTTAACTGGTCTGCCAGCTTTTGTTTCTCTTGAAACCGCTGCTTAATAGACATAATCAGCTGTCTTTTTTCCAACTCATCAAGCCGTTTTTTTTGATCCAAATAATCTGTTGCTTGGCTGCTTTGCTCCTCGAGGGGGGTAATCTGACTTCTAATTCATGAATAATGTCGTTAACCCGGTCCAAATTATCACTTGTCTGCAAAATTTCCGATTGCGCGGTTGATTTTTGCCGCTTATATTTATAAACTCCGGCGACATTTTCAAAAATCGAGCGACGATCAATTGGTTTGCTGTTAAAGATTTCTTCAACATTTCCTTGCGAAATAATTGATAAGCTTCCCTGACCGATTCCCGTATCCATGAAAAGATCGGCAATATCTTTTAAACGACACTGCTTCTCATTGATAAAATAGGAACTATCACCATTTCGAAAAAGCTTTCGCGACACCTTGATTTCCGAGTATGGTGAATCAAGGTAATGATCAGAATTATCCAACAGCAAAGTAACGGCCGCCATATTAAGCGACCGTCTATCAGCTGATCCTGAAAAAATAACATCGGGCATTCTCGACCCACGCAAGTTTTTGGCAGACTGTTCTCCCAGAACCCAACGAATTGCTTCGGCAATATTACTTTTTCCGCTGCCATTTGGGCCGACAATACCGGTCATGCCATTTGGAAAAGTGATCGTTGTTTTTTCGGCGAAAGATTTAAAGCCAATGATTTCAATGGATTTAAGTTGCACGATGTTTCTCCAATCTAAACTAAATTATCTTCCCGTTTGCTAAAATGCTTTAAGGCTTCCTGAGCAGCCCGTTGCTCGGCGTCCTTTTTAGAGTGACCAACACCAACTCCCAAAACCTTATCGTCAATAGAAACGTTGACTTTAAAAAGTCGATCATTGTCAGGGCCGTATTCATCAACCAACTCGTAGTCAATATCAACCGGTCCGTCTTCTTGAGCCAATTCTTGTAACTCAGTCTTATGATCAAAGAATTTGGCAAACATCCCCTCGTCCAGTTTCGGAAAGATGACCTGCTGCACAAACCCCTCAACCACTTTTTTACCCTGGTCCAAATACAGTGCCCCGACAAATGATTCAAAGATATCACACAGTAACGAGTCACGGTCCCGAGCGCCGGCTTTTTCTTCACCCTTTCCCAGCCGAATGTACTTATTAAAATGGCATTCCCTAGCAAACGTACTAAAACTTTGTTCATTAACCATTGCTGCCCGCAGTCTGGTCAAACGGCCCTGGGGTAACTTGGGATAACGTTTAAAAATATACTCTGAAACAATCAACTGAAGAACGGCGTCTCCGAGAAACTCCAGCCGTTCGTAAAATTTTAAATGTTGATCACGATGTTCATTGACGTACGAGGCCTGTGTAAAAGCCTCATCAAGTAAATCCTGATTATCAACATGAATATTAAAGTCATGCTTTAACATTTCATTTAATCCTGGTATCAAACAATTGCCTCCAATTTAATTTTCACGGTACTCGGCTCATCACTTTATTTATCACACAGCCTAGTTTTGATGACTCATTACATAATCGACAGCTTCATCGATTGTATTTAATTTTTCCGCGTCTTCGTCGGAAATTTCAGCATTAAATGTATCTTCGAGATCAAGGACAAATTCAACAAAATCAATTGAATCAGCATCCAAGTCCTTGCGGAAATTCAAACTGCCGGTAATTTTTTCCCGGTCAATATTGAATTGATCGGCTACCAGATCGGCAATTTTGTTAAATACTTCTTTTTTATCCATATATTTTACACCTGTCTCGCTTTATTAATTCAAACTTTATTAAATTCAAATCCCATTATAGCAAACTATTTACTGTTTTTGATAGTCTCTTTGATTTCCTGGAGCTGATCAGCATGACTTGTCAAATAGTCATTTAATTCAGGAATCATTTTCGAATCAATCATTTGTTTAATTTGGCCAATGGTATTTTTAACCGTTGGCGCTTTGGTGCTGCCGTGGGTTTTAACAACCGGTGCTTTAACACCCATTAAAACAGCACCGCCGTACTGGGAATAGTCCATTGCCTTGGCAATTTCACCAAAAGTCCCCTTTAGCATGGCAGCACCAAGTTTGGCAGAGACACCACCCGACATAATCCGACCCTTTATCAAATGAAGCATGGATAAGGCCGTACCTTCAATACTTTTGAGAACTGCGTTACCCGTAAATCCGTCGGTAACGACAACGTCGGCTGCACCGTTCAACAATTCCCGTGATTCAACGTTGCCAATAAAGCGAATATCCTGATCGTCCTCAAGCAGATCATGAACTTTTCGATGGTCCATATTTCCTTTATCGGCTTCGGTACCGTTGTTCAGCAGACCAATTCCTGGATTGTCAACCTTCATGACGTTGGCCGCATAATATTTACCCATTAAAGCATATTGATACATATTTAACACTTTGGTATCAGCGTTGGCACCAACATCAAGCATTACAAAATTTTTCTGCTTTTTATCGGCGACTACCGGCAGGGTTGTTGCAAGTCCCGGTCGGTCAATCCCTTTAATCCGGCCGATAATGAATAATCCGGCCGCTAATATGGCACCCGTGTTACCAGCTGAAAAGAAAGCATCTGCCTGCCCTTCTTTAACGGCAGTCGCAGCCAGTACCATGCTGGACTGCTTTTTGGTCCTGATGGCCTTAACGGCTCATCGCCCATCTCAATCACCTCATCGGCCTGCTTAATTTCAATTCGGGTATCATCTTTTAAGTATTTTTGAATCTGATCGGTTAATCCAAATAATAAAAACTCAATCTCCGGGTAAGCATCCCTGGCAAGTGCAACACCTTCAACAATTTCTTTAGGGGCGTAATCGCCACCCATTGCGTCAACAGCAATTTTCATCTTGAATCTCCTTAATCGTAATTAATAGTTTGACTAAATTGTAAATACTTTGCTAATTGTACATTTTCCGGTTTGGTTTTCCAATGTTTTTCAGCAGTAATCCTTTGTGCTTCCTGATTGGCAACCGTTAGAATATTTAAATCACCAACCGGGTCGGCAACTTTGAAATCAGGCATCCCCGATTGCTTTTGACCGGTAATATCCCCCTGACCACGAAGTTCCAAATCCTTTTGGGAAAGAAAAAAACCGTTTGTACTGCTGGCAACTGCCTTCATCCGTTCCTTGCCGATTTCATTAGTTGGATCGGCAATCAGAATACAGTACGCCTGCGTGGCACCCCGGCCAACCCGGCCTCTTAACTGATGCAGCTGAGCAAGCCCAAAATGATCCGCGTCAAAAATCAACATGGTGTTGGCATTGGCCACGTCGACTCCTACTTCAATAACCGTTGTCGCAACCAAAACCTGAAATTGATTATTTTTAAACTGAAGCATTGTGGCGTCTTTTTCCTGATTGGACATCTGGCCATGCAGCAGGCCAACCTGATATTGGGGTTCAAAGATAGCTTTAAACCGTTCAAAAATCGCAACGGCATTCTTCATATCAACCGCTTCTGATTCCTCAATCAACGGTGTTACCACGTATACTTGATTACCACTGTCCAATTGTTTTTTGACGAACCGAACGGCGGCATTGGTTTTACTGGCGGTTATCCAAGTTGTTTTAATGGGTTTTCGACCGGAAGGCAGCTGGTTAATAACCGAAACGTCCATGTCACCATACATTGTAATCGCCAGTGTCCGGGGAATCGGCGTTGCTGTCATGGCCAGCATATTGGTGCTGGTCCCTTTTTGACGCAACGCTTGCCGTTGATTAACCCCGAATCGATGCTGTTCATCAATTACCGCCAATCCCAGATCGGCATACTGGACATCGGCTTGAAATAAAGCGTGGGTACCGACTACCAAATCAACTTCACCGGTCTGAATACTTGGCAGCATGGCCTTTCTGGCAGCAGCCGACGTATCCCCTGTTAACAGGGCGATATTAACGGGTAGACCGGCAAACATTTTGGCAAAATTATTGGCATGCTGCTCCGCCAAGATTTCAGTTGGCGCCATAATTGCCGCCTGCTTATTAGCACTGATCGTCGCTAAAATAGCGGTCGCGGCCACCACCGTTTTACCACTGCCGACGTCTCCCTGAAGTAGTCGGTTCATTTGAATGGGTCGGGATAGATCAGCGAGAATCTCTTGAATCACCTTTTGCTGCGCCGCTGTTAGTTTGAACGGTAAATTTTCTTGGAATTTTGTTACTACAGATTCCTGATAGTTAATTTCAGCTTGGGGATCCTGCTTGCGATGCGCGGCTTTTAAGATTTGAACCTTCATCGCAAATAAAAAGAATTCCATAAACTTGGCAGTTCGAAAAGCGCGCTGAGCCGCCTTGGGAGATTCTGGGAAGTGAATATTTCTAATTGTGTCCGAAAAAGATTCCAGTCGATATTTAGCCCGCAGTGAAGCGGGAATAATATCGACTATTTGATCATGATAAGTTTCGTAAGCCAGTTTGACCAATGATTTGATGGTTGCCTGTTTGACCTCTTTATTAGCTGGATAAATTGAATCAAACGCATTTGAAGTCTGCGCATTTAAAATCTTCATTCCCTGAATCTGGTTTCGCGCTCGGTTATAGGTTCCAAAGACAATCAACTCACTATTAGGCTGAATTTCCCGCTTCAACCATGGCTGATTAAAAAAGGAAACCGTATAAATTTGATCATTTATTCTCAGCCTAAAAACCAGCCGACTTCTTTTTCTACCAAAATACGTCAACATCGGTGGGGCAATCACCAAGCCTTTCACCGTTACTTTTTGACCATCAACGGCACTTGAAGGATCTTTAATTGAAAGGTCGTCATATCGGCGGGGAAAATAGGTTAACAAGTCGTTGATGGTATTAATCCCCAATTTATTAAGGGCAACCTGTCGTTTTGTGCCCACACCTTTAAGTACCGCTACTGAATCATTTAAACCAGCCAAGTCAACCGTTCCCTTCCCTTCAAAAATCACGACCATCGTTCTCCGTTAATCCAAAAGCACCGGTTAAAAGTGCTTGTATGACGGCAGAAAGAGGTTGGGAACCAGTCCCAGCCTCTCTTCGTACTTATACTATTCTACGGAAATCAAAAACGGATAAACCGGTTGATCGCCTTCATGAACTTCAACTTCAAGTTCATCATCCAGTTTAAGGATGCCGGCTTGAACCTGATCGGCCAGCTTTTCATTGGCGCCATCACCCCAAATGATTGTGATTGCCTCACTGTCCTCATCCAGCATCTTACCAACCATTGAAATAGCTGCTGGAACAGCTTTGTCTTCAACCACAACAATTTTACCATCGGCGATCCCCATATACTGGCCCTTTTTAATTTCAAAGCCATCAATATTTGTATCCCGAATAGCGTGAGTCACCTGGCCGGATTTAACCGTTGAGAGATTGTCTTCCATTGCTTGATGATTCTCATCAAGCGAATTATCCGGATTGAAGCCCAACATCGCTGTAATTCCCTGTGAGATCGTCTTTGAATGCACAATCTCAGTTGGTATTTCAGCCACTTGAGCAGCCTGTTCAGCTGCCAAAAAATATTTTTATTATTAGGTAAAACAAGTGCGCGCTTGGCACCGGTTTTTTGAATTGCATTGACAATGTCGGCGGTACTTGGATTCATTGTTTGACCACCACTAACAATGTAATTAACACCTAAGCTCTTAAATAATTTATTTAAACCATTCCCAGAGGAAATCGCAATAACTGCCGTATCGGAAACCGGCTGGTCTGCCTTGGCTTCCAGACTTTCCGCTTTTTGAATTGGTGAAGCAGTCTGTTTATCAGCATCGTCATTTTCAATAATGGTTTCCTGCTGAAGCCGCATATTGTCAACTTTAACCGTTGCCAAATCACCAAATTCCTGGCCCCAGGCCAACACTTTTCCGGGATGTTCCGTGTGAACGTGAACCTTCACAATTTCATCGTCGTTAACAACCAATAATGAATCACCCAACTTAGCCAGGTAATCATAAAAGGTCTGATAGTCAAACTGACGGTCTACTTCCTTGCCCTTTCCAAGCCGCACCATAATCTGCGTGCAATAACCGTAAACAATATCATCAGGGTCCAGCTTACTTTGGACACTTTGATGGTGCGCTGCGTCGATCATTTCGGTCATTTCGGCATCAGTCGGTTGATACTCACCACTTTCATCGTCAACGCGACCATTTAAAACATCGTCAAAGGCTTCCAAAACAAACATTAATCCCTGACCACCGGAATCAACAACCCCAACCTGCTTCAAAACCGGCAATAAATCCGGCGTTTTTTTCAAAGCCGTTTTTGAATTTTCATAAACCGCATCCATAACCGCCACAACATCATTGGTCATCGCTGCCGTCTTTTTACCGGCTTGAGCAGCCATGCGGATAACGGTTAGAATTGTGCCTTCCGTCGGCTTCATAACTGATTTATAAGCCGTTTCGGTGCCCGAAACAAAAGCATCCGCCAAATCCTGAGCACTCAGCGTCGTCTTATTTTCAGTTGATTTTGAAAAGCCACGAAAGATTTGGGACAGAATCACACCCGAATTCCCCCGGGCACCCATCAGCAGCCCCTTGGCAAGTGAGGCGCAAAGATCCCCAACCTTGTTACTGACGTCCTTATTAACGTACTTGTAACCACTGGCCAACGATAAACTCATATTCGTCCCGGTATCTCCATCAGGAACGGGAAAAACGTTTAAAGAGTTTATAAAATCAGTATTTTTATTTAATTTGTTAGATGCAGCCTGAACCATCGCCGTAAATTCGGTATTGGTAATTTCCGTTACTTTCAACTAGTTTATCCTCCTTGGTCAATTTTCGTAATGTTAGTCTTCGGTTGCTACCTGAACACCTTGAACAATTACATTGACCGAATTAGCGGTTACGCCAAGCATGCTTTGTAAATCATATTTAACCTTTGCCTGAACGGCTTTGGCAACCTCAGAAATTTTATTGCCGTAAGCAACAATGATATAGACATTGATAACAATTTCATTGTCGTGCTGTTTAACTTCAACACCCTTAAAATAGTTTTCCCTATTCAAAATATCATTCATATTGTCACGAATTTGGTTGCGGCTTGCCATACCAACAACACCGTAATTATCGGTGGCAGCACCGCCAACCACGTTTGCAATAACGTCGTTGTCAATATCTACCGTGCCAAATTTTGTCTTTATTTTGACGGCCATGTATAAACAGCCTCCTTCAATTAATCTGTCAACATATTAACGATAATTAATATTACCACAATCCCGTACAAAACCAAAGTAAGCACATTCAAATTAAAAAGCAGTGTCAAGTATAATTACTTGAAAGAAAAGTATTGCAATATCAAGGCAACTATGATAAATTATTCAAGTGTAATGATTCAGAAATTCAACACTGGAATACTTAAAGAAGGGAGATTTGTTACCCCATGGCTAAAGATTTTATCAATGGCAAACGGACCCACTTTGGTAACAAACGTTCACATGCCTTGAACTCAAGCCGTCGCAGCTGGAAGCCAAATTTGCAAAAAGTTCGGATCCTTGTTGATGGTAAACCAAAGAAAGTTTGGGTATCTGCTCGGACGCTTAAATCAGGTAAAGTTACCCGCGTTTAATTAATTACTGAAGAGATTGGTTTTACCAGTCTTTTACAATTTAAAAGGATTCAGAAAGTTACCGCCACTATCGGCAGCAATTTTCTGAATCCTTTTTTAGCAACTACAATATATAGTCAGGTCAACTTGATGGTGTTGATCCGATCCATCGGAATATTACGAGGGGTATACGCTTCGGTCGTCTCACCAACTACCAGCCCGGCAACCGGTGTTTGGCCGTCTGGTACCTTTATTTCACGCATCAGCTCATGATTTTGGGCTAACGCGGTGGTGACGCCCCAAATATGGCAGGCTCCCAAACCAAGTTCAACTGCTTCGATGTTCATGTTCTCAACGATCGTTGCCGCATTGGAATAGGCACCGTTATCCGCTGGCGTTCCCTGTAGTTTTGTCGAAACAATAATAAACAGTGGTGCGCCATACAACATCGATTTATCAGTATGAAAAGTTTTCTGTGCATTTTGATCCAATTTTTGCAGCCATTTGGAAGCCGTTACTACAGTAAGTGTTAAATGACTGTATTCACCCATCGAAACCGGTGACGCGTAAGCGGTCTTCAATAATTGTTTCAGGTCTGCATCCGAGACCGGTTTACCGGTATAGGTTCGAACCGATTTTCGATTTAAGATTGCATCGATTGTTCTCAAAATAAAGCTTCCCTTCAAATCCTTTTTCTGCAAAGCATTTTCCCACTTGAGCTGCCACTCAACTCAAATTCGGTAAACGCTTTCAATAGTTAATTATACCACGCCCGTATTTCAATAAAAGCGGCGATTGATCAACTGTTTCCAGTTAATCGATCGCCGCTTTGGGATAAAATCAGCTTAATTAAACCGATTAATATCCTTACTTTGAATCACACACATCACACCGCTCGCAAACTTAAAGCGGGCAGTCTCACCGACAAACTCGTTACTTGCCAGTGAAATTGGTCGTTTCACCTGATAGTCGTGTAATTTATATTTTTCATCAAACAGGGTTAAATGCGCCATCGGTGTCAACGCCACAAAAGCCAAATATTTCTTATCGGGTTCTTTTACAATCTCGTATTCCCCCGGTAAAAAAAACGTTATCGTATTTTGGCGATCAATCAACCGAATTTTGGGCGCGTATTTTTTAAATCGCGGTTCCAAAACCATCCATAGATTAGCCAGAAAATGATCCAGTCGACCGCCCGTTGCCCCGTAAATATCAAGCCGATCAGCATGATGTTCTTCAATCGCAACCTTTAAGCCCAACTGGGTATCAGTATCGTCTTTTTCCGGAATGGACTGGCGAATATCGTGAATATGTTCCTTAACCAACTGCAATTCTTCAGGTTTTAAGGAATCAAAATCACCGATCGCTACCAGCGGGTCAATACCCATATCAATTAAATGCAGGTTCCCACGGTCAATGCCGATCCAATTTCCCTTTATTCGACCCGCTTTGAGATCATCGGGCCATAAGTCAATTGGTCCGCCGACCAAAAGATTTAATACTTTCATTATTTAGTAGCATCCTTTAACGCGTTAATCCTTGAAACAGGGTCGTCAGCATCAAAAATGTATGAACCGGCAACCGCAACCGTTGCTCCGGCCTTATAAGCCCCGACAACGGTCGTCTCGTTAACACCACCATCAATTTCAATATCAAAATTCAAGCCTTGCTCCTTCTTGATTTGATCGAGTTCAGCAATCTTTTTAACGGTTTCCGGTAAGAACTTTTGACCACCGAAGCCGGGATTGACTGTCATTACCAAAACCTGATCAACCATGTAAAGCACCGGCGTAATGGCCGCAACAGGTGTGCCGGGGTTGATAACAACCTCAGCCTTAACATTTCGATTCTTAATCATTTGAAGTGCTCGGTGAATGTGAGGCGTGGCTTCCGTGTGAACGCCGATAATATCGGCGCCGGCATCCGCAAAATCATCCACATAACGTTCCGGATTTTGGACCATCATATGAACATCTAATGTTAGGTTGGTAATCGGCTTAATGGCCTTTACCCATCCTGGACCATATGACAGTGCCGGCACAAAAGCGCCATCCATAATATCAATGTGCAGCAATTCAGCGCCGCCCTTATCAACTTTTTCAATGTCTCTTTGCAAATTTACATAATCCGCACTCAAAATTGAAGGTGCAATCTTAATCATAATCAACTTCCTCACTTTTTATAATTTGGTTTACGATTCTTTATATCAGTATACAACTGTAAATAATTTTCGTAACGGCTTTTCATAATTTTACCAGATTCTACCTGTCGTTTCACTTCACAATCCGGCTCGTTGACATGTAAACATCCCCGAAAACGACATTTTACCGATGCCCGTTTAAATTCAGGGAAATAGGCAGCTAATTCTCGGAAATTAATCGCCAAAGTATCATACGAAGAAAACCCCGGTGTATCAGCAATTAGACCATCATTAACTGCCAATAGTGCCACTCGGCGGGTTGTATGCCGGCCCCGATTCAAAGCAGCTGAAATTTCACCGGTTTTCAAATTCAATTGCGGTGCCAAATGATTCAGCAGTGTGGATTTCCCTGCCCCGGTCTGCCCCATAATCACATTTTCTTTTCCTGAAAATAATTTACGCAATTGTGTCAATGCCGTTTCTGAAAACGCCTTTTCCGGGAAAATCACTTCATACGGAATGGCTGCATAACCGGCGGCAATTTCCTGTAACTGCTGCCGATGCGCCCGATCAAGCAAATCCGTCTTCGTAAAATAAATAATCGGCTTAATATTACTAATTTCCAGCGCAATCAATTGACGGTCCAACAAGTTACTGGAGAATACCGGTTGCGTGGCTGCCGTCGTCACAATTGCTTGGTCAATGTTGGCAACAGGCGGGCGCACCAATGAATTTTTCCGGGGTAGAATTTCAAGAATATAGCCTTGATTATCATCCTCAATTTGAAATTCAACATCGTCTCCTACCAAAGGGGTAATTTTACGTTTCCTAAAGTTCCCCCGCGCACGCGTGCGATAAACCTGATTCTCAGTATGGACATCATAAAAGCCTGCCAACGATTGATAAATTTTTCCTTTGGCCAATTAATCACCTCTATCTTAAAATTAATAAAAAAGCTACACCATCTATTATTATACAACAGACGGTGTAACTTTCTCAGGTCGCTTGGGGGGATTTAATAAAGTTCCCCCGGAAATTTTAGACTAATGGGAATCGTAAGTAATGTTATTATCCCGCAAAATTGTTTTGCCATCCCGAACAACCTTATAACGGCCAACCTCGTTCTTGGTTAGTTTAAACGGCAGCATCACAGTTGTATCACGTGTGATAACCATTTGTTTGTAAACCGTGGAATAATCATGATCGTGATCCTTCAAATAGATTAATACCACGTTTTCTCCTGAACCGGTCGTGCTGGCTTCAGTTTCCGGCACAGCAGGCGTACTCGATGAGCTTTGAGCTTGAGAACTACTGCTGAAGGCTGAACTTGAGGAAGACTGGTCAGTCGCGTTATTGAAGTAGGGAATCGTTACTTTAACGTTAAAGCTTTCCAATTGGTCCTTGGCCTTTGCCTGCGGGCCTCTGGATAACCAAACAATGATATTGCCGCCTTGCTGAATACTTTCATTGGCAGCCGGCGACTGGCGGACTACCCGGCCCTTCTTTTGCTCATTTGAGTAAACATAGTCAAAAGTCGGATTAATTTTTTCCTTGTTTGCGTAACTGATAACCTGCGCTTTTGTCATATCCGTCAGATCCTTTAAAATAACCTGTTGAATCCCGGTTGAAACAACAAAAGTTAATGTATGCTTGCTTGGATTAACCCGGGTTCCCGAAGCAAAGTCCTGTTGAAGAATTTTGCCAGACTGAAAGGTGCCGGACGGTGCGTTTCGCCTGCGAACTTTAAAGCCCTGTTTTTCCAACCGTGATTTTACTTCGTCATAGTCTTGGCCAACATAATTATCCAACCGAACTTTTTTAATCCCCGAGCTGATTACCAAAGCTACCCGGGTATTCTTTTTAACCTTGGTATTTTCCTTTGGCTTTGACGAAATAACCCGGTTTCGATCAACTTTTTCACTATAGCGATAGGAAACGTTACCGACTTGTAAATCCGCGTTCTCCAATTTTTCGGCCGCTTCACTCTTCAATGTCCCGGTAATCACCGGCACCGTCGTTTGACTATTGGCACTCACAAAGAAGATCACGGCAAAAAGCAAAATCAAAAAACCGATAATGCCACTAATCAGCCATCGACGGCGGCGTTTATGATTCTTTCGCTTGGGACGGCCTTCAGCTGATTCGTCGGTTTCCTGAGCTTCCCGTTTATCAGGATTGGCAGCCGCGGACGTTTCGTTTTCTGATAACGCCGAAAACGGCATCACCCTGGTTCGCTCATCCATCTCCGCGTCTTCATCGGGAACCACAAACTTGGACTCATTGGCTCTGGATCTGTCTAACGACGTATTCAAGTCAGCAGCCATCGCGTTAACATCCGGGTATCGATTACGGGGATCCTTAGTGGTGGCCTTTAAAACAACATTTTCCAAAGCTTGGGGGATTCGCGGATCAAAATCCCGAACGGAAGGAATCGGCTGTTGGGAATGCTTAATCGCGATTGAAACAGCCGTGTCACCATTAAAAGGCACTTTGCCGGTCAAAATTTCATAGAGGATAATTCCCAATGAATAGATATCAGACCGTTTGGTTGCCATTTGGCCCTTAATTTGTTCGGGCGAAAGATAATGAATTGAACCGATAATCGATTTGGTCTGTGTCATGGTGTCTTCACTCTCAAGCCGCGAAATCCCAAAATCGGTAATCTTAATATAACCATTTTTATCAACTAAAATATTCTGAGGCTTTAGATCCCGATGAATAATGTTATGATGATGCGCTTCACTGACAGCCGAACAGATTTGTTCCATGATATTAACAACTTCAGCATAGGGAATCGGGAAGTGATCCTTGATATAGTGTTTCAAGTCCTCCCCGTCGACATACTCCATAACCAGATATTGCATCCCCTCAACCTCGTCAACATCATAAATACCGACGATGTGTGGGTTGTCCAGTTCGGTGGCAGCCATGGCTTCATGCTGAAACCGTTTCTTTGCTTTTGGATTATCCCGAAAATCAAGTCTCAGCAATTTAACTGCGACTTCCCGGTTCAAAATTAAATCCTCAGCCAGATAAACATCCGCCATCCCACCTTCGCCAAGCCGATCAATAATTTTATAACGACCATTCAAAACATACCCTTTATTCATCCGGCATCACCTCCGAATCATATCGGGCAACCAAAACGGTAACATTATCAAGTCCACCGTTTTGATTGGCAAGTGATACCAATAAATTACATTTTGATTGAAGATCATCTTTCATTGACAAAATTTTCTCAATTTCAGGATCGTCAACCATGTTGGTTAACCCATCCGTACAAAGCAGAATCTGGTCGTTTTCTTTAATTTTATAGAATTTAAAGTCAGCCGTAGCGTCGTCATTAATTCCAAGACTCTTGGTAATAATATTTTTATATGGATTATTTTTCGCCTGATCAGGCGTAATGTCACCATGCTTAACAAGTTCATTCACATACGAATGATCTTCGGTAATCTGCGTCAGCTTATTATCCGAGAGAACGTATCCGCGACTGTCGCCAATATTGGCAATCAAACTTTCGTTATTATTAATCAGGGCAGCCACCATGGTTGTGCCCATTCCTTTTAAACGGCGGTCTGAATTTGATTCACTAATAATCGCAGCGTTTTCCTGGGCTAATTTTTTTATAAACCAATCCTTGATTTCAGCCAAACTATCAATTTCCGTTTTTTTAAAACTACTGCCGATATGATCCACAACCATCTGGGAAGCGACTTCGCCAGCATTATTACCACCAATACCGTCGGTGATCAAAGCCAAAATCAAGCCCTGTTTATTTTCAAATTTTCCAACTGCGTCCTCGTTTTTGTCCCGAACTTTTCCGGTAGACGATTGATAAGCAATCTGCATATTTGTATCAACTCCGTTACGCTTTCCTAACCAAAGAACACACGAAAAATCCATCAGAACCGAAATCATCAGGGTAAAGATTGAGCATGCCGTTATCATCGGTCGGCAGATTTAGGTCTGTTTTGGTTGGTTCGACCCGGAAATCAGGATGGGCTTCAATAAATTGCCTAATAACCTCCTGATTCTCCTGTTGGACGATTGTACAGGTACTATATGTAATAGTACCACCAGTTTTGACTTTCGGGGCAACGGCTTCAAGAATTTGAAGCTGTACCTGTGATAAATGTTTAACATCGGCCAAGCTTTTATCATATCGAATTTCCGGTTTGCGTCTCATTAATCCAAAGCCGGAGCAGGGTGCGTCGACCAAAATATGGTCAAATATCTGATCTTCAAATCGGTCGCTTACCTTCCGGGCATCCAGTGCCTGCGTTTCAATCAAATGATCAACGCCCAACCGTTTCGCGTTTCGGGTAACGTTTTTAAGCTTATTTTGATGAATATCCAAGGCAATCACTTTACCGGTTTTTAGATTAGCAGCAATCTGCGTTGTTTTGCCGCCGGGGGCACTGCAGGCGTCCAAGATAATATCATCCGGTTTAATCGTCATCGATTCAACGGGCAGCATCGCACTTTCATCCTGAATTGTTAATAAGCCGCTTTCAAAAAACGGGCTGTGCACAATTTGACCCTTATCAATAATCAGGGCTTCATCAGCTACTCGACTTTCTTCAGTCTCATAGCCGGCTTGCGTTAATTGATCAAGTAATTGTGCTTTGGTGGTCTTAACTTTATTCACGCGAACCGACTGCTTGGGTGCTTGATTGAGCGATTCAAAAATTCTTTCAGCTTTGGCCTGACCAAGCTGATCGCCAATCAATGAAACCAGCCATTCAGGAACGCTGTATTTAATGGAAACCCGACGGATTGGATCTTTAATTTGATTGGGATCCAAAAGCCCCTGCCGATCCATTTGGTGAAGTATTCCCGTCACAAATCGACGCGTACCATCATGCCCCATTTGTTTAGCAATTTTAATTGACTCGTCAAAAATAGCCCGTTTAGGCACCCGATCCAAGTACGTCAACTGGTACATTGCCGTATAAAGTAATTCCTTTACCCAGTCATCGGTCTTCTTAGGGTTCTTTAAAAACGGCGCCAATTGGTACTCAAGTGTCAGCCGATGCTGAATAACGCCATAAACAATATTGGTAAAAAGCGCTTTATCGGCATCATTCATTGCTGTTGATTCAATTACCGCGTTGATCTGTAAATTTGAATAGGAACCATTGCTGGTTCGCAGTAATGTTTTTACAGCCAGTTCACGTGGGTTGTTTGTCTGATATTTCATTTAATTAATCACCTTTTGGCCAACTTTTAAGGCTTGGCCTGCGCCGTTCAAATAATCAGTAATCGCTTGGCGGGGTTTGCCGGCAGGTTGAAGTGCCAAAATGGCCAACACCGTTCCGCTGCCCGCTGCAAGCTTTAATGCGTGCTTTGTCTTTTCAACCACTGTTCCAGGTGCCGCTGTGGTCGTCTCGTCAACGACGGCCGACTGCCAAATTTTTGTCCGTTTCCCGTTAAGAACGGTATAAGCAGTTGGATCGGGGCGAAGTGCCCGGACTTTGGCATCAACCAAAAAAGCCGGCTTGGAAAAATCCAATTCTTCTTCTTCCGGTTTAATGTTTGGTGAAAAAACTACCTTCTCCGGATTTTGCTTAACCGGTTCAACGGTACCGTCAATCACCTTCGGCAATGTTTTAAGTAATAAATCCCGGCCAACCAGGCTTAGTTTTTCAAACATCGATGCCGTGTCATCCGTATTTTCAATTGGCACAGCCTGTTGTGCCAGAATATCGCCGGCATCCATTTTTTTAACCATGTAAATAATGCTGATACCGGTTTCTTTGTCACCGTTCATAATCGCGTACTGTACCGGAGCGCCGCCGCGATACTTGGGAAGTAATGAACCATGAACGTTTACAGCGGCAACTTTTACAGCATTGAGTAATTTGTCGGGCAAAAATTGGCCAAAGGCAGCTGTAACAATTAAGTCCGGCTGCATTTCAATAATTTGTTTCATTTCGTCACTACCGCTAATCTTTTCAGGCTGCAGGACCGGTATTTCAAGTGCTTCGGCCTGCTGTTTGACTGGCGATTTTTGAATCTTATGTTTTCTGCCGACCGGTCGATCCGGCTGGGTAACAGCTGCCAATACCTGATAGCCGTGATCAACCAATCCTTTTAAAACGGGTACCCCAAAACTGGGGGTTCCCATAAATACGACTGTTGTCAACACGATCATTCCTTTCTGCTGAGAATTACATGAAATCCAGTGTTCATTATCAATTGAAATCAATAACCCTTTTCGTTCCTTGGTTTGAGAAGTTGTCAATATTTTATCCAGTACGTCCTTCAAGTGGGGCTCCTGACGATACTTAATAATAATCTGGTAGAAGTAGCGATTATTAATCCGTTTAATCGTTTTTGGCGTTGGACCGAGAATAATTGCCTGGTTCGTTAAATAACGCCTCAAGAAATGGGCAATCTGGTGCATTTCATAAGCTGTCTGCTTCTCACTTGGAGAACTCCCGGTTATTTTAACCGTAAAATAATACGGCGGATATTTCCCAATGTGACGAATCTGCATTTCCGTTTGGTAAAATTTTTCATAATCCTGGGTTTTAGCTAGTTGAATGGCATAATGATCCGGATTAAATGTCTGAATAACAACTTCACCCTGCTTATCGGCCCGCCCGGAACGTCCGGAAACCTGGGTCAATAGTTGAAATGTCCGCTCACTTGAACGAAAATCGGGAAATTGAAGTGCTGAGTCGGCATTCAAAACGCCTACCAGCGTTACTTCGGGGAAATCAAGCCCTTTTGCGATCATCTGGGTTCCCAACAGGATATCAGCCTGATGCGCACCGAATTTGTTAATAATCGCCTCATGGGAACCCTTTTTCCGGGTTGTATCAACATCCATCCGCAATACCCGGGCCTTTGGAAACATTTCCTTTACCTGTTCTTCAAGCTGCTGGCTGCCAATCCCATAATGGCGGATTCGTTTACTGTGACATTTTGGACAAACAACCGGAATTGGTTCTTTATGGCCACACAAGTGACAGTTCAAAGTATGTGTATCTTTGTGCATTGTCAATGAAATATCACAATTCGGACACTGGGGGACATATCCGCAATCCCGACACATAATAAACGATGAATATCCCCGTCTGTTTAACAAAAGAATAATCTGTTCATGTTTTGCCAACCGGTCATCAACCAAATCAGCCAGTTTTTTTGACAGAATATTCCGGCTGCGGGCCATCTCATCTTTCATATCTACAATGGAAACATGGGGCAGTGCGTGATTGTTAAACCGATGCGGCAGCAAAATCAGCTCATAAACCCCCTTCATTGCCCGCGCACGGGATTCTAATGATGGGGTGGCACTTCCCAGTACAACTGGGCAGTGATTGTATGCGGCCCGCCATTTGGCCACGTCCCGAGTCTGATAACGGGGGGTCTCCGTTTGCTTGTAACTACTGTCGTGTTCCTCGTCCATAATAATCAACCAATGTTTTCCAACGGCGCAAAAATGGCCGAGCGGACACCGACCACAACCTTGGCCTGGCCGTCATTAATTCGCTGCCACTCATCGTAACGCTCACCACTGGACATGGCACTGTGCAGCATCGCAACCTGATCACCGAAACGACTTCGAATTCTACCAACAATTTGAGGCGTTAACGTAATTTCCGGAACCAACATTAAAGCGGTCTTACCAGTTTTTAACGCATGGGCCATTGCCTGAAGATAGACCTCCGTTTTTCCGGAACCGGTAACCCCTTCCAGCAGAAACGTTGTGTTGGCCTGATTTTCAATCGCCCGATTTATACGATCGACTGCTGATTGTTGATCGTCGTTCAACGCCAGGGGATAACTTTTTTTAACCGGCTGCAAAAATGGGTTACGAATCCGCCTAACACGGGTTTCATCAACCCACCCACGTTTAACAGCCGTCTCCAAAGTCGTGCTGGTGACGCCTTTCTTAGACAACCACGCCTGCTGAAGCGGCAGGTCGCGCTGGTCTTTTAGTATCTGCAGCAACCTGCTCTGACTAACAAACCGTTTAGAAATGGTTGCCAATGCTTCATCGATTTGTGTCGGGGTTAGTTTACTTTGAAACGCTTTGACCAACATCGGCTTTGAATGATTGGACAGTTCATAATGAACTTTAATTTTATCGGCTTTTCGAAGTGTTAAAATTTTACCGATAGTTTGATTATCGAACTTTTGCTGATCATAGTTAATTTCGTTTTCACCGTGAAAAATCTCCGGGTAAGCTGCTTTGGTTTGATTATCGGTCAACAATTTCTTTTTAAATTTAGTTCGCATCCCGCCCGGCAGCATCGTTTGCAGGCAACTAATTTTAAATGAAAACGTCTGACCAGCCAGCCATTCGGATAATTTAAGCAACTCCGGTGTAATGACCGGCGAAAGGTCCACCAACCCGCTGATTTTTTTGAGTTTCCCATCAAAATCCGAATGGTCTGTCAGGCCAACAATAAATCCTGTTACTTTCCGGGGACCAAAGGGGACCTGAACCCGCATACCGGGTTGGACCTGACCATCGAAATTGGCGGGGATTTCATAACTATACGGTTCATTTGTCTGTCGGGTTGGAACATCTACAATAACTTGCGCAATCTGCAAAAATAAGTCTCCCCTTTTACAAAATACTAATTAAATAACCGATGGCTTAAAATTTCAATTAATTGCTTGGCGACCCTTTGCTTACTCTCAATCGCGGTTTTTTGCTGCTCACCATTTTTAAATAGGAACGTCACTTGATTATTATCGGCATTAAAACCAATTCCCCGCTGTGAAACATCGTTGGCAACAATTAAATCAAGGTGCTTAGCCTTAATCTTTTTTTCGGCGTTCGTTATTAAATCATTAGTTTCTGCCGCAAAACCGATTAATAACTGATCCGGTTTTTTAAGCAGTCCAATTTCTTTTAAAATATCCGGGTTTCTAACCAGTTCCAAAGTCATGGTTGTATTTTGAGCTGTTTTTTTGATCTTCTGCTCGGCAACGTTGGCGGGCCGATAATCTGCCACTGCAGCGGCCATGATTAACGCGTCCGCTTCACTAAATCGCGCCTTAATCGCAGCTAATAATTCACGAGCCGTTTGAACACGAACAACTTTAACGTTATCAGGCACGGGTAAACTGGTGTTGGCCGCAATTAATGTCACGTCGGCACCGGCAGCTTGAGCAGCCTCAGCAATTGCAAACCCCATTTTACCGGAAGAATGATTGGTCAAATAGCGGACCGGATCCAACGGTTCTCTGGTACCACCGGCAGAAATTAATAATTTTTTGCCGGCCAGTTCAGCTGTCCGTGATTTGAACTGCTGATTAAGCCACGTTAAAATTTCTTCGGGTTCGGGAAACCGCCCTTTACCAGCATAACCTTCAGCCAAAAAGCCTTCCGCGGTGTCCATAATATGAATGCCTGCATCGGTCAGCGTTTTTAAATTTGCTTGAGTGGCAAAATTAGCCAGCATATGCACATTCATGGCCGGAACAACATAAATCGGCGCAGTCGTAGCCAAAAGTGCCGCATTAACGACATTGTCAGCAATGCCGTTGGCCATTTTAGCAATTGTATTGGCCGTTGCCGGAGCGACAATTGCCAAATCCGAATGATCAGCCAGATCAATATGCGGAATTGTTTTTGGATTGTCTGTTGAAAAATCGTCCTTGATTACTTTATTTTTGCTTAGGCTTTGAAACGTCAACGGACTAACAAATTTCTGTGCTGCTTCAGTCATGACAACTCGGACGTCATTATGGTTTTTAACTAATAATCTTGTTAAAATGAGCGATTTATAAACCGCGATACTGCCGGTTACGTAAAGTGAAACCCGTTTATTTTGAAACAAATTGGCCACCACCCTTTCAGAATTCACTCTTAATTGTACCAAGAGTAACCGGGTAGACAAAAGACAAAGCTGTTTGAATTTTCATCTTTCCCAAAAAAATGGCTGGAACAAAACGCTGCTTGTCCCGGCCACTTTATAAAAGTTATTTGATCAATCCATTTCGCGATTCTTGGGATCGATTTTTAAAACACCAGCCGCAATTTCTTCAAAGGCCTTGCCAACTGATTTTTTTGATTTGTAACTATCCAGTAACGGTTTTGCACCGGAATCCAACTCGTGGGCCCGCTTGCTTGCAAGCATAATCAACGAGTATCTGGAATCAATTTTATCCAATAACTTATCAACTGATGGATAAAGTAACATTATTAATCGTCTCCTAACATCGATTCATAATCAGGCATTACTCTGGCAACTTTTAAACGTTCACTTCTGATAATTGATTTAATCCGATCGACTGCCAATGGAACCCGATCATTTAAAACAGCATAATCGTAATTGCGCATCATACTAATCTCACCGACTGCCTTTTTTATGCGCTTATTAATCACATCCATTTTATCGGTTCCACGGCCAATTAAACGGTGCTTTAACGCCATTAAATCCGGTGGTGTCAAAAAGACAAAGACCGCGTCCGGACAATTTGCCCGTACCTGCATGGCACCATTCACTTCAATTTCAAGGAAAACATCCTTACCAGAATTCAAAGTCTCATTGACATATTTTAATGGGGTTCCATAGTAATTGTCAACGTATTTAGCGTATTCCAGCATCTCACCATTTTGAATATTCTGTTCGAACTGCTCCTTTGAAACAAAATAATAGTCAACACCGTTTTTCTCCCCAGGACGAGGTTTTCTTGTCGTCATTGAAGTTGAGTATTCAAAGTCAACATCCGGTTCTTCAAAAAGTGCCTTTCTGACAGTTCCCTTGCCAACACCGGAAGGGCCGGATAAAACAATTAACATTCCTCTTTTTGCCATCGTCAAAATCCCTTCAAATATTTGTAGTAACAACCATTATCGTTCATTTTCACAAATTTTACAAGTCCAACCTCTGTTTCGGCAAAAATCATAAAAAAATTAATATTAGGGGTTGATATTTCGAACCAGTGTTCGTATAATAGAGTCACAAACGAGCGTTCGGAGTGAGGAAAAATGCAAAGCAATCAATCTTATCTAA
>NZ_BAKI01000015.1 GCF_000583655.1 Lentilactobacillus farraginis DSM 18382 = JCM 14108
AAAAAAGAGAGCTGGGATAAAATGAATTATCCCAGCTCTCCGAAATAGATATTAAGTTGTTACAAAATGATACTTTGGAACTTTAAGATATGTTTTACAATTAATCGAGATCGGTTACGTGAACACCGCCAACGTAATGCCACCATGGTGCTTTGACACTCTCAGTGATAACACCACGATTTTGAGCATCAATCATCTTGCCACCGCCGATATAGAGACCAACGTGTGAAATCGAAACGGCACTGCCACCAAAGAATACCAAGTCACCTTTTTCCAAATTGCTGTAGGAAACCTTCTTTGCGGCATTATACTGAGCTTGAGCAGTCCGCGGAATCGAAACACCGGCACCTTTTTTATAAACGTAGCTGGTGAATCCGGAACAGTCAAATGATGATGGACCGGTAGCACCCCAAGCATATGGTTTGCCGAGGTTTTGTTTAGCAACATTATAGACTGACGAATAAGATGGTTCATCTGTCTTTGCAGCTTGGGCAGTTGTGAAACCTGCCGTTAATAAAGTGAAGAACGCAACTAACACTAAAACGATTTGTTTATGTACTTTCATTATTTTTAACAACTCCCTATCAATTTACAAGTACAATCCTACCAATATTTTGTTGCAGGACTGTGACAAACAATTTTCAATGCAGTTAAGGAAGATGTCGGAATGAAATATTGTGCGCAATTGGTCAGCTGATATGGGGCGTAAGCGTTACTCTGACAAGGTAAAATTCATCCGGATAAATAAAAAACGTCTGATTTAATTCAGACGTTTAAGCGGATTTATCTTTTAAATGAAGCAATTTTAAGCCGTTTTTAGGGGGATCTAACGGAATATAACTGGAAATATTACAGTTTGGGAACAAACTTAAGTTGAAAATCGATCGTGGCTGGATTATTTATCTTGCGAATGCTGCTTTTTCCTCGGCAGGGTAACGGCCAGTTTGCCAAGAGAGGAGACAATCATTGGTAAAACCAGATAGTAGACGCAAGCTGTGTAAATGACAATCAGGGCCGTTTCAATCATTGCCAGTGAAGCCCCGAAAGTGAGGGCGATGGCCAGCACGGTGATTACCAGGAGCATGTAACGGACTACCTGACCGTAACTGGTCATAGTGGGCAGGATCCAGTCGAGTAGGGATAATTCCGTGTAACGATAGGATAACCCAAGCGCGATAATCTGCCAGGCCCCCAGTGCTGCCAAAACGGTTGCGGCGATGAGCGGGACCTGCCAGTCGAGCTGTTTAACGCTGGCGGTGAAGTGCATGGTTAAATAGGTCAGTTGAAAACCGGTCAGTGCCGACATGCCAAATGCGACCGTCCAATAAAACGGCTGCAGGATTGCTCGGCTCAAGATGAACACGGCAATTAAAATTCCGATTATTAAAATCAGCAGCAGAGTACCGAAGTGATGCGTCATTTTTGCCTGAACCAGGGACTGGATGATGGGTTCGCCACTGAGCGCAACGGTTGTCTTGGAAAGAGAAGTCCCTCGTAATTGAAGCCTAATTTGTTGAGTTAGTTGCTTAATTTGATGTGGGGTTGATTTACTTGAAGGTGAATTTTTTAAAATAATCTGAAGGGTCGTTATTCGGTGATTTCGGCTGGCATAATTAAATAGGGTCTGCTGAAAATCGGTATCCGCCAATTGCGCTTTAGTAATATAGTAAATGTTGCGCCGCCGGATTTTTGAAGGCCGTTTAAGTAATCGTAGATACTATTTAGTTGGCTGGTTGAGGCGGTTACCTGTGAGTTAACGCCTTTTAGCTGCTGTTTGATTTGCTTAATTTGCCGACTGTATGCCTGCAGATTATTGTAACTAGTTTGACCGTAAGTTTGAATTACTTTTCCTTCAATAGCCAGTTGGCTGGTTCCGGAAGAAACGCCTTGAAGAGACTGATTTAATTGGTTAAGCCGCTGTTGGTATTGGCGAACCCGTTTATTGGCGCTTTGACGATCAGCAACCCCTGATTTGGCAGCGGCACTGGTTACCTGGGCAGCCAGATTACTGCTGTCTTGGATGATTTGGTTGCTTTTGGAAACCAGTGATGCCAATTGCTTGACCTGTCGATTTAATGATTTCAAGTTCAGCTTTCCCGTGTTGGTTTTTAACTGATTTGAGGCTTGGGACAATTGTCCCGTAGCTTCTTTGGCACTCAGCCCGATTGACTGCAGTTGGTTGGCAACATAGTATTTTTCAATTGGCATGCCGCTGGGTTGGGTTAATGAGTAAACGGCTTGAACGCCGGGCGTGTGCTGCAGCTTGGTAGTTAATTGGTCAAGACTTTGAAGGTTTCGTTCGCTGTTTAGTGCCTGACGGGCTTTTAAGTAAACGGTAACCGGCGTCGGCTTTCCAGCGCCAAAGTGTGCTTGGAGAACCCGGGCACCTTTTACTGCCTGATTGGTTTCAGTCAGATTGGTCATTGGTGAATAACTTAAGCTGTTGTGGTAGAAATAGATAAACGGCAGCGTAATGTATAAAGCAACTAATAGACCGGCAACCGGCTGCCACAAGGAAAATTCGGTTGCGGCTTTCCAATAATGAGAATGTAAGGCAGTTTTGGGCGTCCCACTCGGCCAAAAGAGGCTTTCACCCAAGGCAGCCGTAAAGACGGCGTTCAGGGTTGTAACCGCCAGTATTAAAATCGGGTAGGTAACTGCCAGCGCCCATAGGGATTGGATCTCATTAAAGTTGACCAGGGCACAAAGACCAAATAAAATTGTCAGGGTACCGCCAACAACAATAATTGGGAAACGTAATCCTTGAATAGTTTGTTTGGTGGCAGCTTTGGCTTCTTGTTGAGTAGTCAAAACACTTCTGAGCTTTCGATAGAGATAAATGTTCCAAATGGTTCCGAGTACCAACGTTGCCAAACCGATTTCCAAGGGAACGGATTGGCAAAAAGACCAGTTAAAGTGTTTAGCCAGATTCAAAGCGGTACTGTAGGAAACAACGAAGGCTGAAAACAGGGTGATAAAGGAAATTATCGCCGCAAAGAGCGCTTTAAAGTAAAGGCCAACGATTAAAGTCGAAGCAATAAAGAGCGCGATCAAGGTGATTTGCGTTATCTGAGCCATTTTTTGATTATTAACATCCCGAATAATTGCCGGCTGGTAACGTATGATTTAAGACCGGCAACTTTAACCTGACTTGTTAGTTCACCAACCAGGACCCGCAAATTTTGGTCAGCATCGATCGCCAGTAATACCAATTGTGTCGAACCGTCCTTCGACAACATTTGAGAACGTCCCGAAAGATTGTTGTCCGGTGTCGTTATTTGTCGAATATTATAAAAGGACTGATGCCGTTTCAATTTATCGATTGATGTTCGAATCGCGTTGACTTGTTTGGCTGTTAATTGACCGTGGGGATTTTCATAAACAATATTAATCTGAGTAGTCTTTCCCAATTGAGCTCCCCATTGTTGGTGGAGTTTGGCAGCCCTGGCTGGTTGGGAATTGGTACTGAAAGTTGGCTGACTGTATGACTGTAAAGTGGTTGTGATGCTTGGAGCAGAAATAATTGCAATGAAGACAATTATCAGCCATACTAACAACGTAAATACCCGATTTTTGTGTAAATTGGAAATTGTTTTGTTCATTATGATAGTTTTCCCCTATATGTACTTAATGTGACTGGGAATAATTTCTCAGTTAATAAAATTTTACCATTTTATGGCAGGGGTTGCGATATGAAATGTAGAACAGTCCTGCAGAAATGATAGTATTTGGCAGCTGTTTGGGTTGAGAAATAAGGTGAACGTTTAGATGTGTACGAGTATCCTACAAATCGGTCAACAAGACCAGAGCCATGTGTTGGCTCGAACAATGGACTGGCCGCACTTGGGTGCCAAACCGATGTTTTGTCCGCGGCAGTACCATTGGCATTCCGTATTTGATGATCACGAATATGTTACAAAGTACGCGTTGATTGGTTCCGGCGGCCAACACGGACGGCGGATTGACGCGTCGGACGGCGTTAATGAATTTGGCTTGGCCGTCCAAAAACTGACTTTTACAAACGGTAGTCAGCTGGTAACGGAACCGACAGCGGGGCGAATTCATTTGGCGCCGTTTGAACTCTCGTTTTATCTGTTGACCAATTTTAAATCAGTTCAGGACATTATTGACCATCTTCATGAGATTGAATTGATGGCTGATAAGCACAGCTTGATGAAATATGGGCACAGTGAGTTGCATTTTGCTGCCTGTGATCCGACGGGGCGGATTGTTGTGATTGAGCCGGTGACGCATCCGATTGAAGTGATTGATAATCCATTAGGTGTGTTAACCAACAGTAATCACTTTGAACGTCAAATTAATAAATTGGAAAAATACGTTGATTTCACGTCAGCGTTCAGAAATGGCACGGTACCGCTTAATACGCCACGGGTTACGACGGGAAACGTTTCCGGAAAAGCGATTCCGCCAGGTTCTTATTCACCGGGTTCCCGATTTATTCGAGCCGCCTATTTAAAAGAGCGGATTGATTTACCGGAAAATGAAATTGAAGCTTTTGATAATTGTTGGCATTTGTTGGATTCGGTCAATGTGCCGAAAAGTTCAGCACATCAGCCAACGTATTCGGTGTATCGAGCGGCGGTGTGTTGCGAAAGCCGCAATTACTATTATCAGTCTTATCATGCAAAGTCCGTTCTTAAAATCCAATTAACCGACGAACTGATAAGCGAACAAAGCCAATTTTCTATGAGGTGAGGGACGAGGTAAACTTTGAGTGTGCGAAACAAAACGGTTAGCACCCGGAGCATAAGGCGCCAAAGCGAGAAATCCCGGGCTTGGATTTTTCGATTTGGTCCCTTATGTGCAGCGGTGCTGTTTTGTGTAGCAGTCCTAAAAAAGTGTGCGGAGCTAAGCGATTAATGCCCGGAATATAAGACGTCGATTCGGAAAATCCCGGGCTTGGATTTTTTGAATCGAACTCTTATATGCAGTGGCATTGCTTAGCGGAGCAGTCCTAAAAAAGTGTGCGGAGCTAACCGGGATAAACCGGCGTGTAAGGCGTCTCTTTCGGAAATCCCGGGTTTGGATTTTTGAAAGAGAACCCTTACATGCAGGTTTGTGGTTAGCGAAGCAGTCCTCACTCAAACAAGAAAACACGAATCGGGATGAAAACAATGCATCGCAAGACCTGGTGGGTCATTTGTCTATTGCTGATAACAACGGCGGTTATTTCGGCTGGGCTTGCCGTACGAAACCGGCATCAAGCTGTTAAACAGCCGCCACGAGCTCCGGAAACGACTCAGTATAGTCGCCAACCCGTGACGGTGAAGCAGAAGAACAGGTTTATTAGGCGGATTTCAGCGCCGGCAGTAGCTAATTTTCAACGAAATCGAATTATTTTGCCGAGTGTGGTTGTGGCCCAAGCAGTTTTGGAATCCCATTACGGGCTGTCAACGTTGTATCGAGCGGCTAAAAACCCTTTTGGCATCAAGGGCAGTTATCACGGCAAATCAATGGCATTTTACACGCACGAAGTCATTAATGGCAAACCGATTCGGGTATTGGCAAACTTTCGGAAGTATCCGAATTTAAAAGCGGCGATTAACGACCATAATCAATTGCTTCATCGTAAATTTGTTAAGCAAAAAATATGCTCAGTTATCGAAAGGCGACCCGCTTATTGCAGCAAAACGGCTATGCGACGGATCCTCATTATGCAGCTAAATTAAATCGGCTTATTATAAAGTACAATTTGAGTCGATATGATTTGAAAGCGCTCAATAACAATTAATTTTAAATTGACTATTGCCGGGAATGCTAAAATAATATAATCTATGAAGCGAAGAGATAAAATATGAGGAGAGGTTGCCAAATTGTTGAATTGGGTTTCAGAGTTATACGGCCCGTTTTTTGATGCACATAATTGGAGTACGGTTATTACCAGCGGCAGTGACTGGTTGATTATTTTGTCACTGGTGACTATTGAATGTCTGCTGTCAGTGGACAATGCAGTGGTTTTGGCCGCACAAACTCAGGCGTTACCAACGAAGGTTCAGCGGGAAAAGTCGCTGTTCTACGGACTATGGGGTGCCTACTTATTTAGATTCTTAATTATTGGGCTGGGAACTTACCTGATTCATTTTTGGGAAATTAAAGTGATCGGATCACTGTATCTGATCTACTTGGTCTATTCGTTTTTCCGAAAAACAAGAGTTGTCCGAACCAAGAAATTAGCTAGTGAAAAGAAACACCATATCCCGTTATTTTGGTCGGTAGTTGCCCAAATTGAATTTATGGATGTTGTTTTTTCCGTGGATTCGGTTCTGGCTTCCTTAGCCATTTCACCTAATCCGGTGATTGTTTTAATTGGTGGGATGATTGGGATCTTGGCGATGCGGGGAGTTGCTGAAATTATCATGAAGTTGATGAGCAAGATCCCCGAGCTCCAGCCAATGGCGTATATTTTAATTGCCATTATCGCGTTGAAGCTGTTACTGTCGATTCCAATGATTGATATTGAAATCCCGGCACCTTTGTTTGGTGTTATTGTGATTGCGGCGGTTGTCATCACGTTAATTATTCATTATGTAAGAAAGGATCGAAAGAAAGCCGATGAGCGTAGAGATAACGAAGAATAATCTTCAAACCGAAACCAGCCATAAGTTAACGGTCATTGATTTTTGGGCGCCTGGTGTGGCCCTTGTAAGATTTTGGATCCAATCTTGGCAGATTTGGAGAAGACGTACGGAACTCAGATTCATTTTGGGAGAATGAATGTGGATGGTAACCAGGCAATTGCGGAACAGTACCATGTTTTAAGCGTCCCGAGTTTGGTTGTTTTTAAAAATGGCAAAGCAGCTGAAAAAGTTTCAGGTGTTTATCCAAAGGAAAAATTGGCAAAGTACTTCGAAAAGAAAATTGCTGAAGTTAACTAGGCAAGCTATTTAAACGGCTTGACGCCCTGCTTGGCTGCCATTTTGGTCAGCTCTTTGTCCAAGACATCCAGTCCCTGAAGTGGAAAATTAAAGATGGGGGCAAAATAGTTGTGCCGTTGTGGGTCGGGAACTTCCTGACTCTTTTTTAAATGGGGCAGGAATTGCTGAAGATCCGTTTTTGTGAGGGCCATTTGCCGGGCGTAGTACATGACTCGTCGATAGACGACATTCTTGAACCAAAGATAATAGATAATTAAAGCGGCGATGACATACCAAAAAATGCTCCAAGTAATGCCGATTCGGCTGGGGTCAAGAAAACCAAGTGTCAGGGCAGCGATAACGAAAATCAAGTAGGTGATAACCCCAATAATTGCAAATTTTACTTTTGTTGACATAATTAACCAACTTTCTCATTGTTTTTTAATACTGTTATCCTTTATACTAAGAACAGTGTATAAAAGCTGTCATGATCCGGCAACTTTTTAATTAGTGATATTTTGAAAGAAATCGTTAATTACATTATATAGAAAATATAGAAAGCGTGGAGATCAGTCGTGAAATTTTCAATTGAAACAGCCCAAAGAGACGAGTATTCGGATATTAGGGCGATTATTGCCGAAAGCTATACCAACCAGGAAACCAATACGGATGGTGATGAGGTCGATATGGTAGATCGGCTGCGATCTTATAGCGATTATCAGTCAGAATTTGAAGTTGTTGCTAAAAGTCATGATCATCAAGTTATTGGCCATGCTTTGATGATCCCCGTCACGATTCGCTCACTTCACCATCATCATCGAATTGTCTCGATTGTTGAGGTCAGTGTCCCAAAGCAATACCGGGACAAAGGCGTTGGTCAGGCGTTGGTTTATGAACTGGAGAACCGCGCGCAATTAGCCGGCTATCCGGCTGTTAGTGCGATTGACAACACTGACTTTTTCTACGAGTTGGGATATGTTGCGGCTGAGAATTTCAATATCTTCTCAACGATGCCAGTGGCTGTTAACGCCAACCTGATTAAGCCGTTAACTGATGGTGGCCTGTTCAAACGAAGCGGTAAGATTTATTATCCTGAAGAATTCTATGGTGTTCGCAGATCAGAATCTTAGGATATCACATACTTATGATGAAAAGCAGCCTTTTAGCGAGGCTGTTTTTTTATTTTTGACTATTTTTTTATTGAAACCAGGTGCGATTGAAATATAGCCAAAAGTGGCCTAAACGAACCTCTATGAATAATCTGGCGTTGTTTCAATAAATGATCGTTTAACAAAAATTACCGTCTCGTTACATCATTTACACATCTCTCATCAAGATTAATACTGGTGTTATTTGTTTGTCACACCAATGGGATAGACTATGCATTGTTGATTGATGAGATCAACGACTTCCAGTAACAGACACAGGTATTTATAGGAGTGTGTAATTTTGAAAAAAGTTTTAACAATGATTCTCGCAACCTCAGCAGCCGCTGTTGGCCTTTTCTTCGCAGGATTTTCATATGCGTCCGCAGCTACGGTTGTAACGGTACAATCCGGAGATACGGTATGGGGACTTTCACAAAAATATAATGTCTCGGTCGATGCAATTGATCAAGCAAATAATTTAAACAGCTCAAGTGTGATTACCGTTGGGCAACAATTGAATATCCCTGATGGTAGTCAGGCTGCAGCGACGACCAGTCAACCGGTTCAACAAACAACATCTAGTCAATCATCTGCCTATACGCAGCCGCAGTATAAGCAGTCGGTTCAAACGAATGCAGCCACAACTGCCAATACGGCAAGCACGACGAATCAGGCAGCAAACAATACAGCAGCTTCAGCTCAAACTGCCACAACCACTTCAACCACTAATTCAAGTAACACAGGCGCATCAAACGGCAACTCTGCCAAAGCTTGGATTGCTTCTCATGAATCAGGCGGTTCCTACTCGGCTCGAAACGGCCAGTATGTTGGTAAATATCAATTAAGCGCTTCTTATCTGCACGGCGACTACTCAGCTGCCAACCAGGAAAAAGTTGCTAATCAGTACGTTGCCAATCGTTACGGTTCATGGTCGGCTGCCAAATCATTCTGGCAGGCAAACGGCTGGTACTAAAATATCAAGCATTCATAAATAAATCAGATAACTGTCAAAAAGACGCGCTATCACAATTAATGTGGTAGCGCGTCTTTTTATTTTCAGTAAGCAATTATTGGTAACGGGTTATTTCGTCATGTAAATGTAGAGCGTAGTCGTTGAATAACCGACTTGAAAATCAACACCGTTTGAGTGAAGTGCCTGGTTTGTGGTCTTACTGGTTTGATTGGATTTGGTTTGTTTTTGAAAATCGTGCATGATCTTTTTAGCGTTGGCACCAACGCTGTCGGCCAGGATAGAAAAGGTGACCGCAAAGTTCTTTGCCCGGGCTTTATCTTTCATTGCCGAAACAGGAACCATTAGCGCAATTCCAATTACCTGGTTTTGATCGGTATTGGTCCGAATGGTAACGTCGCTGGTTGTGACCAAATTATGAATACCTGATTGGGCTGTTGCCGGCAGTGAACGATTTTTCACCCGCTTTTGGGCTTGCTGCATGGCTTTGGTAACCTCGCTGCTGGTTGCTTTTAATTTGGCAGCCTGTGCTTTCAGCCGGTCTGCTTTGGCGGCCTGGGCCTGAAGATCTTTGGCTGCCGCAGCGTTGCCTGCCGCCAGTTTCTTTTTAGCAGTCGCAACTGCTTTTGTGATGGCTTGTTGCTGCTGTTTTAATTTGGTACTTTGGGCTTGTAAATACCGCGCCTTTTTCTGGTCTGTTTTGGAAAGGGCACTGGCTGTGATGGCCTGGTTGTATTTCTTCTGCAGATTACTGTAAGTCGTCAACGCGGCAGCCTTGGCAATCTTGACGGTTTGGTGGGAACCACCGGCTGATAGCGTCACTTTTTGTGAAGCCGCCTGGGCAGGAATAGTTAGGGCAAAGTGATGATTATGCGTCTTTTCGGTTTGCTGCTTACCATTATCGATTTGGTAATTAATCGTCTTGTAGCGGCTTTGTCCTTTGATGACCGCTGCAAGTCCGTCCGGTTTGAGTTGGTGATGATTGACCGATAGACTGGGTGAACCGCAGCCGGCAAGGCCGAAAACCAGAAGGACGGCGGCAAAACCGATACCAATTAATTTCTTCAATGTCGGGCCTCCTTAGTTGTATGAAACGTTGTCTGAAAATTGACTGTTATACAAGTCGGCATAAAAACCATTTTTCGCCAACAATTCATTGTGGGTACCGGTTTCAACGACCGAGCCATGATTCATCACGATGATATTGTCGGCATTTTGAATCGTTGAAAGTCGATGGGCCACCACAAAGCTGGTCCGATTCTTTAATAATTCGCTCATGGCGTGTTGAATTTGGACTTCAGTTCGAGTATCAACCGAACTGGTAGCTTCATCCAAAATCAAAATTTCCGGATCCGCGACAAAGGCTCTGGCAATGGTCAGTAGTTGGCGCTGCCCCTGTGAGATGTTGGATGCAGCTTCGTTTAAAACGGTGTCGTAGCCATTCGGCAGTTTTCTGACAAATTCATCAACGTGAGCGGCCTTGGCGGCTTCAATGATGTCGTCTCGGCTTGCGTCTTCGCGGCCGTATTTAATGTTATCGTAAATGGTACCGGTAAACAGCCAAGTATCTTGAAGAACCATGGCAAAATGTGAGCGGAGTTTTTCCCGGTCAATATCTCGGGTATCGACGCCCTTTAAGCGAATCGAGCCGCCGGAAACGTCATAAAAGCGTTCCAGCAGGTTGATGATGGTTGTCTTACCGGCACCGGTTGGCCCGACAATGGCAACCTGCTGGCCCTTTTTAACCTGCAGATTGTAGTCGGTTAACAATAATTCACCCGGCTCATAGCCAAATTGAACGTGTTCCAGGGCGACAATATTGTCGGAATTCTTTTCTACCGGCCGATTTTGATTGGTATTCTTCATTTCTTCTTCGTCGATAACGTCAAAGACCCGTTCAGCTGAGGCAATCGTTGACTGAATTGTGTTCATCAGGTTGGCCAGTTGTGAAATGGGTTGTGAGAATTGGTTGGTATATTGAAGAAAGGCCTGGACATTTCCCAAGGTGATGCTGCCGTTGGCAACTTGAATGCCACCAATAATGGCTACGAACACATAGCCAATGTTGTTCATGAAAATCATCAAGGGCATGATAATCCCAGAGATAAATTGCGCTTTCCAAGCGGATTGGTAATATTTATTGTTTTGATCCTCAAATTTTTCAATGGTGTCTTTTTCCTTGTTGAAACTTTTGAGGACCACTTGGCCGGCGTAGTTTTCCTCAACCTGATTATTTAACAGGCCGAGGCTTTTTTGTTGAGCGGCAAAATATTTTTGTGATTTCGGGGCAACAATCCCAACAACTACCAGACTAAGCGGGATGGTCACAAAGGCAATCAGCGTTAGTTTCCAACTAATTGAAAACATCATCCAGAGCGTTCCGATGAATGTCACAAAGCTGGTAACGGCTTGCGTTAAACTTTGTTGGAGGGTGCTGGCGATGTTGTCCATGTCATTAACGGCCCGGCTCATGATGTCACCATTGCTGTGGGTGTCGTAATATTTAATCGGTACTTTACGCATCTTTTGTTTCATTTGTTTTCGCAACCGGTAAACGGTTCGCTGAGAAATCAAGGTCATAATGTACTGCTGTAAATAACTGAAAACGGCTGAAGCAAGGTACATTAACGTTACGATAATGATAATATGGATAATTTTATCGAAATTAATCGGCAGATTGCCGATGTTAAAGCCGGCTTTCTGTTGGGCGGTTCCTTTTATAACACCCTTGTAAATTTCGGTGGTTGCTTCACCCAGAATCTTGGGGGTTCTGATTTGGAAGATAACGCTGGTAATCGCGAAAACCATTACCAAAATTAAGCCGATAATCCGATCGGACATGTAGTGCATTAAACGAGAGGTGGTCTTCCAAAAATTCTTGGGCTTTTCAACCACGCCACGGGGGCCGCCAGGACCGTGACCGCCGGGACCCTGTGCCGGTCGATTTTGAGATGATGAGGTTTCTTTTTCAGCCATTATTTCTCCTCCTCTCTGATTTGGGACTTAATAATTTCCTGATAAACTTTATTTGTCTTTCGAAGTTCGTTATGGGTTCCTTTACCGACCAGCTTGCCGTTATCCAGAACCAAAATCAGGTCGGCATCGGCAACGGTCGCGATTCTTTGAGCAACGATTACAGTGATACTTTGCTGAATGTGGGGATCATGGCGCAAAGCGGCCCGCAAGTCGGCATCGGTTTTAAAGTCCAGTGCGGAAAACGAATCATCAAAAACGTAAACGGCAGCTTGTTTGACCAACGCCCGGGCAATTGCCAGTCGTTGCCTTTGACCGCCGGAGAAGTTGCCGCCGCCTTGTTCAACGTGAAGATCCAAGCCTTCAGGATAGTCCTGAACAAAGTCCTTTGCCCGGGCAATTTCCAAGGCATGCCAGATTTCGTCGTCGGTGGCGTCATCTTTACCATATTTCATATTATCCCGTAAAGTCCCGGTAAACAGGGTGGCTTTTTGCGGTACTAATGAAATGGCTTCATGCAATTTATCAAGGGCCATATCGTTGACGTTGACGCCGTCCAATTCGACTTTTCCGGATTCAACATCGTAGAATCGGGGGATTAGGTTGATCAGAGACGTCTTTCCGGAACCGGTTCCGCCGATAATCGCGACTGTTTGGCCGCTTTGGGCTTTAAAGTCAATATCCGTTAAAGCCGGCAGTTCGGCATTCCGGTAGCGGTAGGTGACGTGGTCGAATTTTAAAGTATGGTTGGTCGTTTTAGGATTAATAGTAACAGGTTTTGGATTTACCTTCAGTGACGAATGCAGATTCAGGACTTCCTGGATCCGTTTTGCGGAGGCCTGAGCCCGTGGAATGAAGATAAAGACCATCGACATCATCATAAAACTCATTAGGATTTGCATGGCATATGTCATGAAAGCAATCAGATTACCAACTTGCATGGACTGGGTGCCGATCAGTTTGGCGCCAAACCAGATAATAGCAATGTTGGTACCGCTCATGATCATCGTCATTACCGGAAAGGCAAGGGCCATTAAAACGTTAACGTTGATGGCATTTTGCGTGTAATCCTTATTGGCATCTTCAAAGCGGTCCTGCTCAAATTGATCTTGGCGGAAAGCTCGGATCACCCGGACACCGGTTAATCCTTCACGGAAAATTCGATTAATTTTATCGGTTTTGGTCTGCATTGCCCGAAACATTGGTACGGCATAGTAAAGCAGGAAGCCGATAAACAGGGCCATAATCGGAAGAACGACCAAAAAGACGGTGGTTAACTGATGGTTTTTGGTGTAGGCCAGAAAACTGGCTCCGATCAGCATAATTGGTGCCATTAACATCATTCGCAGCATAATAATGCCGACATTTTGAATCTGCACCACGTCATTGGTAGTTCGGGTAATTAACGAAGACGTTTCGATTTGATCGTACTCGTCATTTGAAAAATTAATGACCTTTCGGTAGATGTCACTTCTCAAATTTTTACCCAGCTTTTGCGAAGTTGTTGCTGCCAAAAAAACGTTGCAGACAGCTGCCGCAATACTCAAAAGCGAAAAGCCGACCATCTTAAAGCCAACTTGCCAGATGTAATTAATATTTCCGGTAGCAACCCCGTTATTAACGATATCTGAAGTTAAGCTGGGCAGATTCAGGTTGGCAATCACTTGGATAGCCATAAAAAAGACAGCCCCCAGGACTGCAAGGTAGGAGATTCGTCCCTTAGCGATTTTTAGCAATAGTCATACCCCTTTCGATTACTGATTTTGAAGAACAGTATTTAACAAACATTGGTTAGTTTACACCAAATTACTAAAAATGGAAGCTTTTCTTGTAGGAATGTTAAATTTTCTTATACTTTTGTCAATCTAGTTAACAATTTAATTTGAAAAACGGACTAATCATTGCCTAAAAAAGAAGAGAATGGCAGGAAGTTGCCTTTCGGCGCACGTTTCACTCGGTAATAATCGTGATTACACAAAAGAGACTGGACAAAATTACTTTTGTTTCAGTCTCTTTTAAATGATTTGATTTATTTTATTTCTATTCCTAAAGCGATTAATGAATGCCAAATTTAAACCAGGCATGATTATTCTCGCTCTTGTTAACGGCAAACGTATAGGTTCGATTAGTGTTGAATTTACCTGAATCCAAGCCCCAGGCAAAGTTGACGGCCGAATGAAATAATTTTACGTGCGTTCCCTTCTTTAGGGTGTAAGTGCCGACTTTGTAACGGTTGGTCATTGGATTGGTATTTCGGATTTTGAACACTTCTATATTTTGCTTCAAAGTAACCCAGTGGGACTGATTCCAAAACGGATTGGCCGGATTATAAATGTTCATAGCGTGACTTACCGATGGGGTGGCAGTGATAAAGCTAACGGCCAGTAAAAAAGTAATCAGGTTTAATTGAAATCCCTTTTTAAACGTCATTTCAATCCCTCCAGACTAAGTTAATCAACAATGGTGGATATCTTTAGTTACATTTAGAAAATACCTGTTGGTGGTTGAAATGTCAATTAGTTTGCGCCGTAAATTATTTGAAAAATCTAAAGGGAAAAAGCCGGGGTCGGCCAATCAAAAAGCGCTTCGACAACCAGATGCTGTCGAAGCACTTAGTGAATGGAGATTAGCTAATCTCCGTTTAAAATTGAATTTTTAACAATCACATAATCGACTGTTCGAATATCTTTTAACTCTTTACCACCTGCATAGGAGATGGAAGATTGTAAATCCTGTTGCATTTCAAATAGTGTATCGGAAATCTTACCGCGGTAGGGAACCAACATTTGACGGCCCTCAACATTGCGGTAAGCGCCCTTTTGCTTTTCAGAAGCTGAGCCCCAATACTGCTTGTATTTTTTACCGTCGATACTGATCACGCTGCCCGGCGATTCCTCATGGCCGGCCAGTAGGGAGCCAATCATAACCATTGAAGCGCCAAAACGAACAGACTTGGCAATATCGCCATTAAAGCGGATACCACCATCGGCAATCATTGGTTTTCTGGCAGCCTTTGAGCACAGCCGAAGAGCGGCTAATTGCCAGCCACCGGTTCCAAAACCGGTCTTTAGCTTGGTAATGCAGGCCTTACCCGGGCCGATGCCGATTTTAGTTGCATCGGCACCGGCGTTTTCGATTTCTCTAACGGCTTCCGGTGTCCCCAAGTTGCCGGCGATTAGAAAACTGTCCGGTAATTTTTCCTTGATATAATGAATCATTTTGATAACAAAATCAGAGTGACCATGGGCAACGTCAATCGTAATGTATTCGGGTTTGTGATTGTGGGCAACCAGTTCGTCAATGAACTTGTACTCATCATCTTTGATCCCGACACTGATTGAGGCAAAAAGCCCCTTGGCGTGCATCATTTCGATGAACCCTTCCCGTTTTTCCGGCTGGAAACGGTGCATAATGTAGAAATAGCCGTTTTCCGCAAGCCAGATGGCTAAATCATCATTGATTACCGTTTCCATATTAGCTGGAACGACCGGAATCTTAAAAGTTTTCGGACCGAATTTGATGGATGTGTCAGCATCACTACGGCTCTTGATAATGCATTTATTGGGGATCAATTGAATATCTTCGTAATCAAAAACTTCCATTATTGTTTACCTCCGAAGTATGAGCGGGAGAAGTATTCCAAGCACAAGAAGTTCCCAGATGTGCTCGGCATTTAGAATTAAATTTTAATTGGCTAATTATTTTGCCAAACTTTTTCGACAACGTTTGTCTGTTCCCGATCCGGGCCAACAGAGAAAGTGGCCAGCGGCACATGAACCAATTCCGAAATTCGTTTCAGATAGTTGCGGGCATTTTCCGGCAGGTCGGCCAAGGTCTTGGCCTTGGTAATATCTTCCTCCCAGCCCGGTAGTTCTTCATAGACTGCTTCGCATTGGTTAAGTTCTTTTAAAGTTGCGGGATAATCGTCAATTTCCTTACCATCCAACTTATAAGCAACACAAATTTTTAATGTTTTAATGCCGGTTAGAATGTCGAGGCAATTGAGAGCCAGATGTGTAAAGCCGGATACGCGAGCTGAATGGCGGAGTACCACACTGTCAAACCAGCCGATTCGACGAGGACGTTTGGTTACCACACCGTATTCGTGACCGACTTCTCGAATGTGATCGCCGGTAGCATCCGTTAACTCGGTTGGGAAGGGACCTTCACCAACCGGGATGTATAGGCTTTGCAGACACCGATGACATTGTCGATTCGATTAGGGCCAATACCGGTACCAACCGCCGCACCACTGGCGCTCGGGTTGGAAGATGTGACAAACGGGTAGGTCCCGTGGTCAACATCCAGCATGACACCTTGAGCGCCCTCAAACAAAACGTTTTTATGTTCATCTAATGCGTTGTTGATTAAATAGGAAGCATCAATGACGTATGGGCGGATGCGGTCTGCGTATGCGTTATATTCATTAAAGATTGTGTCGAAGTTCAAGGGCGCAACGTCGTAAATCTTGGTCAGCAATTCGTTTTTAACTTCTAAAGCGCTTCGAAGTTTTTCTTCGAAAGTTTCTTTATCAATTAAGTCAGCGATTCTGATACCGATTCGTTCGTATTTGTCCATGTAGGCTGGGCCGATTCCTTTGTTGGTCGTCCCAATCTTGGCATCTTTCTTCTTTTCCTGTAAACCGTCTAAAAGGATATGGTAGGGCATAATAACGTGTGCCCGATTTGAAATCCGAAGATTATCGGTGCTGATACCGTCCTTTTTAAGCTGATCAATTTCATTAATCAGGGACTTGGGATTCACAACGACGCCGTTACCAATTACACTATATTTTTCCTGGTCAAAAATACCGGAGGGAATTAATTGTAAATGGTAGCTTTTGCCATTTAAGACAATGGTATGTCCGGCATTGTCGCCGCCTTGATAGCGGGCGGTAATGTCGGCGTCTTGGCCGAAGAAATCAGTGATTTTACCTTTTCCTTCGTCGCCCCATTGGCTTCCAACAACCACAATAGATGACATATGAACACCTCTAAATTTTATTGCCGGGAATCAACCCAGCATTTTTAATTCTACCAACTTGCACGGGAATGTCAACTAAAACATTAATAATTTGAACAGCTAAAACGTTCAACGTTCGACTTTAGATTTAAATGCGAACAAAATCTTTCTATATTATATAGAATGTAGTCAAAACATGAACAATATGATATTATTAACGTGTTAATATTTATGTGGAAAGGAACCATTATGATAGATAGATATTCTTTACCAGAAATGAAGCAGATTTGGTCACTTGATAATCAGTATGCCGCTTGGCTGAAAGTTGAAATTGCAATTGACGAGGCATGGTCGAAACTGGGCAAAATTCCCGCGGAAGACGTTGAGAAGATTAAGAAGAACGCCACGTTTGATTCTAAGCGAATTGCGGAAATTGAAGCTGTTACCCATCATGATATTGTTGCCTTTACCCGGGACGTGTCGGAATCACTTGGCCCAGAGAAAAAGTGGGTTCATTATGGGGTTACCAGTACCGATGTGGTTGATACCGCTTATGGTGTGCGCATTAAGCAGGCAAATGAAATCATTCGAAAAGATATCGATCATTTCATTGACGTCATTGCCAAGCAGGCTAAAAAATACAAGGATACGGTGATGATTGGCCGGACCCATGGTGTTCAGGCTGAACCGACGACCTTTGGCTTAAAATTGGCCCGTTGGTATTCTGAAATGAACCGCAATAAGCGTCGATTTGAAACGGCTTCAAAAGAATTGGAAGCCGGCCAAATTTCCGGAGCAGTGGGAACTTTTGCCAACGTGCCACCGTTTGTTGAACAATATGTGTGTGATTCACTGGGACTACATGCCCAAGAAATTACCAGTCAAGTTCTACCGCGTGATCTGCACGCCGACTATATTTCGACATTGGCACTGATCGCTACCAGTTTGGAAGAATTTGCTACTGAAATTCGTGGTCTGCAGCGCTCGGAAATTCATGAAGTTGAAGAACACTTTGACGCTGGGCAAAAAGGGTCATCCGCAATGCCGCATAAAAAGAATCCAATCGGTTCAGAAAATATTTGTGGCCTCGCAGGGTGGTCCGTGGACATATGATCACGGCTTATGAAGATGTGCCATTGTGGCACGAACGGGATATTTCCCATTCATCTGCCGAACGAATTATTATTCCCGATACATTAATCTTACTTGATTACATGTTGCATCGATTCTCCAGGATTCTGGAACGTTTAACTGTTTTCCCGGAAAGAATGAAACAAAACATGGGGCTGACTTATGGCTTGATTTACAGCCAGCGGGTAATGCTGAAGTTAATTGATTCCGGTATGACTCGTGAACAGGCTTACGATTTGGTCCAACCGTTGACCAAGCAGTCATGGGATAAAGGCATTCAATTCCGTGATTTGGTCGAAGGCGATAAGAAAATTACCGCTGCATTGAGTGAAGATCAAATTGCCGATGCGTTTGATTATCATTATCATATTCGCCATGTGGACGAGATTTTTGCCCGGGTTGGCTTGGAATAACTTTTTTGAAATTAATAAATTACTGACGAAAAGGCCTTGAACGGCATCGGAAATGATACTGTTCAGGGCCTTTTTTGAATTGGTACAGATAGAAAGTAGTTAGCTTGTAAATCCCCATTTTAAATTATTTCGAAAACCGACTTGGAGGTGTTCTCGATTAAAAATGCTGTTTATGGGATGGTTGGTCAAAACACGAAAACCGGCGCTTTAGTCGGGTTTTCGAAAATAATACTGGGCCTGAAATTTTAAATAAGGAATTGGCCTATAGGAAAGTGGGATGCTAAATCGCTTGATATTAAAGGAATTAGTTGGTTGACAAATTTTTGAATGGGCATACAATTAGAGTTACGTAAGCGCTTACGTAACTTGTTTTAGCTACACCGATCAATCGTGATCAGTGTTAAGTCGTCTCCCGGGGATCGATCCTGAAGGCGACAGTAGTCGTGGTAATTTGATGCGGCTGATCTCTTTGATTGATGACCTGATCAATCGCTTTTTCTCCCATCGTCACAAAATCCTGAGTCACACTGGTTAGTTTGGGACGGGTTTGCTGGCAAAGCTCAGTCCCGTCAATACTGATCAGTGCAACGTCGTTAGGGACATCAACCTGAGCATCGTAAAAACCATTTAGAAGTCCCCAAGAAACTTCGTCACTGATTCCGATGACGGCATCAACTAACCGGATTTGCTGCTGATAGTATTTGGCAGCGCGTATGCCGGCCTGATAGCTGTAATTTTCCTCATAAAGCCAGTCTGGTGAAAATGACAGGCCGCTGTCGGCAAGTGCTTGGCGATAGCCGGCAAACCGAAGGCGGGGGACGTAATCCTGGTGGACATTCGGACCGGCGAAACCAATTCGGCGACGGCCTTTTTGAATCAGGTAACGGGTTGCCTGGTAACCAATTTGGGTGTCGTCAGAAGAAACAGAGGACACCTGATGATTGGTGGCATCACCGATGACTTGAGGGAAAATGTTAGCTCGGTTGAGCATGTTGATGATTTGGAAACTGGGGTGGGTTGAAATAAACTGGACCGCGAAAACTCGCCGTTCAATCATTCCCCGAACTATTTTAGTCAGGCCGGCAGGATCGTTTTGTTGGGCAATCATTAAAATGACATCCAGTTGATGCTGCTTGGCTGCTGTCATAATTTGACGGATGATAAGGTCGTTAAAATTAGTTTCAAAGTCGGTGTAGATAACACCAATAGTATTGTTATGCCGGCTGGCAAGGTCCGCGGCGGAGCGGTCTTTGAAATAACCGATGTCATCGGCAATCTTCATGATTCGTTCAGCCGTTTGCCGACTGTAGCCGCCTGATGGTTAAGTACCCGGGAAACGGAAGCGGTAGAGACACCAGCGAGTTTGGCAATGTCTGAAATTTTAGCTCTCATAGTTTTCATCTCAATTTTGGCTTAATAATTTAATTATACATGATTTCACTGATCCAGCAGATAGTGATTGTGTTATTTTTTAAAGTCTGCCAAGTGATGTGTTAGAAACAAGTAATCAATTATTAATGACTTAGTTGATTAATTAAATTGGAACACTTGATTCAGCAATAATGCAACCGGTTGCTCAAAAAAGTGTTACTATGAAAATGTAACCGGTTGCAGTTAATGAAAGGAGATCTTTTGATATGAAAATTGCAACAAGCGATCAATCAGCCGTTACTCGAAAAGAGCCGGCTGTCGTCAGCAATCATTTACCATTTTTAAGCAAAACAACAATTTTCGCGATGACTTTCGGTTTTTTTGGCGTTAACATGGCCTTTGCGCTGCAGCAGTCGCAACTGGGCCGGATTTTCCAAACTATCGGGACGGATCCCAATAAATTAGGCTTCTTCTTTATCCTGCCGCCATTGGCAGGAATGGTTATTCAGCCGTTGATCGGTAAATATTCGGATAAGACGTGGAATCGGTTTGGCAGGCGGATGCCATATCTTTTAATCGGCGCGCCGGCAGCTGCTATTGTGTTGATTTTGCTGCCGAATGCCGGCTCGTTTGGGTTTGGTTACGGTTCGGCGGCCGCCTTATGGTTCGCAGCAGTTGCAACGTTGTTTATGGATTTGACGTCGAATGTCTGCATGCAGCCGTTTAAGATGGTGATCGGCGACATGGTTAACGAAGATCAAAAGGATTTGGCCTGGTCTTGGCAACAATCATTTTCAAACCTGGGCGGGGTGGTCGCCGCAATGATTCCGTTTATCCTGGCATTTGTCGGTATTCCAAATGTGGCTTCCAAGGGAGAAGTTCCCTTAACAGTTCGGATTGCCTTTTATCTGGCCGCTGCTGTGCTGTTGATTACGTCCGCGTTAACTATTTTGAAAGTTCACGAATACAATCCCGATAAGTACGCGGCCTATCACGGTATTGATGTTAATCAAAAAGCCGATCAGCCGGGACTGTTAAAATTATTAAAAGAAGCCCCAAAAGTTTTCTGGGAAATTTCTGTCGTCCAGTTCTTTACCTGGTTTGCAATTTTATATTCCTGGACTTATGCAACCGGTGCAATTTCACTAAACGTTTGGCATACCAGTAACCCGTCATCGATGGGCTATCAGGCAGCCGGTAACTGGTTTGGCGTACTGACATGCATTCAATCGATTGCAGCTGTATTATGGGGGTTGTTGGTTCAATCCCATACCAAGCCGAGTCACCGGAAATTCTGGTATCAATTTGGTTTAGCCGCTGGTGCCATTGGTTTTATCTCGATCTTCTTTATTCATAGCAAATATTTATTGATTGTGCCATTTATTTTGATTGGGATTACCTATTTGGTCATGAACACACAGCCGTTTTCACTATTGACAGAAGCTTTGGACGGTAAGCATGAAGGGTCGTATCTGGGGCTGTTTAACTGCAGCATTTGCCTGCCGCAAATTGTTGCTTCGATTGCCAGCTTTTGGATTTTTCCGTTAGTAGGCCATTCGATGCCGGGAATGTTCCTGGTTGGCGGCATTTCGTTAATATTGGCAGCGCTGTCGGTACGGCTGATCCATTCCAAATTCGATTGAATCGATTAATTTGAGTCAATAAATTAGCATCGTAAAAACAGTTAATGATTTAGGAGAAAATTATGGCACATAAGTGGTGGCAAAAAGCAGTTGTTTATCAAATTTACCCGATGAGTTTTCAGGACAGCAATAACGATGGCATTGGTGATTTGCCGGGAATTACCCAGCGCTTGATTATCTGCATCAACTGGGGGTTGATGTTCTCTGGCTGAATCCGATTTATAAATCACCCAATCAGGATAACGGCTATGATATTGCCGATTACCGGACTATTAATCCCCAGTATGGCACAATGGCCGATTTTGAAGAGCTGTTGGCAGCGACCCACCAGCGGGGTATGAAATTATTAATGGATTTGGTCGTCAACCATACCTCTGATCAACATGCCTGGTTCCAGGAAAGCAGGAAATCAAAAGATAATCGGTATGCTGATTACTATATCTGGCGTGATCCGGTTGATGGCCACGAACCAAATAATTGGCGTTCGGCCTTCAGCGGTCCTGCATGGACATATGTCCCTGAGCGAGGGCAGTATTATCTACATCTATTCGCTCCCGGCCAGCCCGATCTTAACTGGGAAAATCCCGAGGTCAGAGAAGCCGTCTTTAATATCGAACGCTTCTGGCTGGACAAGGGCGTTGACGGGTTCAGAATGGACGTTATCAACTTAATCTCCAAACCAGCCGGATTACCGGACGTTGCCGGGACGCCGACGGCAGGAACAACATTGGATTTCGTTGCCGATGGACCGCGTTTAAATGAATTCTTACGTCAGATGAATGATGAAGTCCTGTCACATTACGATGTGATGACGGTTGGTGAAATGCCCGGTTCAACGCCGGAAGATGCCATTAAATACACTGGGCTTGACAGTCATGAATTGAATATGGTGTTCCAGTTCCAACACGTGAACCTAAGCCCCAATCCGGATGTTCGGCTTGGTAAATGGAATGATCAGCCGGTTAAACTGCCGGAACTAAAAGTTGCCCTGAATCGCTGGCAGAAAGCGCTGGATGGTAAAGGCTGGAACAGTCTTTATTGGAATAATCATGACCAGCCACGGGCAGTTTCCCGTTTCGGCAATGACGACCCGAAGTATCGGGTATTGGCAGCTAAAATGTTGGGCACAACACTGCACATGATGCAGGGGACCCCGTATGTTTATGAAGGTGAAGAGTTGGGGATGACCAACGCCCACTTTACCAGAATTGACCAGTATGAAGATTTGGAATCGTTGAACATTTATCGTGAAATGGTTAAGCAAAGAAAATTGGTTGACGGCCCAACGATGTTGAAATACTTGGCAAATATGTCCCGAGATAATGCCCGGACGCCGATGCAGTGGGATGCCGGTAAAAATGCCGGCTTTACGGCTGGGACACCGTGGTATCGGCTGAACACCAACTATCCGGAGATTAATGTTGACGCAGCTTTAAAAGATCAGACGTCTGTTTTTTATCATTATCAAAAATTGATTAAGTTGCGTCACCAAAGCGATCTGATTCAATATGGGACGTTTGAGGAACTTGATCCGCTTGACGAGCAGGTTTATGCTTATCGGCGTCATTATCAGGGGCAGACACTGCTGGTAATGAGTAACTTTACCGATCAGGTAGTCCAACGGGATAGCGGCCAGCAAAAGGCCGATGAGTTATTAATCAGCAACTACCCTGATGATCAGGGCACGACGCTGAGACCTTATGAGAGTAAAGTGTATTTGTTTAAATAAGGGATTTTATTAATAAATTAACGGGGTTTTAAAGCCGGCGTCATCAGATTACGCCGACCTTGAACCCCGTTTTAATATCAGATTTTAAACCGCTTGAACATGGGAAACGACCACTTAAGCAAATGGGATTTACCCTACTGGCATATAATGGTCTAATAGAAACAGACAAAGAGGAGCGGTGCCAATTGAAAGTGCGTGTGGAAATCGATAATGAATTAACAGACAAAGAGATCGTGATTCGGGCACCTGAGTATGATGCCGAAATTCAGGAACTTTATCAATCGATTCAAAAATCATTTGGTTGGCAGCACCCCCTTATCTTTTACAAGGGCACTTCAGAATATTACCTTAATTTGGATGAGGTGCTGTTTTTTGAAACGGACGGCCGCCAAGTCCATGCCCATACGAACGATGATGAATACGTGATTCATCACCGGCTGTACGAGTTGGAGGAATTGCTGCCGGGTAGGTTTGCCCGGGTTTCTAAATCGGCCATGATTAATATTCGTCAGGTATACGCGCTGACCCATTCACTTTCGAGTACGGTTGTCCGCTTTCAAGGTTCTCAAAAGCAGGTCTATGTTTCAAGGCGTTATTACAAGGTTTTAAAGGAAAAATTGAAAAGGGGTAGGTAAGTATGGGAAAAGCAGTTAGGCAGCGTTGGATTGCCGGTTTGGTATTCTTGCTGGCTGCACTGGGTTGGCTGGCGGTTGAAGTCGGCTGGCTGAACTTTCATATAAATGGTCTGACGTTTGTTGTCACGATTATACTGGCAATTATTTTAGGATCGTGTTTGATGCGCTTAAATATTTTCGGCAGTGTTTTCGCGGCAGCTTTTCTGGTAATGCTGTATGCGGGACCGTTGGGGATTACCAAGTTGGTTCCCTGGACAATCTTGGGAGTCGCGTTATTGCTCAGCGTTGGCCTGTCGCTTATTTTAAGCCCAATTGTTCATAAACAGCGTTGGAAAAAATGGCAGCGCCGGTTTGATTGGGATGATCGGGGAAGCCAGTGGCATACGCCGGACTTTATTGATAGTACTGAAACCAATGATGATTCTTATATCCATATCAATGCGCGAATGGGGGATGCGGATCGCTATATTGAAAGTCAGGATTTTAAGCAGGCGGATATCCATGCATCAATGGCTGACGTGAATGTTTACTTTGACAAGGCCAAGATTCAGGGGGATACGGCGATCATCAATATTGATGGTTATATGTGTGATATTGATATTACACTTCCTCGGGCGTGGAATGTCGTGAATAATCTGGATCCCTATTTGGGGGGCGTAGTGGTTAAAGCTAAAACCGGTGACCCGGATCAACCCACTGTGTATCTTAATGGCCGTATTAGTTTAGGTGATTTTAAGCTCTTATATGCTTAACTAAAAAACGCTTCAACAATTTCCGACTGGGAAAAGTTGAAGCGTTTTTAGTGGTTTAAATCTCGCCATGACGACCTGTGTCCAAAAAGCGGATTGTTTCGCCCTGATACTCGTAAATCAGCAGCCAGCTGCCCTTGATAAAAAGTGCCCGTTGGGGTTTGCGGCTTTTAATGACGTGATCGTCATAGCGTTCGGCCGGATGTTGACCGTTGAGTAGGACTTGTTCAATTGCTTTAAACTCCTGGTCGGTGTAACGATTTGCCCGAATCATATTTTGATAATGCTTTTTGAACCGGGATTGATATTTAGGCTTATATTTCGTAGAAACCACTTCTTTATTTGATATTAATAATTTAACTTTATCATGAAAATCAAGATGATAAGATAGAAAAAGCCAGGACTGGGGGGTCCTGGCTTAGTAGTATCAATATTCTGAGGGGAATATGAATATGAAAAGTAACAAATTAATGGGGGTTAATTTATCACCTATTGGGGGGAGAAGAAATATTAACTATCTCTTCTTCATGCTTTTAATATACAGGATAAATTTAAACAAAAAAGGACGAAAGTGTGAATATTTTGTGATTTCTTCAGAAATATCTTTAAGAATTTAGAAAGCCTTCTTTGAAAAGCTTGAATTTTGGTATGAAATTAAGTCGAAAATTGATTTTTCTTAAAAAAGGCCAAAAAAGAAAAGGTGTGGGGGCACCTTTTCTTTGCTAATATCTTTATTAATTTGAGGGGGAAATGAAAGTGAAGCCAAAATAACCTGAAATTCATCTTTTATGTGGAAATAATTAGTGGCTCTTTGACATCTCTTTACTGTCTATAATGTACTCTAAAATTGTAACGAAAGTATGCGCAAATTGTGAAGAAAGTGTGAAGATTATCGAAAAGCCCATCGTATAAAGGATTAAAAGGCTAAAAAAAAGTTCGACTTTATTTTATTTTTTGAGGAAATGTCAGATTTTTACCAATTTTTGACGAAAATCTGACGAATCATGATAGGCTTATTTTGAGGGGAGGTTAGGACAGCTCCGCAAAACAACACGCTGCATGTAAGGGATTTATTTCAAAAACCCAAATCCAGGGTTTCCGAAATAAATGCCTTACACTCCGAGTGTTACCCGTTTTGCTTCGCTCACTGTTCTAGGACTGCTGCGCTACCCCACAAACCTGCATGTAAGGGATTTATTTCAAAAACCCAAACCCAGGGTTTCCGAAATAAACGCCTTACACTCCGGTTTATCCCGGGGTAGCTCCGCACACTACAAAAAAAGATAAGACACGGGGATGTCTTATCTTGTGATACCTATATTCTAGGGGAAGAATATGAATACAAAAGTAATAAATTAAATTAAAGGGGGATTTAATTTATTGCGGCATGAGTGATTTCTTTTATCTCATGCAACAGGTATTACTATATAGGTGAGTTGTTGCCAAATAGTGAAATTTGTGTGAAGATTTTGTGAATTTCTTGATTTTTTTAGGAAACATGTATGGATAATTATGTGATATATCACATTGATTACATAAAAACTATTTTTAGGAAGTGTCCGCAATGAGTTTTACAGCCAAAAGGCTCCTTAAGCAACTAAAAAGAGAAGATTACAAGCAGGCTGTCAGTCACAGCTTCCTGCATCCCAATCAAAAGGCAACGCTTTTTACGGATAAAAGTGATCATTATAAAATTTATCAGATGAATTTTGGCCAATTGGTAACAATTTCGCCAACCACTAGCCCAGATAATCAAATTCTTTATTTTCACGGCGGGGCTTTCACGGTACCGATGAATACGGATCAGCTTGAAATGATTACTAAAATTGCGGTTGAAGCCAACAGCCGACTGCAAATCGTTGATTTTCCCCTGTTACCCAATCATTCGGCAACTGAGATGTTAGAATCGGCACAAGAAGCCTTGGATCGGGTTTATTCGCCTGATTTACCAATATTTATTGTCGCAGACTCAGCAGGAGCAGCTATCGCAATGCAGCTGTTAATCAATAATCAACCTAAGATAGCCGGCACTTCACTAATCTCGCCTTGGCTGGATATGTCGTTAACCGATCCGGAGCTTGCTGAACGAGAAGAAAATGATGTTATGTTGTCATTATCGGTTTTAAAACAAATTGGTAGCCAATTTAAAGCTGGTTTGACCAAAGGAAATTGGTCTGATGTTTTTGCCCCTGAAAATTTGGCGATTGGTGATATTCAAATTTTTTATGGTGAAAACGAATTGTTAGTGCCAATTAACGAAAAATTCGTGAAGACACTCCGGCAGACCCCGGGCACGTCGGTGCAGGTAACAACGTTTAGGGATGGCTTCCACGATTATACGCTGTGGTTTAAACTGCCAGAAACCAAAAAGACGTTTAGGGGGATTGTGGCGTTTATAAGAAGCAGAGTGCGGAGAAAAACGGTTTGACCCCAGAATATAAGCGTCTCCCTGGATATTCCTGGTTTTGGAATGTTCAGGGAGACCGCTTATATGGCCGGGGTCAGTTTTTCGGAGCACGTTTCAGCTCGGTATGATTTGCGAACTTATATGGCCGGGGTCAGTTTTCAGAGCCCGTTTCAGAACGGCAGAACTAGCACTTTAAACATTTAAAGGTCCACGTGGTGCTTCAGTTTTGGAAAAGCGTGGGTGTCCGACCACTTCATCATTTCGCCTTGGAAGATTAAGGCAAAGGCAGTCCCAAAACCGATCGCGTAAATCTTACCGGTAAAGAAGTAGGCCAATGCCGAAATAATAACGGGTGGGATGTAGCTCAGCCATTGGGAAGTAACCGCGCTGCCGGAAATGTATTTGAAGCGGATGATGTAGGCCAGGTCATCGTTGGGATGCATAATCAGATTGGCTCGGGCATACATGGAGACTGCCATTGCGACGCAGAATAAACCGATCATGTCTAAAATCAACCGAAGCCAGAAATTATATGTAGGCACGCCTAATGAATCAAAAATCCATTGGGAAAATTGAACCAGATAACTGAAGGGAACGGTGTAGAGTAAGTTGGAAACGAACCTGCGACGATCAAAAGAGCCGATCATCAGCTGATTGGCGATGGTGACGATAACGCCGTATAGAAAAAGAGTCGTTCCTAATGGTATGTTGACCCATTTGGAAAGGTTAACCGCTGAAGCAGTCCACACGGCACTTCCCAAGTTAGTTGAAATTGCCAGCGCGTTTCCGGCTGAGTTAATCACAATGGAAAGGCAGAGATAGCCGAACCGTTGATTAAAATCTTGAATTTTAGCCATTTTATTTTCAAATCCCCTCAAAAGTCTCAATACGATTTATTGTATAATAATCTTTTTGCTTTGGAAATAGCTCGGGGGCTAATTGATTCAATTACGTAGTTAATCATGTTAACATTTAAGATAAGAAGGTGATCTTGTGGAAAAAGCATATTCAGAAGTTGAAGCGGAGAGAAACTTCGAGAAAAATCGCCTTTGGTTTAGTCGCTTTAAAACGACCCGCTCATTTCAAAAGTTGACAAAACCGGAGAAGGTAGCTGCACAGTACGTCACTCAGGCGTTTATAGGGTTGGCTTATAAGTATGAATTGCGAGAGCCGCGACGTTACACCGCTAAACTGGTAAAAAAAGTCCTGCTGGAATTATTTCCAAAAAGGATTGCGGCTACTAACGTCTTTTTTACATCAGTTATCCCCGTGATGCGCCGATATTTTATTTTTTTAGGTGTCCAACACAAAATCAGTAACGCTGATACATTGGTTCGGGCACTGGATTCAGTTGGCACCAAACAGTTACTGGATGGTCATCAAAATCACCGAAATTGGGATGCCCATAAAACAAAGGCCATGACAATTTTAATGGGAACGGCCGATCACGTTGACCCCAAAAAAGTCGCGGCTTTTGAAGCAGATTATAATATGGGGGTGCCGTTAAGATTTTGCTTTGACCTGGGTGTTTATCGGAAACCTAAAAATATTATTTTACTCACGGAAGGATTGCGAAGAAGGTTTGAGCAAATTCTGTATGAAAAGCATAACTAATGCCGGGGTTAAGCCTGACAGGAAAAGCAACGTAACATTTTGAATTAGTAAGAGAATAATAAAGGATGCGAACCTGAATGGCAAACGTGCTGATAAAAATGCCCTTTCACTGAAGCAACGAATGGTTGTTTGAGGAAAAGGCATTTTTATAGTTTCTAATTTGAATTGATTAATCATTAGTTAGTCGCTAATCGAGTTCCTGGATTTTTTTGATTACTTTTAAGTTAATGGCAGTTACCCCCTTGGCCGGCTGGTTGATATAGGCACGGTCATCTTTGACAGCCGCAACGGTGCCGGTGATGTGGCCGTTGTCGGTTATCAACATGACCAGCTGTTGGGTTTTGTAAGCTTTAATTAATTCGTTTGAAAAATTTTTTGACGTAATTGTCATCATTTCTCACCTCGGTTGGATAACTTTTAGTATAGTTCAGATTGAAGCCTTATGTAAATACAATTTTCAAATAAAATTTTAATCTTTGAAATTTTTACTATCACTTTTTTCCAATTAGCGCTAAAGTGGAGATATAGTGAGATAAGTGAGGTGAAAAAGACATGGAGATGACTGAACGCCAATTAATCCAGGAGATTTTAAACACGGTCGATGTGATTTATAAATTCGTAAACACCGATGACGATAAGAAGGAATATGAAATTATAATCAATCGCCAGGATGGCGATAAGCGACCGCTTGAAGAAATTAACCAAGAGATCAAGCATTACTTTACCGATGCCGATTTTAGTTATGACGAGAAACTAAACGACAACGGTGATGATATTCACGTTGATGTAAAACGGTAATTGGTCTAGTTATCTGATCCTTTTAAACCATTAATTACTGGGCAATTTGAACTAGTCGGTGCATTATGGTATAGTTCATAATGTGCCTTTTTGTTAGGGAAATAAGATTGTCAAACAGTTAATTCGGGACGATTTGTGGTACTATTTTGCATAAAAATGAAATCGTTTCCGAATGATCGGAGGGAATTAGATGCTTACAGACAGACCAAAATATGTACTTTCGATTGATCAAGGTACGACCAGTACCAGAGCAATGATTTTTGACCATAACGGCCGAAAAGTAATTGAGGCGTTTAAGCCGATTAAACAAATTATTCCGCATAACGGCTGGGTTGAAACGGATCCTAATGAAATTTGGACTTCCGTTTTGAACGTTATTTCGTCCGCATTTATCGATGCCGGGATTCACCCCGAGGATATTGCGGGGATTGGAATCGTTAATCAACGTGAAACAACGCTGGTTTGGGATAAGAAAACCGGCGAGCCGATTTATAATGCAATTGGTTGGCAATCAAAGCAAACCGCTCCCTTGGCCAGAAAGTTAAAGGACGGGGGCTATTCAAACCTGATCCACAAGAAGACCGGCTTAATTATTGATTCTTATTTTTCAGCAACCAAGATTCGCTGGATTTTGGATCACGTGGACGGTGCTCAGAAACGAGCTGAAAAGGGCGAATTGCTTTTCGGAACGGTAGATACCTGGCTGGTTTGGAAATTATCCGGCGGTGAGTATCACGTAACCGATTACAGCAACGCCAGCCGAACGATGTTGTTTAATATCCACGCGTTGCGATGGGATGACGATATTTTAAGGTTGTTGAACATCCCCCGGGCAATTTTGCCAGCCGTGAAAACATCTAGTGAATTTTATGGCACAACCAAAAATTATCAGTTTTACGGCATTGAAGTCCCGATTGCCGGAATTGCCGGTGACCAGTCGGCCGCTTTGATTGGTCAATTGGCTTTCGATCCTGGTATGATCAAGAATACTTATGGTGATGGTGCTTTTATTATGATGAACACGGGCACCAAACCGGAACTTTCCGATGATAATCTTTTGACGACCATCGCTTACAATATTGGCGGTAAGGTAACGTATGCGCTTGAAGGATCGATTTTCTCGGCCGGGACGGCACTCAGCTGGCTGGCTGACAGTCTTAAATTAATTGATAACGTCCCTGAATCCCGGCAGGCTGCCATGAATTCAACGGATGACGATGAAGTTTACGTTATCCCGGCTTTCAATGGTTTGGGGGCGCCGTATTGGGAACAGGATGTTCGGGGCGCTGTCTTTGGCCTGACCCGTGGGACAACCAAAGATGATTTTGTTAAAGCGACGCTGCAGTCAATTGCTTATGGCACCAAGGATATTATCCAAACCATGGAAGAAGATACCCATATACGAATCCCGGCATTAAAAGCAGATGGTGGGGCTTCCAGAAATAGCTATTTAATGCAATTTCAGGCTGATATTTTAAATATCCCGATTCAACGGGCGGCCGATGAAAATACGACCGCGTTTGGCGCTGCAATTTTGGCCGGGTTGGCTGTCGGCTACTGGAAGGATATTGATGAAGTTAAGCACTTGGCGGAACCGGGACGACAATTCGAACCGAATATGGCGGAAAATCGTCGGAAGCGTTTATATCGTGGCTGGAAAGCAGCCATTGACGCAACCAGGTCATACCGGTTGACGAAACTTTAGAGGTGATTACAATCGAAGCAGCAGGCAAAGCAAAACGAAAAGTTGAAGAAACGTACATTGTTTATGATGGCGAAAATCATGATGATGTGATGAATTTTGTTAAACCACTTGACAGTCATGTAACAAAGAAAAAGAATAAGATTCAGATTGTTACGCCGCGGGGGGCAACTTCGGCTGAACCGGAGGAAGTCATTGTTAAAAGTCCTGGTAATCGAATTGAAATTTTCTCTCAAGATGAGTTCGCGGCAGTATACGATGTTTTATAGGACCGTTTTAATTTGATGGTTAAAAATAATAGAGCTGCCTGTAAGCTGATAAATTTTCAGCCTGCAGGCAGCTCTGTTGATTAATGGTTATTTTTCTTTTAGATAGTGAGCACTGACCAGTAATTCCCGCGACCGTTCATCCGCAGGCGTATAACCCAGTTTGAAAAGATGCTTAAAGTACATCATATTATAAATCAGCATCCAAACAACACCGAGAAAGTATTCGCCGGTATAAAAGGTGATGCTTAGGGGCTGGACCAGATACATAGACAGGCCCATTCCAGCGATTACTTCAACGCCCAGCATACAGAAAAAGTTGTACCAATCGGAACGAAAGACCGGCACCAGAATTTGAAAGAAAAGGGCGGTAAATGACAGCCCGACTTTGGCGATTCTAATCTGACCGGTTTTTTTATTAACAACAGTCGCAAAATTAGGTGGGATCGGAATTAAGTTCCGTGGATCATTATCGTTATTGTCGTTGTTATCATTATTCCCATTTCCGAATGGATTTTGCATGGTATTCCCCTTTCTAAATGGTGTTTCAGTAGATTATTTCTTTTTAAATTTAACAACGCATTCGCATCGGGATGTTTGGGGCATTAAATCCACCGATTGAATATATTCGACATTGTACTTCCGAGTTAATTTTACTAGATCACGAGCCAAAGTCGAGGGGTTGCATGAAATATAAACGAACTTTTTCGGGGTAATGTCCAAAATTGTCTTAATTAAGGAATCTGCCAAACCGGTCCGTGGTGGATCAACAATCAGCGCCGTTGGTCGCCAGCCATCTTCAATCCAAAGCGGCAGCAGGCTTTCTGCTTCACCGACTTCATAAATGGCGTTCATAATCCCGTTTTTAATGGCGTTGGCGTTGGCATCGTCCACGGCCGCTTTAATGGTATCCATACCGCGAACTTCACGGACTTTATCGGCAACCGAAAGTCCGATGGTGCCCACACCGGCGTAAGCGTCCACCAACTTTTCCTTGCCGGTCAGATCAAGCGCCTTGAAAGCCTCTTGATACAGGACCTCTGTCATTTCGGGATTGACCTGTAGAAAGGCCCGTGCAGACAGGTCAAAGGAAAGCCCGTTTAAAACTTCCGTAATCTTTTCCTTACCAGCCAAATGAATAGTTTCGGGCCCCAAATAAGAGAGGTCTTGCCCGGATTAACATTTTGCATAATTGAAACGACTTCGGGTAGTTCGGCGGCGATTCGTTCCAGCAGCTGCCGTTTCTTTAACAGCTTTTTACTTTGCGTAATAAATGTTACCTGAACTTGATCGGTCGCGGTTGCGGCACGAACAACGACCGTTTTAATAATCCCGGCATTCTTCTCTTCATCATAAACAGGGATTCCCAATTCGTCGATTATGGCGACAACTGCCCGCATGACTTTCATTGTCAGTGGGTACTGCAAAGCGGAAGTCTTTAAATCCACAACGGTGTGGCTGCGGTGCTTGTACAGACCGGCAATCACCTTTTCGCCGTCACTTCTGACTTGAAAAGTTGCTTTATTTCGATAATGAACGGGATGCTCCATGCCGATTGTCGCTCGGAGTTTATATTTTCGATAACCGGCGGGCTTATACTTTTCAAGCGAGTCTTTAATGACGTCCCGTTTAAATGTCAGTTGTTTATCATAAGCGAGATTTTCCAGCTCAAAGCCACCGACATCATTGGCGTAGTCGTCAACCGGCTGGATCCGATCATCACTTTTTCGAAGGATTTCGACCAGCTCTGCTCGGATAAAATTGTGTAAATCCTCAATAACGTTGACAACAACTTTCTCAGTTGGTAGGGCACCCGGGACAAAAACCAGCTTATGTTCGTAGTAGCCGATTCCCTCGCCGTTGATGCCGAGCCGTTTAATGGTTAATTTTAATTGTTCACCCTGATTAACGTGAACTTGTGGTTTTTTAGTATACATGAAACCGTCCTTATATCTATAGTTATTATGTATCATAGCACAGAGTAGGGGGCTTTCGCACCTGCTTGTACTTTCAAAGGCTGGCTGATTGCTGCTTCAGGTTAACCGGCGACTAATAAATCTTAATGAACTGAGAGTGGGACGAAAGGCGGTTAACTTCCAGAGCGTAATCGAATTATCCGAATATTCCGGGCTTGAATGTTTGGATAATTTGATTACGTGGTAGGAAGTTGCCTTTCGGCGCACGTTTTCGCTTAGTAATAATCGTGATCACACACAAAAAGCTGGACAAAATTGCTTTTGTCTCAGCCGTTTTAACTGGATCGTATTGTAAGGTTAAAGTTGGTTTTACCAGGTTGCCGTATCGGGGTCGGTTGCCAAGCCGGCTTTACCGTGAAAGCCGTCGATGGTTTTCATATCGGCATTGGAAAGATTAAAGTCAAAAATATCGGCATTTTCCCGGATATATTTTTCGTGGACGGACTTTGGCAGTGGCAAAAAGCCGTGCTGAAGCGACCAGCGAAGGACAACCTGAGCCGGGTTCTTGCCATATTTGCGACCGATGGCTGCTAATTCCGGAATCTTTAAAATGCCACCGGTTCCAAGGGGGCTATAAGCTTCGGTTAAAATATCGTGGTCGTTGTTGTATTCAACTACGCCCGGCTGCATGTCGGAAGGATTGATAAACATTTGGTTGACCATCGGCTTCACTTTGGCTGTTTCCAATAGGGCGGCAAGGTGTTTTTCACGGAAGTTGGAAACACCGATTGCCTTGGCAGTACCCTTTTCGTAAAATTCTTCCATTGCCCGCCAGGATTCGGCGTTGGCTTTTTGCCAGTCATTTCTGAAATCAACCGGATTTGGCCAATGAATCAGGTAGAGGTCAACGTAATCAAGTCCCAGCTTTTCAAGCGAGCGGCCGAAAGCTTCCTTGGTTGCTTCATAGCCGTGGTCGGCATTCCATAATTTGGTTGTGACAAAAAGGTCTTCCCGACTGACGCCGCTATCGCGAATGGCTTTGCCGACACTTTCTTCGTTGCCGTAAGCAGCCGCCGTGTCAATGTGGCGATAACCAATGTTTAAGGCCGTTAGAACGGCGTGATAAGCTTCCTCACCATCTGCCGATTGCCAGGTACCAAAGCCAACCTGTGGGATTTTAACGCCGTTTGAAAGGGTGTACGTATCTGTTAATGACATTTTTTAAACCTCCTAATAATAAATAAGTATCTTTACTAATCGTACTGGAAAATTTGAGGGTCGACAAGTGTTTTAACATTAAAGGCAAGTGATGTCAGAGCGTCATTAAGTAGAAAAGGTCCATTGAATCGTGTTCGCCGCCGTTAAGCGAGTGGGCTAATTTGTGAAAGCCGTATTTTTGATAAAGGTGGACGGCGGTTTTGAGGTTGTGGTGGGTTTCCAGATAAAGTTTTTGATAACCGGCTTTTCGGGCAAAGGCAACGGCCGTGTCTAATAGTTTGTAACTCAAATGATGCCCGCGAGCAGCCGGCAGTAAGTATAGTTTTTGCAGTTCGGCAATCCCGTTTTCGAAATCGTATTCGCCAATGCCGGTACCGCCAAGAACCTGACCAGTTTCATCAGTCACTACGAAATACTGGCGTTGGGGAGTTTGCTGATAAAAGTCGCTTAGGTGGTCGAGTTCTTTGTCGAAGTAAGCAGTGCCGGGAATCGCCAACCCGTAAAATTTAAGCGTTTGGCGAACAATTGCTGCAAGCGCGGCATCGTCCTGCTTTTGAATCGGATGAATAGCATACATGAGTGAATCGCCTCGAATATTGTTTTAGGAATGATGATAGCACAAAATAAGTGTGCGGAGCAAAACGATTAGCACCCCTCAATTTAAAGGCAGTCGTTTTACAGAGAAAGTAGCTGGCAGTGATATAATTAAACTATTAAATCTTTTAGCCACACAGCGTTACTTGGATGCAAATAACGGAAGGACGGGATTGTTTATGAGCCGAAAAGTTGCCATTGTAACCGGCGCTTCATCCGGAATTGGAAAGCAGATTGCGAAAAATCTGCATCGAAACGGGATGGACGTTTATGCTTTATCAAGAAAAGTTTATCAAATGAACGAATTGGATGATTTGGGCATTCATACAAAACATTTGGATGTTACTGATTACGATGAAGTAGATCAGGTTGTTGATCAGATTGTCAAAGAGACTGGTCGAATTGATGTTTTAGTGAATAATGCCGGTTTGGGCGTCTTCGGTCCGGCTGAAGAAGTGGCTTTGAGTGAGGGAGAGTATGAATTCAAGGTCAACGTTTTTGCGGTTATGAAATTAATCCAGGCGGTTCTGCCCACAATGCGAAAGCAAAAAAGCGGTCGAATTATCAATGTTTCGTCAATTGACGGTAAGATATACAATTTACTGGGCAGTTGGTACGTTGGCTCCAAGTATGCTATCGAAGGCATTAGCGATGCTTTAAGGCTTGAATTAAAACCGTTTGGGATTGACGTTATTGTGATTGAGCCTGGGGCTATTCGCTCGGCATGGAAGGATACGGCAACTGGTAAAATGGTTGAAAGAGCGGCGGATGGCCTTATGCCAAACTGGCTCGTCAATCAGCGGATTTCTTCTCAATGGCTTATAAGTTTGCGTCGGAGCCCCGGGTAGTTGCTCGAATGGTGGATCGAGCAGCATTCTCCAGAAGACCAAAGACCAGGTATGCAGGCGGTGCGGGCGCAAAGCCGATTCTCATGATGAGAAAGCTGCTGCCGGACAGATGTTTCGATTCGTTTTTAACCGCTATCAACAAGTACGCACAGAAAATCCTGAATAAGCAGACGGCATTTAACAGGTAGTGTGCGAAGCAAAACGGGTAGCACCCGGAGCAAAGTGGTTAATGCCCAATTTATTATTAATTTATACGCTTTTGGATTGCAAAAGACCACATTATATGTGAAAATAAAGTTGTTAGATATAGTAAAGGAAAATATGTATTCTTTCTGAGGGGAAGAATCGGGGATGTGGCAATTTAAGCCCTGCCAGATCCTCTTTTTTCTTTGCTATTGATTGACTACGAAAATAATATCAATTATTCTTAAATTAAACACAACACTAGGGGTGCCGCCAAGAAGCGGTTGAGATGGATCTGTTCGATCTGGTCCCTTGGAACCTGTAAGACAATGCTTGCGTAGGGAAAGTGATGGATGATGTATCTAAAAGCGATTGGTGCTTTTAGATGGTCGTCTGTGAATGGGTGCTTAATACGACCATCATAAAAATCAATATCCATACGTGAACCGTTTCGGACTGCAGGCAATTAACAAAGTTGTCGGCAGTCCTATTTTATTTTAAGGAGTAGAAAATAATGAAAATCGATTTATTGGATACATTGCGTGAAAAGAATCCGATTGCGTTTAATATTTCCAACTTTGTGACAGTTCAGGATGTTGCCAATGGTATCAATGCGTTGGGAGCTTCTCCGATTATGTCTGAGGAACAGAATGAAGCAGAAGCGATGGTTAAAATGGCAAACTCAATCACAATTAATTTGGGCGCCTTCACCGAACAGCAGCTAAATCAGATTGAGACGGTAATGACCTTTGCCAATCAATACCATAAGCCGATTGTGGTTGACCCGGTGGCGGTCGGGGCCGTTCAATATCGACTGGAACGTTGTAATGAACTACTCGCGCAAAAGCAGGTGGCAGTGATTCGGGGTAATATTGGTGAGGTTGCCGCACTGGCAGGTGTTGATTGGAATGCCAAGGGGATTGATGCCGGTGAAGGATCCAGTGATCCGGTTGAAACTGCCAAAAAGTTGGCAAATAAGTATCATTGTGTGGTTGTTGCAAGCGGCAAAACGGACATCATCACGAATGGTGAAGCGGTGATTCGGGTCTTTAACGAGTCCGATTTGTTCAAACTGTATGTTGGCTCGGGCGATATGCTGTCGAGTACAATTGGTTGTTTTGTTGGTGTGGAAGAAGATTATTTTGAAGCTGCCCAAACAGCTGTCGTCGTCTTTGATGTTGCCGGTGAGGTTGTCGCCAAATCAATGTCCAAACCGCTCGCTGGTTCTTTTGGCCCCCAATTAATTGATGAATTACATTTAATTGATGTTAAGACGGTTGAAAAATATGCTAATTTCGAATAAAAATTGATTGCGTTGAAGAAACGTTTAAAGGAGGAGCAGCATGGTTAACGAAACAGTGCAAACACTCACAATTGCGGGGACAGACAGTGGTGGCGGTGCCGGTGTGATGGCAGATATTAAAACAATGCAGGAACGCCACGTCTTTTCGGCGGCAGTAGTAGTTGCCGTAACGGCTCAAAATACCATCGGCGTTCAGGACTTTATGGCAATGCCTAAAAAAATGATCGATGAACAATTCGCTTCGGTGGCCGATGATTTAAAAATTCGGGCCTGCAAGACTGGGATGTTGGCTGACGTTCCAACAGTTGAAGCAGTAGTTGAGAATTTGAAGAAATATGATTTGGGACCGTTGACCGTTGACCCGGTAATGATCGCCAAAGGTGGTGCCAGACTGTTATCTGAAGACGCCATTAGTACCGTTCGTGAAAAGTTATTGCCGTTGGCAGACATTTTAACTCCTAATTTGCCGGAAGCCGAAGAGTTGGCTGGTATGAAAATTGAAACGCATGATCAGATGATTCAGGCTGCCAAGAAGCTTCAGGGATTAGGTGTCAAGAATGTTTTAATCAAGGGTGGTCATCAAACCCAGTCTAAAGAATCATCGGACTTTATTTTATTGGAAAACGGCCATTCTTTTTGGGTGAGTGCGCCAAGAATCGATACCAAGCGGACACATGGTACCGGTGATACCCTATCGTCGTGTATCACTGCCGAGTTGGCAAAGGGCAGTGATGTCGAAACGGCCATTCGAATCGGGAAACAATATGTTCAGGCCACTATTGCCAATGGCATTCAAGTTGGACACGGTCATGGCCCACTGAATCATTGGGCCAAGATTGCCGAAGAAGGTGGCAACCAATGACAATGACGTTTAAGTCGGAAATGCTGCGGGCTTACTTTATTGCTGGTACCCAAGATATTAAAGATGATAAACGCACGTTACCGGAAGTGGTTGAACGGGCTTTAAAAGCAGGGGTTACCGCCTTTCAGTATCGTGAAAAAGGCATGGGCTCATTGCAATCCCGACAAGCACGGGTTGAAATGGCTCATAAATTGAGAAAATTATGTGCGAATTTCCAAGTACCATTTATAATCGATGACGATGTGGCGCTGGCGGTCGAAACCGATGCCGATGGTATTCACGTTGGTCAAAAAGATGAGCGGGTTACCAAGGTTATTCAGCAGGTAAATGGTACGATGTTTGTGGGTCTGTCGTGTGATACAAAGTCCCAGATTGAAGCAGCCAATGTGACTGACGGTATCAGTTACATTGGCAGCGGTCCGGTTTATCCAACCGGTTCCAAAGCGGATGCGGATCCGGTTATTGGCGTTAATGGTCTGAAGCAGTTGGTAGCGGTCAGCCAACTACCGGTGGTTGCGATTGGCGGCATTACGGAAACCAATATTTCGGAATTGCCGGCAACCGGTGTAAAGGGCGCTGCGGTCATCTCGATGATTGCCCAAAGCGATGACATTGAGCGAACAGTTAAGCGGATGCGGGCGGTCTTCTCGTGACTTTTTTCCACAGTAATGGTTTATGTTTCGGGGGATAGCCGCTTTGCTCCGCACACTGTTTTTCGCCCGCTTTGCTAAAATTCCCACATTACCGTATGATTGAAGTAGTAAATTTCAATGATTGGCAGTGAATTGGATGGCGACTCAATCAAAGCGGAGCCTCTCCGCACAGTTTCGTAAAATACAGGAACAAATTGATAACAGTAAATCCGGAAAGATTGTTGCGAATACCAAACTAAACGGCAACCAACACAGATTTCGAATTCAGTCGCATGGTAATTCGATTGACTTTAATGGCCCTGAATGGTTGGTTGACAGTTTTCGCCAAGCAAATATGAATGGTCGGCAACTGGAAGATAAATATCCGGCTCATAAGAAATTCTTCGAGCGGATTGCCGGGCTTAATTGGACTTGGATTGATCAGATGCCCTTAGATTCTGACCGTATCGATCGGCTTTTAAAGCTGAACGATCGGGCATTGAACCAGGTATTTGTAGATACGTTGATTCAAAACAACCATCAGCTTTTGAATCAAAATTTGGATGACTTGGCGTCGGCTTTGGACAGTGGTCATGCCAAACAAGTAAAAATTATCAAACGGTTAATTTATGAATCTCGGGATAATTACATTGTGCTGTTTAACGTCTTATTTTCGATTTTAGAAATGGTAACGGTGCAAAAATACGGTCAGTCCAGAACGGCAACTTGGAATTATAATCCGTCGCTAAATGAGATTAAGCGGATTAATGAACAAATTAAAACCGATCGCCATAAACAATTTGGGCGTCTGCTTGAACTTAATGAATTAGATGTTTTGTCGGGTTTATATAAATTCTTTGATTTTAATTCGTACCGGTTGGAAACGATGCCGTATTCCAGGCACACGGTTGAACATGGTAAATTTGATCCGAACAACTATACCTTTACGGAGTTCATGCAGCTGGTATTGCTTAGTCGAAATATCGCGGTTTCTCTGAAAGCAGATCAGTGAGTTTTAGGTTGATAATTAAATGATTGAAATCCAGGCGGCTTCTGTCACACCACGTGATGTAGTAGCTGCCTTTTGCATTTGGGATAACGGTTTTGTTCCGCACACTATGTTACACTATATTTACTTACTCATTACATTTGTTGGTTTTTGATAAAAAACCAGGCATAAACCTTGTGCTTTGTCAGATAAATCGTTATAAATGAATATGAGTCATGAATTTTATATTTTATAAATTAAGGTGGGGATATGTAATGAAGGGACATTTTAAGTTTGCTGTTTTGACAGCACTCTTATTTGCGTCCGCCGGAATTTTCGGAATCGCCGGTAACGTTAACGCTGACGTTATCGACGCACCCGGCTCGGCTGGCTCGATTAAGCAGGTTAATGCCGGTAACGTGTTGAAAGACTACAGTGAAGAAGCACTTAACACGGTTGATAACGATACGCCTCAGGGGAATACTTCCAAGAAATATACCAAGTACGATCTTGATCCAACGGGAATTAACGAGGCTAACTCGTACTCAACAATTTCAGGTAGTTCGCAATCCAATACATTTAAAACCAAATGGTTCTTGCCGGATGGTTTTAACGTTTCCAATTTACAGCATGGTAACTTCCAAAGTGTCACTATGGATGATAGTGGGAACGTTTACTTTGTTGAATCAAATGGTACCAATACCAATCAGGGAGCGATCGTTAAGTTTAACATGGCCAAGCTTCAACAGCTCGGTGTTAACAACGATCCATTAGCACTTTGGCAGGCATTTGATTACTTCAATCCGTACACAACCGATGGGCAGGCCCATAATGAAGAGTATGAACAAGCATACAACGAAATGAAAGGTTCATTTGATCAAATCAAGACGTTGACCAATACGCTGAACCAAAACAAGTCTTGGCAGAATAACCAGTTGAATTATCAGAAAAATGCTCAAAAGTGGTATTACTACTGGAAGAATAAGCGAAATAAGAATCAAAAAATTGTTAAGTCTGCCAAGTATTCTGCTGCTACCAAGCAGAAAGCAAAGCAGACCGTTAAACAGGCTGTTTCAAAGATGGCTCGCTGGATGAAGTCTTATCAGATGCATAAAAAGAAGGTTGCCAATTACGACACCAAAATTGCATCGATTCAAAATCAGATTAATACTTACCAGAGTCAGGTTGATTCTGTGAAGTCACAAAATCCGGAAATGTTCAAGTATGTTGATATTGCCCAAACGGCCCAGTTGTCGCCGGAAGTTGATATTGGTCACGGCCAAACCTTGGCCTTCAACCCGCAAAACAAACATATTTATCTGGCTGAAGACAATACCTTGACTGATTTAAAGACAAGAGACGATAACAATACCGTTCTTGAAATGGATCCAAACACCTTAAAGCCAATTCGTGAGTATAACTTCAAGATGTATCATGGTGACAGCGCCAACCTGCAGTTGCATACACTGGCCTTTGATAAGAGCGGTAATGCTTATTGGGGACGTAAATATGGTAAGGGATACATTCTGTTCTATGGTCGCTTGGATGAAAACGGGGTTTCCTTCCAAGCTTCACAGAACATGGTTGGTACCCGTGGCGGTAATACTAACCAGGGAATGAGTTATAACCCGCAAAATGATCGGGTATACTTTGTTTCTGATGATATTTTGACGTCCATTCCGGCTGAAAAAGTCCGGGATAGCAACTTTACGGCCGATGACATTCACTATCAGGCCTTTGATTCAAAGCGTGAGTTTGAGAGCTTAACGTTTGATCAAGATGGTTACGGCTATCTATTGGCATTGTGGCCGCCTGAGCTGTTGCAGTCAACCGAGCCGCTTAACTAACTCAGGGCTGGTTTGAATGTTTTCAGTTAAATCATTAAATAGATAATATTGGCATATTTTTCAAATGCTTCCATGACGGGGATTTCCTCGTTGTGGAAGCATTTTTATTTGAAACAAATTAAAAGATATGATGAATTTTATTCTAATTGTATTAAAAAATATATTGACAATAGTAATATTGTCCCCGTATACTTAGCATATTAATTTGTGAGAGGGGGTTGACAGAACAGTGTTTTGTCGAGCCCCTTTTTGCTTTAATGCAGATTAGAACTATTATCATGCTGGATTGTTTTTAAGAAAGGAGCTGGTATAAATGACAGCCATTTTGACTGCAAGTGACTTGACAGCCGGTTACGGTCGGAAAGTAGTGATTGCGCATCAGGATATTTTGATTCCCGAGGGAAAAATAACAGGACTGATTGGGCCAAACGGCAGTGGCAAGTCAACGCTGTTTAATACGTTAAATGGGTTCGAAGCGCCGATTTCCGGAACGGTTCAATTAGCTGGTAAACCGATTGGTAATTTCAATGCCCGGCAGCGGGCTCAACAAATCGCCTGTCTGCCGCAACGAACGATGATTCCGGAGGGGATTACCGTTTCTGAACTGGTATCTTACGGGCGTTATTGCCGGCAGCGGGGGCTTCACCGGTTGTCTCGCAAGGATCATAAAGCAATTAGGCAGGCACTGCGGGCGGTTCGAATGACGAGCAAAGCCGATGAACTGCTGACCAGCCTTTCCGGTGGGCAGCAGCAACGGGCCTTGATTGCGATGACACTGGCTCAGGACAGTCGGATTTTGATGCTTGACGAACCAACTACATATTTGGATTTGACCAACCAACTTGAGATTTTAAATCTGTTGCGGGAATTGAATCAAAAGCTTCAAAAGACCGTTGTGGTTGTACTGCATGATTTAAATGAGGCGGCTCGCTATTGCGATCATCTAATTTGCATGGTCAATGGTCGGGTTAAGGCAGCCGGTAACCCGAACGACATTATTACAAAATCAATTTTGGCCAGTGTTTTTAACGTTGATGGTGAGATATTGCACGACCATGGCTGCCCGCAAATTATGAATTGTCGTACCCTGGCGGTGTCATCATGAACCGGACGAAAAAGCAAACACTATTAGTGACCGGGCTGATAATCAGCTTGGGACTTGCCGGCCTGCTAGATACGCTGGGTGGCGTCAAGTGGCTGCCGATTTCTGAGTTTTGGCAGTCGACTTCTGGACTAACAGCACAGGTGCTGTGGGAGATTCGGGTGCCGCGGACATTGGCAGCGATGCTGGTTGGCAGTCTTTTGGCAGTTGGCGGCCTGCTTTTACAGACAATTTCGCACAACCCTTTGGCCGACCCGTCAATTATCGGGGTTAATGCCGGGGCTAATCTGGCTTTAATTATCGGGACGCTGTCAGGGATTGCCTTAACCGTGATTAATTCATTTTGGCTGGCAATTAGCGGTGCATTGGCTGCCTTTCTGATCATTATTGGCTTGTCCTCAAGTAAGCGGGGATTTGACCCGTTACGGTTATTGCTTGGCGGGACCGTTTTTTCAGGCTTTATCAGCAGTATTTCAATGGCGTTGAGTTTTGTTACAAACACCAGTCAACAGTTCCGGGTAATTCTGGTCGGCGGCTTTAGCGGTGCTAACTATCAACAGGTTGGGCTGCTGGTAGTGGCCGCAGTCATTGTTTTTGGCGGCATCGGTTTTTTCCGGACGGCTTTTACATTGTTGGGCCTTGATCGGCAGACGACGGTTGGTTTGGGGATCTCGTTTAAATATTTAATGACTGCAGCCATTGGTTTTATTGTTCTGGCTGCCGGCAGCGCGGTTGCTGTCGGTGGGAATATTGGCTTTGTCGGCTTGGCATCCCCCAAATGATTCATTTTATTCATCCGGGCTCTTTTAAAGCCAACGTGTTACCGGTCGCGTTAGGCGGCAGTCTCTTTATGGTATTGGCGGACTTGATTGCCAAAACGGCAGCCGGCTCGGTCGAATTGCCGCTGTCAGCGCTAAGTGCCATTGTTGGTGGTATCGGGTTATTTATTTTGGTGACGTTTAAAAAGAAGGTGGTGTCATCATGACAATAACCGGCAAAAAGAAACCGGCAGTTGTTTTTATTGTTCTGGGGCTTGTCTGGCTGGGGCTTTTACTGGCACTTTTATCATTTGGCGATATTAAGCTGAATGTTTTTGAAGTCTTGAAGTCCTTATGTGGCTGAGTCACGACTTGACGACCAACTTTGTTGTTTGGCAGCTGCGACTTCCCGGCTTACTGGCGGCAATTATTACCGGTGGTGAGCTGGCAGTCAGCGGCCTGCTTTTGCAGCTGCTGACCAAAAATTCATTAGCCGATCCCAGCATTTTGGGAATTAACGCCGGAGCCAGTTTGGGAGTGGTAGTTGCGCTGTTTGTAACAGAAGCAGTCGGTGTTCATCTGGTTTCTTCGTGGCTGCTGTTGGCGGCGCTGGTTGGCGGCTTCAGCAGTTCCGGCCTGTTGATGCTGGTCAATCGGCAGCAATCCGCCATAAAGACGCTTTTGGCGGGGGTTGCGCTTACTGCCGTGCTAAACGGTATCATTTTAATGCTTGAGTTGGAAATGAACCAATTCGATTTTGACAAGGTTCTGGTTTGGCTAAATGGCAGTTTTTGGAATTTAGGGATGCCGTTTTTGACGTTACAGTTGGGGCTGGGGATTGGATTAATCTTGGTAGTCCTACTGATGGTGCCGGCATTAAACGGACTGACTTTGGGGAACCGGGGGCTTATGGAATTGGGATCAATGTCAAGCTGGTTGGCAGCCTATTGATGGGTGTCGCTATTTTATGCGCCACCAGCGCGGTTTTAGTTGGCGGTGCGATCAGTTTTGTGGGGTTGATGGCCCCAAATATCGGTCGGCGGCTGGTTGGCCAACGGATGAAATACTTATTGCCGGCCAGTTGGGTGATTGGGTGTGCCATTATGATGCTGGCGCAATTTATCGCGACAAACGCGTTTGGCAAAACGGCTCTCCCGGTTGGTTTGGTTGTCTCAGCGGTGACGATGCCTTATTTTATTTATTTATTATTTGTGGAAAGGTTTGATTGATAATGAGAAAACGGGCTACATATTTTAAACTATTGGTGATGGCAATGATGGCCATCCTGGTTTTAGCGGGCTGCGGTAAGAGCAGTTCTGACGGTGCTAAAACAAAGACGACCGGTACCCGGGTGATTAAGACGGCTGCCGGTAAGGTGAAGATCCCAACGCATCCAAAGCGGATTGTGACAAATGTCTATACGGGAGATGTAGCGTCGCTTGGCGCCCACGTTGTCGGTGCGACGTCGATTGACTTTGCCAGCCCTTATTTGTCCAAATCCCAAAAGAAGGGGATGACCAATCTGGGGTTGACCATGAAGCCGGAAGCGGTGTTGAAGTTAAAGCCGGATTTGATTGTGACTTCCAATGAATCGGATGTTAAAACACTGAAAAAGATTGCCCCGGTTGTTTATATCCCATACGGGACGACCGGTAATATCAAGCAGACAGCCACTAAGTTTGGTCAGATCCTGAATCGGCAAAAACAGGCTCAAAAATGGATTACAAAATTTGAAACTGAGGCAAAGGCGCAAAAGCAACGTCTAATCAAATCGGGAATCACCCCGGCCAAAACGACCATTGGCATTTACGATATGCAAAACGGAAAATTATTTGTAGACGGTGCTAAATGGGGACGTGGTGGTCAGGCATTAGTTACTGGATTGGGCTTTAAACTGCCGGCTGCCATTCAAAAAATTGACAAGGGTCCCGGTTTCCAGCAGGTATCATTGGAAGCTTTAAAGAAATATTCAGCGGATTGGCTGTTCTTTACCAACACGACCAACAGTCAGTCAAATAATAAACAGGCCATTTCGGATTTGAAGGCCAATCCGGTCTGGAAGAGCCTGCCGGCAGTTAAATCCGGTCAAGTGGTTCAATTGCCCGAAAATAAAATGTATTATTTTGATCCAAACGCGGTTTATCAACAATTAAAATTGGTAACGGACGCGATGCTTAAAAAGGCCAAGTAACCTGCTCGACGTGAGATGGGGCTCAAGGGACTTGTTAACCAATTTAACACGAACGTTAGAAAATATTATGATGGCTATTTTCAAAAGTCTATATTCGCGGTACAATACATCGAGTATACGTGTCTCCCGAATTAGATGAACGGAGGAAAAGATGGCCTATTTAGAGTTACATGATATTAAAAAGTCGTATTATCTGGGTAGTGAGGAATTCCCGGTGTTGAAGGGATTGGATCTCTCGTTTGAACAGGGAGAGTTTGTTTCAATTCTGGGTGAATCCGGTGGCGGTAAAACAACTTTGATGAATATCATTGGTGGTTTGGACAGTAATTATACCGGCGATGTAGTCTTGAACGGCAATTCGCTGCGTCATGATACCAATAAGCAGCTGGATGCCTATAGAAGGCAGACAATTGGGTTCATCTTTCAAAATTTTAATTTAATCAGCCATTTAACGGTACTGCAGAATGTCATGGTATCGCTTGAAATGACCACTTTGAACCGAAAACAGCAGGAAGAACGGGCCCGCCAATTACTGGACCAGGTTGGGCTGAAGGAACATGTGAAGAAGTACCCCAATCAGCTTTCCGGCGGTCAAAAGCAGCGGGTCGCAATTGCCCGAGCGTTGGCTTCCGATCCGGAGATTATTATTGCCGATGAGCCAACGGGCGCACTGGACAGTCAGAATACGCAGGAAATTCTTGAGCTGCTGGATCAAATCGCTACAGACGGCAAGCTGGTCATTACCGTTACCCATTCACAGACTGTTGCAAATTACGGCACTCGGATTGTTCGGTTAACAGATGGTAAGATCAGCGAAGATAAGCAGCTGAAGGAACCCTATCGCTCCGGAAATGAAAATGAATTGACCACCCACACGTTGAAATTTGGCGCGACATTGAAGATGGCGTTGGAGAACATGAAGTATAATCTAAAACGCAATATCTTGATTGTAGTGGGCGCGGCAATTGGTATTTTCAGTGTGATTGTCATGTTGGGGTTGGGAAACGGTGTTCAGGGGTATATCAACCATGAGATTTATTCCCAAGTTAACCCCAATGCTTTGCAGATTACCAAGAATGTCAGCAGTGACAGTTCCGATATGGATAAGATCAATATGCAGACGAAGGATAAGAATCGGCTGAATCGGATAAAGCACGTTAAGAATGTGCAGGATGGCTACTATGTGCAGGGCGGCAGCCAATTACGATCCGGTAAAAAAACAGCGGCCATTTCATTTATGCAGACGTTTAATCCGACCATTTTGAAAAAGAGCATTACCAAGGGGACGGCACCTAAAAATGGTGAGATTTTGTTAACTAAAGAAATCGCAGCCAAGTTAAATAAGAAGCATCCCTATTCTTTAATTGGCAAAAAGATTACGTTTTATCAAAATACGCTAAATAAACAAAAACGACCGGTTACATTGAGTAAAACATTAACGGTAAGCGGTGTTGCTAAAGCGAATACGGGCTCGACGTCAATCACGTATCAAACGATGAAGTCGATTTATAATACTAAAAAAATCAGTATTAAGCCGAACTTCCTGACACTTGAGATAACCGGCAGCGTTAAGAATGTCAAACCGGTTCAAAATAAAATCAAGGCTTATAAGAACGGAAAGCATAAGCAACTGTACACGATTACAGGGGTTGGCGGCTTTGTTGATACGTTGAATACGTACATCAATCTGGCAGTTAACGTTTTGGCGACGATTGCCGGTATTTCACTGCTGGTCTCCGCAATTATGATTATTGTGGTGCTGTATATCAGTGTTTCTGAGAGAACCAAGGAAATTGGAATTCTTCGGGCACTGGGGGCTTCAAAAGGCAGTATCCGAAATCTGTTCTTCTCGGAAGCTTTCTTTATCGGTTTGTTTTCATCAATTCTGGCGATTGGCTTGGCAGAGGGCTTGGCTGCAGTGGCTAACCATATTGCCCAGTCGGGAATTCATTATCAGATTATGCAAATTTCGGCTGGTAATCTGCTCTTCGGCCTGCTTGTTTCAATTGTGATCTCATTGTTGGCGGCATTGGCCCCGGCGGGAAAGGCAGCAAGGCTGGACCCAATTGAGAGCTTAAGTTACGAGTGAGCGGATCAAAACGGTTAGCGTTCGGAATATAAGGCGTCAAAGCAGTTAATATCTGGCGTATGCCAGAATGTTACATCATTTGTAATCAAGTCGTATTGGAAATTGGAATACAATGATAGTATTATTAAAGAGTAGTATGTCAGGTACAAGCTTAAATGATGCTGGCTGCTTACAATTCTAAGAAAAAGATTGAGGATAAAGGAATTAGTGATTATGACTGAAGACTCGAGCAAAAAGATTGAAGCATCAAAGAAAAAAATTGAAGCATCAAAGAAAGATCAAGCCCCGAAGTCCAAGCAACCAAAAAAGCCTTATCAACGAAAGCATAAGAAGCCTGTAAAACAGGTCCGAAGGGTGATCGGTGGGTTGCATCTTCGGCTGGAAGAAAATGGTAAGCGATCGTTGTCGACTGACCAGGAATTTTTCTGGGAAATCGGTAAGTATACTGATAACGAAGGCGACCGATTGGTTGATGGCTTTCCAGAATTGGGTCGGATTGCGGTTGTTGAAACCAAGTATGGTTGGCGGCCAGTCGTGGTTGTCCGCGAACAGACTGTGACCGGTGAAGCAGCGGTTAAGGCAGCGGATGAATTAAAATACGTAAGACGTTTCACGAAAAATGATGTACGTACTTATCACGTTGTTCGCCCATTTAAAAAATTCTTGAAAGAAAATAATATTCAGGATCCACGGGAACTAAAGAAGAAAAAGCAGGCTGAGGCAGCTAAAAAGGCTGAAAAAGCTGACAAGTAGTCGATTATAAAAATACCAGCGATGATTTGTTTTGAGTCATTGCTGGTATTTTGGTATGCTTACTAAAAGGAATTGTGTTTGGATGGAGGGTTTTTATGGGAAAGTATATTGTTAATTCAAAATTACGGAAGATCGGTGCGCAGGTTGAAACCCAAACCGGCAGTCATCACTTTTTAGTTGATGAACCGGTGACCGGCGGCGGAACTGATGCGGCTGCCAATCCGGTTCAATATCTGTTGTCGGCAGTGGGATCGTGTATGGCGATTACAGCGAATGATATCGTTCGCAGGCAGCCTGAAATCGAGCTTAAGAAGTTTGATGTAAAAACGGCTGGAGAAACGACCCGTTATCAAGACGGCCGTTCAGCTGTCACAAAGATTCAGGTCACACTTCATGTGGAAACCAATTTGAGTGCACCCGAGCATCACGCCTTTGTCAATCAGGTAATTCGGGAATGCACCGTTCACGAAACATTGAAGCATGCGGTACCAATTGAAATTAAAACAAAGTAGTGAGCGGATCAAAGCGGTTAATGCCCGGAATATAAGGCGTCAAAGCGGGAAATCCCGGGCTTGGATTTTTCGATTTGATCCCTTATATGGAGTGGCATTGCTTTGAGGAGCTGTCCTAAAATCAGTGTGCGGAGCTAATCCGGGATAAACCGGAGTGTAAGGTGTTTGGTTTGAAAAGCCTGATTTTGGGTTTTTAAACCAAATTCCTTACATGCAGGTTTATGGGTTAGCGCAGCAGTCCTAAGAAAGTGAGCGGATCAAAGCGGTTAATGCCCGGAATATAAGGCGTCAAAGCGGGAAATCCCGGGCTTGGATTTTTGAAATGGATCCCTTGTACTGGGAAACTACTGGGGTTAAAAGATATTATTTGAGGGAGTAAGTCATGAAAACAATCAAATTATGGGCTGCCGGTGTTGGGGTCCTTTTGGCGACCTTGATTTTAGCCGGCTGTGGCAATCAAAGTCGATCAAATAACCAAACGCTTAATTTGATGCAGTCATCTGAATTAACAACGTTGGATAATACCAACCAGGCAACACTGCCGGAATTCAATACACTGACCAACATTTCGGAAGGCCTTTATCGCCTGAACGATAATGATCAGCCGGTACCGGCCATGGCAACTAAATTGGTCAAGCCAACTGATAATGGCAAAAAATATGTTTTTCAGATTCGAAAAAATGCCAAGTGGAGTAATGGTGATTCGGTCAAGGCGGCTGATTTTGAATTTGCTTGGAAGCGGGCAATGAATCCGGCGAATAATCCGGTTTACACGTATATTTTTAGTGGGATTAAGAATGCTGATGCAATTATAAATCATAAAAAATCGTATCGCTCGTTGGGAATTAAGGCAACCGGTTACCGGACACTTGAAATTACGTTGGATCATCCGATGGCTTACTTTAACAAACTAATTTGTATGCCGGTTTTTATGCCGCAGGACGAATCGTTTGTTAAAAAAGTAGGTCCTAAAAAATATGGTACCAACGCAAAGACGACGGTTTCCAATGGTGCCTTTAAGATTACGGATTGGACCGGGACCAACGAAACGTATAATTTGGTTAAAAATCCATATTATTGGGATAAAGGAGCCGTTTCTCTCAAACAGATTCACTATAAAACCGTTAAGGATCCAAATACGGCGCATAACCTGTTCCAATCCGGAAAATTGGACGATGCGACTATCTCGGGAGTTACTGCCAAAAGCCTGCAGAAAAACAAGCATTTAAAGCGGGTTCCGAAAGCCTGGACATACTATTTGCAGGTTAATCAGCAAAAGGGCCAGCCATTGGCTAATCAAAAGCTGCGGGAAGCAATTTCATTGGTTATTAACCGAAACGCTTTAACCCAAAAAGTGCTTGCCGACGGCTCACAGCCGGCCAGCAGCTTTGTCAGCCCTAAAACGGCCATCGATCCATTAACCGGCCGGGATTTTAGCGAAGAAACCAGCACCAGTGTTGAACCGGATCTTCAAAAAGCCCGACAATTATGGAACCAGGGACGAAAGGAAGCCAAGATTTCCGGAACGTTAAGACTGTCGATAATTGGCGATGATCAAGACGTTACCAAAAACGTTGCCCAATTTGTTCAGGGCCAGATTAATCAAAACCTGCCGAATGTGAAAGCTTCCATCAGTAATCTGCCTGACAAGGCTTATCAGAATCGGCGGACAAGTGGCCGGTGGGACTTGAGTCAATGGTATTGGCTGGCTGATTTTGCGGATCCGATTAATTATTTGGGGATTTTAACGTCAAACAACACGATGAATCCCGGACATTTCAGCGATCGGACGTATGATCGATTGGTAGCCAAAGCTAAGCGGGCGGATAATCAAAATGACTATTGGCAGAATTTACGGCGGGCAGAAAATCGATTGCAAAAATTAACCGGTGTCATTCCGTTATATTATGTTAAGGAAGATCATTTGGTTAATTCCAAACTAACTGGCGTGGCCTATCACGTTGCCGGCTTTGCGGATTATACGAGAGCTAAGCTGACAAAGTGACGGTTTTAGCAATTCTGACTGATGCTAAGTCGGATTCGGTGTAACGTTACCAATGCAACCATGACCCGGTTCATGGTATAATAAGAAAGTCGTAAGACATCACAAGGAGCCTTCTGCGGCGGAAAACGCGGGAGGCTCCAATTGTTTC
>NZ_BAKI01000014.1 GCF_000583655.1 Lentilactobacillus farraginis DSM 18382 = JCM 14108
CCCGGGATTTCCCAAATCGACGTCTTATATTCCGGGCATTAACCGCTTAGCTCTGCACACTTTCTTAGGACTGCGCCACTAAGCAGCACCGCTCCATATAAGAGATTGATTTGAAAAATCCAAACCCAGGATTTCCCAAATCAACGTCTTATACTCCGGGTGCTAATCGCTTAGCTCTGCACACTTTCCTTTTCCTCCACCGGAATTTTATCCAGTGCCTGGCTCAAATCTGCAATCAGGTCATCCGCGTTTTCTACCCCTACTGAAACTCGGATTAAATCTGGTGTAATGCCGGCTTCTTTGAGTTCTTCCTCGTTCAATTGCGCATGCGTCGTTGAAGCCGGATGGATAATCAATGACTTGGCATCCGCCACGTTAGCCAACAATGAGAAGAGCTTCAGGTTCTCGATTAACTGTTTGCCGGCTTTTTCGCCGCCCTTTAAACCAAGGGTAAAGATCGAGCCGACACCCTTTGGGAAGTACTTTTCAGCCAAATCATGATACTTACTGTCTTCAAGACCCGGATAATTAATCCAAGCCACTTTGGGATGATTATGAAGGAAGTTAACGATTTTTTTAGTATTTTCAACGTGACGTTCAACCCGCAATGAGAGCGATTCAAGTCCCTGCAATAAGAGGAATGAGTTAAACGGACTGATGGTTGCTCCCAAATCCCGCAAAGATTCTGCCCGAACTTTGGTAGTGAAAGCACCACCGCCCAGATCAGCAAAGACCAAACCATTATATTGCGCGTTTGGTTCGGTAAAGCCAGGGTAACGGCCGCTTGCTTTCCAGTCAAATTTGCCGTTTTCGACAATCACGCCACCCATAGTTGTTCCATGACCGCCAATAAACTTGGTTGCTGAATGAACGACAACGTCAGCCCCATGATCCAATGGCCGAACCAGATATGGTGTGCCAAAGGTATTGTCAACGATTAAAATAATTCCGTGTTTGTGTGCAATTTCAGCCACCGCTTCAAAGTCAATCAGGTTAATCCCAGGATTCCCAATACTTTCAATGTAAAGCGCCTTGGTATGCTCGTTAATTGGTGCTTCAAAATTAGCCGGATCATCCGGATCAACAAAATGAGTTTTAATTCCCAGCTTTGGTAATGTGACGTTAAATAAGTTAAAGGTGCCACCATAAAGCGTGCTTGCGGAAACAATTTCATCACCCTTGCCGGCAACGTTTAAAATTGCGGCGGTAATCGCAGCGGAGCCGGTTGCCAAAGTAACCCCGGCAGTCCCGTTTTCAAGCGCCGCTACCCGTTTGTCCACAACATCGGTCGTTGGATTGGTTAATCGGGTATAGATGTTACCGGGATCAGTTAAGCCAAATCGGCCAGCCGCCTGCTCCGGGTTATCAAAAACGTATGAGGTGGTTTGATAAATTGGAACCGCCCGCGAACCGGTTTCATCAACTGTTTGGCCTGCATGAACCTGTAATGTTTCAAAATGTAAATCGTTATTTTCTTCTGTCATAATGAAATTCCTACTTTCTTATCGACTAATAAATGCGTCCAATTTTCATATAGTTTTTGACTGGCATCCCGCCAAGTATAATTAACGATTCCGGCAACCGGGTCTGCAAAATAATTAACAGGAGGTTGAATTGGCAGATTCTTGTACAGATCCCGGTAATATTCGTTTGCCAGCGTCTTTTCCTGATACTCCGGGTGCCCGGTGACATACGTTGTATGATATGTGTTTGATGAAAGAATAATCGGGCCGGATTGCGGTGCAGTGGCAATCACTTTTAAGTCACCCGACAGTTTGGCTTCATCAAGAATAATCTCGGTATGTCGTGACTGGGGCATCCGAAGCAGCCCCCCGGCACCAAAGCCTCTGGCAAGTGGTGATTCGTGGTCCACTCTGACCGCCGTAAAAATACCAAACAATTTATTCGGCAGCAGCCGCTTTTGAATCCCATAATCCAGATATAAGCCGGCTTGTGCTGCCCAGCATTCATGGAGCTGCTGCTTAACGTGCGTGTGGCCCCAATGAATAATCCGCTGAAGTTCATCCCAATAATCAACCTGCTTGAATGGCAGTTTTTCAACGGGTGACCCCGTAATGATTAACCCGTCATAATACCGATTGGCAATCTGATTCCAACAGACATAGTCAGTTTCGATCTTTTCCCGTGAAGTCCCTTTGAAATGATGGGTGTACGGATACATAAACGTCATTTCAACATCTGATTCCAATTGATTAAAGCCGGTTAAAAACTGAAACTCGGTTTCTTTTCTGGTTGGCATTAAATTCAAAACCAGAATCGACAGCGGATGATTTAATTTTTGATTGGTCCACTGGCCATCGGCGTGAAGAAAGCCATTAATTGCGTTTGCTGCCATAAACATCAACTCCCAAGATACTGACATAACAACAACTGATACTTTTAAGTCAACTATTCAAATGAATCACTCAATTATTTTGGTCACTTATCTTTAAAATAACAGTAAATAAAAAATTCGCCCCATAGTTGATTCCAACTACAGGACGAATTTTCGTGTTACCACCCTTGATTCATTGCTATTTCACAATAACAACCTCGGCAGGTACATCAATTAAAACCGTGCATGTGCGATAAAAGATCGGCCAGCCAATTCAATTTTCGATTCAATCGGGAAGGCTTGTCAATATATCGTCACCGCTAAGTGGTTCATTACAACAATCAGCCGCTTTTCTGATATACCCCGCAATATATCGGTTGCTACCGGATGCGTCAGCCTTTCGACCGGGCACCAGACTCTGAGCTCATCTTCGCGTAACTGCAAGCTGCCTCTCTCACCGGACAAGGCTCTCTGTTGTGCTCACAGGGACGTTACTCTTCTCGTCAACATCTAATAGTTCTTTAATAATTGTCACTAACTTTATCATCGTTAATTTAGATTGTCAACTGTATTTTTTAATTTTTCCGCAAAAACTGATTTAAAGCTTCACGTGATAATATTGATCTATCACTTCTCAACCCCCGTTACATGGTCTGATCACTCACCAAGACTGATTTTGAAAGCCCCCATTATAGCTTTATTTAAGGCAAATCCCTTAATGATCATAATTTCTTTCTATCAATCCCCAAAATTAAAAAAAGTTTTCCAATTACCGCTTCACGCCTATAATATTGATATACATTTAAAAAAATTGAGGAATTGATCATGAAAAATTCAGTTACCGAAGATGAAGTTATTGCGCTTTGCGGTAAAGTCGGCAAAATTCTTTTAACCAGCGGTGCGGAAACTTCACGAGTAGAAAGTACAGTCGAATATATCGGCAAAGCCGCCCACTATGATATTGCCTGCCACGCCACCATTACAGCGCTTTTTGTCGGCACCAACAATCAGTCACGGACTCACTTGGTTAAAGCGCGTCTAGGCGACTGGAACCTGCAAAAAGTTGACGAAATTAATACCGTGTCCAGAAAATTTGTTCGGGGCCAACTTGATTTTTTCGCGTTAAAAAGTGCTGTCGAAAAAATTGATCGCAAGGTAATTGATTTTAACTGGCCGCTCAAAATTATCGGTGCCGGGTTTGTTTCAGTTGCACCGATGCTGCTGTTTAAGGCAACTTGGATCGATTTGACCTACGCTTTTTTTGTCGGGATCCTTGGTTACTTAGGAACTATTCTGGCAGGCTATCGAATTAAAACGCCCTATGCCGCGCGGGATGCGGTGGCTTCATCGTTGGCTTTTTGGCAGCCACACTTCAACTTTCAGGTCTCGGCAGCAGCGCCGGCAACATCATTGTCAGTGCGTTGATGCCGCTGGTCCCTGGTGTCGCGATCACCAATTCATTTCGGGAAATCGTTGATCGAAACACCATCTCGGGGGTTATTCGGGCAGTCGACGCAATTATCATTGCCGGTTCAATCGGTGCCGGTGTCGTAATCGGAACGTCGCTGTGTCGGCTGATATTCGAATGGATTGGGGGCTAGATAATGCATGTTTTAATAGAATTTATCGTCAGCTTGGCTTCTACGGTCGGCTTTGGTTTGATTACCAATATTCCAAGACGCTCCCTGCTGCCGGCTGGGATTACCGGTTCTACAGCCTGGACCGTTTACTACCTGGTGCTCCAGGTTAATCACGGCTTAATCCTGTCAAACTTTTGCGCGGCAATTATTATCGGCATCCTGGGAAATATTTCTGCCGTCCTATTTAAAGTGCCGGTCAACATTATTTACGTTCCCAGCTTGGTATCCCTGGTTCCGGGTGGTATTTTGTACCTTGGTATGCGCAGCTTTACACTGGGACAGGAATCTCGAACCTCCGAATACCTATTTAACACGTTGACCATTGCAATTGCTTTAGCAGTCGGTTTTGTAGTGGCCGAAGTCATCTTCTATCGAATCAAGCCGTTACTCATCAAATGGCTTCAAACACGAAAAATATCAGGTTAATTGTTGGGAGGCAAATAACAAATGGATTTAGAACAAGAATTATTGAAACGCTTAACACAATCTGAAGATGAAATCATTCAGATTCGGCGACATCTGCACGAGCACCCTGAAATTTCCTTTAAAGAAAAGAACACCCACGCTTATATCCGGGATTTTTATAAGGACTTGGACTGTGATATTCGAAACTGCGGGACAGGTTATGGCATTCTGGTTGACATTGACAGTGGCAAGCCCGGTCCCAAGTTGGCATTAAGGCTGATTTTGATGCTTTAGCGATTCAAGAAGATAACAATTTACCATTTAAATCTAAGAACCCCGGCGTGATGCACGCCTGCGGTCACGACGGTCATACAGCATACATGATGGTTTTGGCAAAGAACTTGATTGCGCTCAAAGACCAGTTAAAAGGATCGATTCGTATCATTCACCAGCCGGCTGAAGAAGTCTATCCCGGCGGTGCCAAGTCGATGATTGAAGATGGTGCTTTGGCCGGCGTTGACAATGTGATCGGCATTCACGTTATGTCGACAATGCCAACCGGTGCCATCGGCTATCACTTGGGTGACAGTCAAACCGGTCGTTCAAATTTCACTGTCACTTTTACCGGTAAAGGCGGTCACGCTTCCATGCCACAGCTTTCAAACGACGCCATCGTTGCCGGAAGCTATTTTGTAACAGCGTTGCAGACTATCGTATCCCGCCGAATCGAACCGGCCGATCACGCCAGCATCACAGTTGGTTCTTTTGATGGTGCCGGTACCTATAACGTTATTAAAGAAGCTGTCACACTGAAGGGCGATATTCGAATTATGAAAGAATCAACCCGAACCGTCATTCATAAACAGCTCCGCCGGATTATTCAAGGAATCGAATCAACTTTTGGCGTTAAAGCAGACTATCAGATTATTACAGACGTGCCGGTTCTTTATAATGATCCGAAGTTTACGGTTCAAACAGTTGAAGATATCAAAGCGGCCAACATCCCGGAAATCACGCAGATAACTGACTTTGGCGCGCAGGATCCCTCCGAAGATTTCTCTTATTTTGCCAGAGAACGACCAAGTACTTTCTTATACGTTGGTTGTGATGTTGATGATGGCCAAACTCACCCGCATCACAGCCCTAATTTCATGATGGACGAACGGTGCTTGTTAATTGCGGCCAAAGCGGTTGGAACAGCGACATTGCGTTATTTATTTAAATAGCGAGTGGAGCAAAAAGCACGTTACCAGTATTTGCAGTATAGTAGACTTGTAACCAATATTTCAAATCACGTCGGAAAGGGAGGAATTTTTTTGAAAACAATCTTAATTTTGGGAGCTGCTGGTCAGATCTCGACTTATTTAACAGCTGATTTACTTAAAGAAACTGATTATAAATTAAAGTTATTCGCCCGAAATGCTTCCAAACGGATTAAAGTCACTGATTCCAGCCGGGAAACGCTGATTGACGGCGATTTTAAAGATAAACGCACCTTAAATGCCGCACTCGACGGTGTCGACGCCGTTTATCTAAACGAAATGCGCGACTTAGATGCCGTTAAAAACATTGTCACGCAGATGGATGCCACCGGTGTAAAAAAACTGGTTGTCGCAACTGTTTTAGGAGTTGAAGACGAAGTCAAAGGCAAGTTCGGTCAATGGAATAACGCTATGATCGCCAGTTCAATTGAACGACGCAAAAAACCGCAGCTGTCCTGAAAAAATCCGATTTGGATTACACCCAGCTGCGACTCGCCTGGTTATTTAACGATGACAATAACACCGCTTATGAAGTAACCCAAAGTGGTGAACCGTTCGGTGGGACAGAAGTCAGTCGTCAAGCCGTGGCCAAGTTGATTGTCAAAATTCTTGAAGATGATTCCGGCAAATACGCCCGCAAGAGTCTGGGTGTTAACGAACCAAATACCAAATTCGATAAGCCATCCTTCTACTGATTAAATTTGTCATTCGCGTAAAAATCAAATAGAATAGGCTTAATTTAAAAGATCCGCATTGAGCATTTTTCTCAATCGGATCTTTGATTTTCGCAACTGATTAACTTTTAAGGAGTCGTAATATGATTGATACCATGGCCGTTTTCGACCTTGATGGCACATTGTGCGATGGCGGTCCGCTGACCGTCTCACCCGCAACTGTTACCGCCATCCAAACACTAAAAGCCAGACAGGTTTTACCGGTTATCGCAACCGGCCGAAGCCATTACGAAATCATCGATTTGCTTCATCAATTGGATCTGCACACCTACATTTTAGCAAACGGCTGTTATATTATTCACCAAGACGAATTGATTCAAGACTATCATTTTCCAATCGACAAAATTGAGGCCGTTATCCGCATGGCCCAACGCAATCATGATGATGTCGGTTTTTTAATCAACAGGGTTTTGCGATTACGGGAATGAACGATTTTACCCGCCAACATGTTAATCGAAATCACCTCAAGCAAATTCCGATTTATCCCGAATTTTTTCGGCATGAGCCCGTTAATTTTCTCAACTTATACATCAAGAATGACAAAGAATCCCTTTACCAATCAGCCTTTCAAAATCAATTAAGCATTTTACGCTACGCACCAGACGCTGTTGACGTGATGCCGTTGGAAATTTCAAAGGCCCAGGGGATTTTGAAAATTAAGCAGTTAATTGGCAATCCCAATCTAAAAATCTATGCCTTCGGTGATCAAAATAACGACCTCAGCATGTTCTCATTTGCCGACTATGGTATCGCGATGCATCAAGCAAGTGACCCGCTTAAGCAACGCGCAACTTATATTGCCCAAACCGATCATGGTGTGTTGGAAGGACTTCAACACTATCGATTAATTTAACTTTCATCAATGAAGCAATCATTAGTCAGTTGATTGCTTTTTTCGCATGCCCATAATCAACATCCAAATACTGATCACTTCCAAGACAACCAGTAGCAAAAAAGCATGTTGTGAGCCGATGGCTGTTGAATGCGTAAAGTCCGCTTTGACTTGGGACAGCGAAACAATTAACGACACCACAGCCGTTCCCAGTGCCCCGGCAAATTGCTGTAGGGTGTTAAAGATGGCATTTCCGTCGGTATTATCTTTTTCGGATAATTGCGCCAAACCGTTCGTCATAATATTCCCCATACTAAAGCCGGTACCAAGCATAACCATGATATAGCCAATTAAAACAATCCACTTATTGGCCGTTAATGCGGTCGCAAACAAAAGCAGTAAGCCCAACATCTGAATTGTCAGTCCCAATCTGATTGGCTTTCCAGGACCCATTGAATCATATAATTTACCACTAAACGGTGCCAAAACGGCCCCCAACGCAGCGCCCGGAAGTAAAAGCATCCCTGCCGTCAAAGAGTTGACATGATTTACTAATTGAAGATAGTTTGGTAACACAAATGCTGTTCCAACATTCATGATCTGTGCAATCAGAAAACCGGTCAAGTGAAAATCAAACGAATGATTTTTGAAGAGCCTTAGATTAACCAACGGATTGGCGACTGTTAGTGAACGGTGAATAAACAAGCCCAACCCGATCATGCCAACAATTCCGTAAACCAAAGCACTAATAAGTGATGTTGCAACGCTGTTAAAAGCTAAGATTGCCCCCGCAAAGAAGACGGCAATTGTAAACCACGAAAATAAATCCAACTTGATTTTCTTTACTTCCGTCACCTGTTTAATGGAAAAAAGCCCCAATACCAGTGAAATCACCATAAAGACTAACAAAATCATAAAAATATAATGCCAATTAATTCCGACTAAAAGGCCACCGTACGTTGGCCCAATTGCCGGTGCAATGGCAGTTACCAGTGTCCCGATGCCCATTAAAAAGCCGATCTTATCAAGCGGTGCCTGTTCCAAAATGATATTAAACATTAGCGGCAGTGCAATCCCGGTTCCACATCCCTGAATAAGCCGGCCAATCAATAAGACACTAAACTGATTGGTAACGCTGCAGATGATTAAGCCAAGTATAAACGTAAAGTTGGCCGTCAAAAATAATTGTTTGGTTGTAAATCGTCGTTTTAAGAATCCTGAGATCGGCACAAAAATTGAAACAATTAAAAGATAACCGGTCGTTAACCATTGAATGGTTGCCGTATTAACGTCAAATTGCGCCATTAACGTTGGAAACGTGACATTCATTGCCGTTTCGATCAAGACGCCGCAAAAAGCCATCAAACCTGTGGCAACAATTGATAAATATAATTTTAGAGATACGCTTCGTGTCATAAATAACTCCTTTTAATTTTATAGTTCGATATAGAACTATAAAAACTTTCAAAGTGAATGTCAACACTTTATTCTTAAACATACCGGTTTACAAACACATAGAAATTAGGTAAACTAAATGCCAACTGATTTAGTTCTAATTAGAATTATAAAGGGAGGGATACCAACTTGACTGAACAAATTGGCATTTTGGTCAAAAACCTGGATAACGACCTGCAGCGATACTCAAATCGCCAGGCCAAAAAGCTTGGCATTACCCAGGTGCAAATGAGTATTATTGATTTTCTATATCGTAACGAAGATTATCGTGAACTCTATCAAACAGATGTGGAACGTGAATTCAATATTCAAAAGTCTTCAGCAACTGCACTGCTTCAAGGAATGGAGAAAAAAGCGCTTATCGTTCGATCGCCCTCTCAAAAGGACAGCCGATTCAAAATTATTTTGTTAACGGCCCAAGCGCGTCAATCCGCCGGACAAATTAGAGACTTTTACGATCAAACCGAAGCTGCCCTGAGAAAAGTCCTCGGTGCGCATACACCGGATTTCATTCATCAATTACAACAGCTTCACAATTATTTGGAAAATCAATTAACCAACTAAAGCAGCCGTTGGTGATCATGAGACGAGTCTCTTAACGATCATTAACGACTGCTTTTCTTAAACGATAAATCGAACCGCCATTAAAACCAGTAAAATGCCCATTACCGGCCGAAGAATCAAGGTTACCTTTCGCGGATCAAAACGAGCCAAAAATCTAGGCATGATAGCGGCGCCTACTAAAGAACCGGCCATGATCAACAGCCCCACCTGCCAGTTAATATTGCCCTGGGTAGAATGAAAGATCAGCCAACAATTGATAGCGCAATTAACGTATACGATGACGTGGCAGCTGCTTGCGGCATATTTAATCCCAGTAACAACAACCCGGCCATTACCGGACCACCACCGCTTAAACCGGCAATACCGACCATCAAACCACTAAGAACGCCAAATAGATAAACCGTCCACGGTTTCAAATTTGCGGATGATTTTCCCGGTCTCACGGATTTTAAAATTGTTTGAACACCCAATCCAAATAAAATAATGGCAATTGCCCAGTTGTAAATCGTCACTGGAATATACCCCGATACCAGGCTGCCAACGACAGTCGCCGGCAGCGCCGTGACCAATATTTTATTGCCATAACTGAATTTCATATTACCGGTCCGATAATGACTATATGTACCAACTGCCAACGCCGGCAACGCGGTAAACAAAGATGTCGCCGCCGCACTTGCCGGTGATAAGTGAGCAACGCCGATCAAGATTCCCAAATAAAAGGAACCGCCGCCACCGCCCATACTGATAATAAATGCCCCCACCAAGAAGCCTAAGAAAATTAATACAACTGCCAAAATACACCTCCAAACATTACCGACGCCTACTCAAAACCAATTTAATCAGCAACGTAGATGGCCATCCCGGTTGCTGTATCCGCCACCATTGAACCAACCGGTGAAAAGATTAACAGTAACTCAAAGTATAAGTCACCGATGCAACCGGCCGCGTGAAATGCTGCCACCAAAATAAAGACGGCTGCCTGCAACCAACCGGCTAAAAAAGCCCCTGCCAAAATCGCCGTCACTAAAATTAGCGGCATGATACCAATCACCATAAACTGCCAGCGTTTATAAAGCCGCCCCGGGTTAGTGGCATAAAGCATCCCCTGGGCATAACCATATTTGACCCGGTCTTTCGGATGGAAAAGCTTAAAAAACAGACCATGAATCAGCTCGTGAATTGGCAACGAAGCAACCAACAGGACTGCAATTAAAATCAACTGCAACAAATCAATCGAAAATATATTGAAGCCGGTGAATTGAATCAGACCAAATAAAACCAACAGGAAAACTGGGATACTAGCAAGGTTCAGCAAGATTTGAAGACCTTTATGATTTAAAATATCGACCTGTTTATGTAATTTCATCATCAACCTCAATTTCGGATACGTTTCATTTTATCTTATCACGTTCACAAATATTTAAAAAGGCCGTGTTATTTCGCCGATGAACGATCGGAAAAATAACACGGTCCTTTTAATAATCGCGATTTAAAAGGGTGATTTAAATCTTGCCGACTAACTGGGTACCTGGTTTAAGCGTCTTTTCACCCGGCTTCCAGTTGGCTGGGCAAACCCGGTCACCATGTTCGGCAACGAATTGGGCTGCTTCCAATGTCCGCAAAACTTCTTGGGCATTTCGGCCAATTCCCATATCATTAATGGTATATGAACGAACCTTACCTTCTGGGTCAATGATAAATACACCACGGTATGCCTGACCAGCATCTTCATCCAACACGCCAAAGAAACGAGCTAACTTTCCAGCAGGATCGGCAACCATTGGGTATTGAACCTTGCCGACCTCGTCACTTTTTTCGTGCCATGCCTGATGAACAAATTCCGTGTCTTCAGAAACAGAATAAATTTCGGCACCAGCCTTTTTGAAGGCATCGTAGTTGTCAGCCAAGTCCCCTAATTCCGTCGGGCAGACAAAGGAGAAGTCAGCCGGATAGAAGAAGACAATGGACCAGTGACCCAAGAGATCGCTCTTGGTAACCGACTTAACGTCGCCATCCTGATAAGCATTTACCTTAAAATCTTCAATTTCTTTACCGATAAAGTTCATTCAAAATCCCTCCAAATTTTTTGATCTGTTTCTATTTTAAACTACTTTTGAAGAGTATACAATAACAATTCTAAATTAATATTGATTATAATTTCCCCACTCAACTATTTGCCATAAATTTTCTTGGCCAAACTAAATGCCGACCATGCCTTTGGCCAACCGGCGTAAAAAGCCAACTGCGTAATCAACTCAACCATTTCGGTTTTAGTAACACCGTTTTGTTTGGCCATCTTCATGTGCGCTTCCAACTGTGGGAAAAGCCCTTGTGACATCAGGCTGGCGCAGGTAATCATGCTTCGATCACGGGCAGAAAGTGCCTTTTGACGTGACCAGACTTCCCCAAATAACACATCATCATTTAATTCGGCAAATTTAGGCGCAAAATCGCCCAAATTATCACGCCCCGCTGTTTGTTTCTTTACCATAACTATTTCACCCCTAATTGATTATATTCATTATCCGATACCGGCTCCAACCACTCAGGCGTGCCGGCCGTAATGGCAATATGTTCAAACCAGCTGTCCCTGGTAGCTCCATGCCAGTGCTTAACACCATCATGAGTAACCACCACATCACCGGGAACCAAGTGCTGCGCGGGCTTGCCGGCTTCCTGATACCAGCCTTCACCACCGGTTACCAACAAAATCTGATAACCATTATGGTGAATGTGCCAGTTGTTTCGACAGCCCGGTTCAAACGTCACATTGCCAACGTTCACATTAACACTGGGGTCATCAACTAATCCCTGCAAATAACTTTGACCAACAAAGTACTTCGCAAAAGTTTCATTTTTAGGCCCTGATGGAAAAATCACGCCGTCTTTTACCGATTGATTCTTAATTGTCATATTTCATCCGCCTTTCTGCTTTACAAATCCCAGCGTACAACTTAAAGTGGACTTTAAGTCAACAATTATTTTAAAGAAAAGGAGAAAGGGTATGCAGGAGCTCCAAAGCAAGACCTATCCGATCGGCACGTTTGCCAAAAAAATCGGCTTAAGTGCATCAACTATTAGATATTACGAACGGGAAGGACTATTGAAATCCCACCGTGACCATGCCGGAAGACGATACTTTACCAACTCGGATATTGACTGGGTAAAATTTCTGCTTCACTTAAAAGGAACCGGCATGCGGATTCAGGAACTAAAACAATACGTTCAATGGCGGGCCCAGGGAGATGCGACCATTCCCGATCGACTCGCCCTGCTTAAAGAAACCCAAGACAACTTCCGCCAAAGGTTTCGAGAAGTCCAACACCATTTGGAAATTCTCAACGATAAAATTGCTTGGTACGAAGCTAAGGAACGGGGCAATGTTAATAATCAGGAACCCTTTCAAGACTACTTAAACCGACTCGGCCATTCGGAATAACGGTTTACAAATTCCTCATTCCACGATAAAGTAATGGCTGAGGACCTGTTGCATTTCGATGTTAAGAACTATCATAGAAAGGATTTACATATGCGAAAACTGCTTTTAACCGCGTTAATTTTTGGTTCGTTAATCGGCATTGCTAATTACACATTAATGGCCAGCGCCAGTTCACAGTCCAAGCCTGCCAAATCCGGTCTTATCGGTCGATATGAGGGCACTATCAGAAATAAATTCTACAAAGTCAAAAAAGAATTTAAAGTCAATCTGCGATTTTATAATCAACAGGACGCTTCCGTGATTAAGAAATCAGTCGTTCTGCCCAAGGGAACCGTTATTGTCAGCCGCGGCGAGACTTATTACAAAAACTACGTCGTTGACAACGATTTTAACATTAACTCGCTGCGCTATGAACTTCAAAACGATGTTTTTGACACCTCTACCCATCCCAATCGGGTCCGCTTCGATTCCCAAATTCCGGCTTCCAAAGTTACGTTGATTAACCGGGGCAGTCAGTCACTGTCACACGACAACCAACTGTTTTCAAATAATCAGTTAAAAAACAAGCCTACTGGTTTCCAAAAATAATCACGACAAAAACTTTCGAAAAAATACCACTGAAAGGCAATTTAAACTTGCTTTCAGTGGTATTTTTTGAGCTCTAAATTTACTTATCAAACTCGGATTCGATGGGGACTTTCCTTACCGGAAATTTCCATCAATGTGTCATCCAATGACTGTTTGACCATGTTCTTAACCGCGTGATCCGTATAGAAGGCCACGTGGGGCGTCAAAAAGACATTGTCCATATTCATTAACTTGGTATAAACAGGCAGCGGAATCTTATCTTCACCAACAAATGATTGATTGAAGATTTTAGTTTCATCCTGAATCACGTCAATGCCGGCTCCGGCAATTTGACCATTTTCCAACGCATCAACCAAAGCATCCGTGTCGACAATCGGTCCCCGGGAACAGTTAATAAATAATGCCGAATTCTTCATTTTGGCGAACTGTTCCTTACCGATCATATGATAGTTTTGGTCACTCATGTAGGTATGCATGGTAATTAAGTCGGCGTTCTTATAAATCTCTTCTTTGGTTGTATATTCAACCAGATCCCGAAAGTTATCGTTTTCTTTAATGTCATTACCGAGAACCCGCTTGGCACCCAAAGCTTTAAAAATTTGAGCTACGGTACTGCCGATGCGGCCAACCCCGATAATTCCGATAGTTAAATTGGAAATCTCCTTTGAGCGTAACCCGTCAACGATGTAATCATTTTGACGAATCCGCTTTTGGAATTGTGGGATGTGCCGAAGCAAATTCATCGCATGGGTTAAGGTCATTTCCGCAACTGCCCGCGGTGAATACGACGGCACGTTGGTAACTGTCAAGCCGTTTTCTTTAGCATATTTCAAATTACACGAATCCACCCCGGCAGACCGCAGTGCCAGTTGATGAATACCGTACTCATGGAGCTTTTGATAAAGTGCCGGCCCATCGGTGAGCTTACTGCGTTGGCGGTAATCAATACCGTCATAACCTTCTGCAAGATGAACCGTATCATCGTGCAATTCAATTGAATTAAAATCAACTTGAACATCGGGATGTTCAGCAGCCCACTCGACAACAAATTCCCGTTCATAACCCAAAATATTATACACTAAAATCTTTTTCAAAAAGTCCACCACCTGTATGTAATTTGACTGATTTAATTGACAACAATTAACAACGGCAAAATTATAATCTGATTAAATTATACTAAAAGAATACCTCATTGACGCCGCAAAGTCAAAGCCGGTTAGGGCGAGTGTTATTTTTTCTTACATTAGTGCTAAAAATAGCTGTCACTTTCAAAAAAGGAAAGTGACAGCTATTTGTAAGGTTGGTCGTTGATGATTGAGACCATTTGTGTTTTTTGTTGCCGAGCTGAAACGTGCTCCACAAAGCAACATCACGCCACATAAGGGATTAAATCAGAAAATCCAAAACCAGGATTTCTGCTCTAAGGCTGCCGAGCCGAAACGTGCTCCAAAAGACAGCTTCCGGCCATATAAGGAATTCAATCAAATATTCCAAGACCAGGAATATCCGATTGACTCCCTTATATTCTGGAAGCTAACCGTCTTTTTCCGCACTCTAACCCTCTTCCTCATACACATACTGCCTTGTCATTGGCAAGCCCGTTCCGCTTGGGGCCTTTGTTAGCAAGTATTGCATGACATCGATATTACCGGCCTCAAATGAAGCTGCGGCGCCCTGCAGATACAACGACCACATTCTGGTAAACGGCTTGCCATACTTTGCTTCGGCCTGATCAATTACCTTCGTATAGTTATCATACCAAATTTCAAGGGTCTTTTGATAATGACGACGTAACGGTTCCAGATCCGTTAATTGCAAGCCGGCATTCATAATATGGGTGAGGTTTTCCGCAACGTTTGGAATGTACCCACCCGGGAAAATGTACTTGTTTAAGAACGGATCGACACCCGCACCTTCGTGTTGACCGGTAATGCCGTGAATCAAAGCCCGGCCATCCGGTACCAATAATTTTTGAACATCTTGGAAATACAAACCAAGGTTTTCTTTACCAACATGTTCAAACATCCCGACTGAGGTCACATAGTCAAATTGATCCTTCACTTCGCGATAGTCAGTCAAAAGCACGTTGACTTTACCTTCCAAGCCGCGTTCCTTAATTTGTTTTTGCGTATAATCATACTGTTCCTGACTCAGCGTAATCCCGGTTGCCTTCAAGTCAAATTCTTCGGCTGCCATCAGAATCAAAGTACCCCAGCCACTGCCAATATCCAACAAGCGGTTACCGGCAACCGGCTTAAGCTTATGCAGAATATGACGAACCTTATTTAATTGGGCCTGTTCCAACGTGTCGTCGTCATGTTCAAAATAAGCACATGAGTAGGTCATCGTTTTATCCAGCCACAGCCGGTAAAAGTCATTTCCAATGTCATAATGGCTTTGAACGTCCTTTTTACTTTCCTTTTCCGAGTGGGAAATCTTTGGCAGGTGCTTTAAGAAGGGATTATTTGTTAAAAAGCTGCCGCCCTTACGATAAGCAGCGGCAATTAATTCCTGGATACTTCCGGTAATTTCAATATCACCGTTCATGTAAGCTTCACCTAATACCAAAGTTGGTTGAGAAGTCATTTCCTTTAAGGGAATTTCTTTCTTGATTTCAATTTTAACCTGTGGATTGTCACCGCCATAATTTTCGGTTTTACCATTCCAATAAGTAACAGAAACCGGAATATCAAACGCATGACTCAGCAATTCCTTATAAACCGTTTTTTCTAGCATTAGAACCCTCCAACAATTTTCTAAAAATAAATATAATAACAGTTTAACGCTTTTACCCTGGTAAAAATCAAGTGTAAATTTCAAAAAAATTGAAAAAAGTTTTCAAAATAATGAATTTACTACTCTCGAATCAGTCCCTCGGCTTTTAAAAACGCGTCAATTTGTTTGGGGCTGTTGGCTGTTAAACCGGCCAACAATTCAGTATCACCCTGCAGCAGCTTCTCCAATACCGGGACACTCTCTTCGACCTTTGAAGACACACTGGTCATAAAGGGAATGACTTCCTGGCCGGTAAATCTTACCGACTTGAAGAAAGTATGAAAAAGCATTGGCGGCTGAGCCCACCATGCCGGATAACCGATAAAGACAACGTTATACGCTGCCAGATCGATCTTCTGGTTAGCCAACGCCGGCAATTCATGTTGATCCAGCTGCTTCTTGGCAACTGCTGTCAATGCCGAATAATCGCTTGGATACGGCACTTCAGGATTTAATTTGATAACATCCGCACCGGTTTTGCGGGCAATTTCTTCCGCTGCCCGCTTGGTATTACCCGATACTGAAAAATAAATGACCAAAACATCCGTTTTATTTGTCATTTTTAAGCCACCTTAGTTATTTTATAAATTAGTTAATCAACATCTTCGTGATTCGTTTCTTTTGGTAATAATTTCAGCTCAGTATCATCCTTCTTAACAATCGCATAAAGAACGTGCTTCGGATCATCTGTCAGTGATCCCAAATTAATTGCCGGATTGCCATCGATTGTTTCCATCCCTTCGTACCGGTCAAAAATAGCCCGCTTTAAGGTTCGCATAATCTGGCTTTTGGACTCCGCCTTTTCTGCCGCAACAGCTAACGTATAGCCTTGGTCCAGATACATCTTCATCTGATAAACCTTCATCAGGGTTCCGTAAGTAAATTTTCGATTTTGGCCTTTGCCCTGGGCACTTTTAATATAACCCTTACGTTCCCAGTAGCGAAGCTTGGTTTGTGAAATCCCCGTTGCGTTTTCAACATCACCGATTCCAAGATGCCAATCTGTTTTTTCAAGAATCTTGGCTAATTTTCTCTGAAATTCTTTATCCACTTCTATTCCTCGTTTCACGAAATTTTTGTAATGGTTTCCAATGTTGATTTGTCAACATTCTTTTTATTAGACAATTTAATATTGTAATCATATTTCCTGACATTCAGTATATATTTTTAAATATATTTGTCAAGATAGTTGACAATCCAAATAAATAATCTTATATTAGTCAAGTATCGTTTTCAGATGGCAATTATTTTAAGAGAAAAGAAGGTAATAGATTTTGGCTAAATCGGTAGATATTAACGGGAAAGCTATAATCGCGGTATGATGATCGTATTGCTGCTGATTGGAACTTTCTGTACGGTTTTAAATCAGACAATTCTGTCAACCGCCTTTCCCACTATCATGAAAGCTTTTAGTGTTTCAACGTCAACCGTTCAGTGGCTGACGACCGGGTTCCTGCTGGTTAACGGGATTATGATTCCGATCAGTGCTTGGCTAAGCACCCGGTTCAATTCCAAACCACTTTACATTACTGCAATGGTGGTCTTCTTTATTGGAACTGTGGTTTGTTATATCGCCCCCAACTTCGGTTTTCTCCTTTCAGGCCGGTTGATTCAAGCCTTGGGTGTCGGCGTAACGATGCCGTTGCTTCAAACAATTATGTTATCAATCTTTCCGCCTGATAAACGGGGAACTGCCATGGGACTTGCCGGTATCGTTATCGGTTTGGCACCTGCCATTGGCCCAACGCTATCAGGGTGGATTATTGATAACGCTACTTGGCGGGACTTGTTCGGCATGATCCTACCACTGTTGTTAATCGTTATTTTGGGAAGTTTCTGGTTCGTTCGAAACGTTTTGCCAACCAAGAAAACCGGAATCGATTTAATTTCAGTCGTTACATCAACAATCGGATTCGGCAGCCTGCTGTACGGCTTCTCGTCCGTTGGTGATGATGGCTGGGGCAGTACAAAGGTTATTTCAACCCTGATCATCGGTGTGATCTTCATTGCCGTCTTTATCTGGCGTCAATTGACCATGGAAAAACCCTTCCTTGAATTTCGGGTTTATCGTTCCACGCCATTTTTAGTTTCCGCCATTTTAAGTTCGGTTACGATGATGGCGATGGTTGGTGTTGAAATGGTTATTCCACTGTACCTTCAGATCGTCAAAGGCATGTCTGCCTTCGAATCCGGACTGACATTGTTGGCCGGTGCCTTAATGATGGGGATTATGAGTCCAATTACCGGTCGGGCTGTTGACCGTTACGGTGCCCGCAACCTGTCGATTATCGGCATGGTGCTGTTAACTTTGGGATCAGTGCCATTTATCTTCATCACAAAGGATACCCCGACAATTTACATTGTTGTCTTCTACGCTGTTCGAATGTTTGGTATTTCCATGGCTATGATGCCGTCTACGACAGTCGGAATGAACTCACTGCCAATGAACCTGTTGAGTCACGGAACTGCCGTTAACAACACCCAACGACAAGTTGCCAGTTCAGTCGGAACAGCCATTTTGATCAGTATTTTGACCAACGTGACCAACAACGCCAAGCCGGCGCATCACTTACTGACAAGCAATCCACTTCAGTATAAAGACGATTACTTTAATGCAACATTGAACGGCTATCACGCTGCCTTTATCGTTGCGGTTGTCTTCTGTTTAATGGCCCTGGTTACCGCCTTCTTCTTGAAGAACCGGGCAACTTCAGCCGATTATACAAGTAAAAATGGGGGTGACAAATAATGATTTTAGTAACCCTTGGAATCTGTGCCATTCTCTCGTTTGTTTGCTTCGTTTACATTCAAAATAAACCGCTTAGCTGGATTTTAACCATCCTATCCGTTATTGGCATGGTTATTTCAACGGTCTTCATCGTTAAAAACGACACGGACCATTACGGAATGAAACAGGAAACTAAAACAACTTATCAACCGCTTTATTCTGTCAGCCCTTCCAAACAAATGAAAATGCTGCTTTACCAACCGATTGGAACAGCAAATAAGCACCAGGTTTACATTTATCAAAAATCTGAAAACGCAAAGAAGAAATCGCATACGACCGTTAATGACACCACTAATCACGTGATTAAAGGAAACGGTGTGCCAAGAATCGAAACGCAAACGACCCGTTGGCAATATCAAAATGGCGCTGCCAAATTCTGGTTTGGCATTGCCGGTGAAAGTGGTAAACTGGTCAAGCGGGTCAATAAGCTTTATGTCAATAAAGATTGGCTGGTTCTTTCAACCGACCAGGCAAAAGCCCTGCAAAAGAAGTTGAAAGACAAGACTTATCAGGCCCAATTAAAAGCTCAGGGAAAAGCTTTTGTCACCAAGCAAATGATGGCAGCAATGAAGCAAAACCCCAAGATGTCCAAAGCGCAGCAAGCCCAGCTTCAGAAGAAAGCTACCGCTGAATTTCAAGCGCAGGCAATGCAAAAGCTGGTTCGTTCAATCACCAAATAACCCAATATCTTTTTTAAGGAGGTTGCGACAAAAGTAATTTTGTCCAGCCTCTTTTTACGTAATCACGATTATTACCGAGCAGAAACGGGTGCCCAAAGGCAACTTCCTGCCTTTTGTCTCACGCTGCTTTTTTGTGTTCACAAAATAGCGTAAAATTGAATTAAAGATTTTATTCAATAAAAGGATGGTTACCAATCATGAAATTTATCTCGTGGAATGTTAACGGCCTGCGGGCAGTCGTTAAAAAAGACTTTGCCGCTACCTTTCAAAAGCTGGATGCTGACTTTTTCTGTATTCAGGAAACCAAAATGCAGGCCGGCCAGCTCAAATTAGAACTGCCCGGCTACCGGCAATATTTTAATTACGCTGAACGCAAAGGCTATTCCGGAACTGCGATTTTTACCAAGCATGAGCCCCTTAGCGTCCATTACGGTATTGATACGCCGGCATTCGATCATGAGGGGCGGGCCATTACGTTGGAATACCCCGATTTCTACCTGGTAACCAGCTACGTTCCCAACTCCGGTGCCCAGCTTAAACGGCTGGATTTTCGCATGGGTTGGGATCAGGCTTTTCAACAATACCTGAAGCGGCTTGATGCCAATAAACCGGTCATTTTATGTGGTGACCTCAACGTTGCCCACCATGAAATCGATCTGAAGAACCCGCAATCCAATCACCATAATGCCGGCTTTACCGATGAAGAACGGCAGTCATTTACCAAGCTATTGGATCGGGGATTTATCGATACCTTCCGCCATTTCTATCCCGATAAAGCTGGCATTTATTCTTGGTGGAGTTACCGATTCCACGCCCGTGATCGGAACGCCGGTTGGCGGATTGATTATTTCGTCGCCAGCAAGCGCTTGGCCAGTCACCTTACAGATGCCAAAATTTTAACCGATGTTCTCGGTTCCGACCATTGTCCGGTCGAACTGGTAACAGATCAATTTGCATAACCAATCCATTAAAAAAGCCACCCGTTCAATGACTCATTCACTCATCAACGGGTGGCCGTTTTTATGCTTGTTTTAGAATGGCTGTTAATTGCTCAAGAAAATAGCTTAATTCATCGTGTTTTCCAATGGTGATTCGAAGATGGCGCGGGTACCCCCAAGGCGTCCCGTCCCGCACAATCACCCCTTGTGCCATCAATTGGCGGCTTAACGTTGTCGCATCCGGCGCACTTTCGGGTAACTTGGCAAAGATAAAATTAGTTTCGGATTTGGCAACGGTAAATCCCAAAGCCGTCAGTGATTCTGCCAAATCCTGTCGGTCAGCTTGAATCCGTTTTAAAGTCCGGGCGGCCTGCTTTTGATCATACTTTAACGAAGCAATCGCCGCAACCAATGCGGAACGATTGGCATTAAAAGGTTCCGTAACGGTATCATATGCCGTGATGGCTTGCTGATTCGCTAAAAGATAGCCTAAGCGGCGCCTGCCAAACCGTAAAATTTAGAAAACGTTCGTAAAACAATTACCCGCTTATGATTAATAAACTGAAGCAAATCCGGTAACTGTTCCGGATCTGAAAAGTCGGCATAGGCTTCATCCACAACCACCCACACATTATCCGGTAAATCAGCGATAAAGGCTGCCAATCGGTTCGGATCGGTAACCGTTGCCGTCGGATTATTGGGGTTGCAAATCCAAATCAATTTGGTTCGGTCAGTAAGTCGCTCTTTGAAAGCCGACAAATCGAACTGAAAACCCGGCGTTAAGGGAATCTCGATTACTTTGGCGCCCATTAGCTTTGAGACTTCCCGGTACAGTCGGTAAGATTGTTTTGTCAACAACACTTCGTCGCCGGCATTCAAAAGCATCTTGGCAATCGTTTCAATAATGTTACCGGCACCGCTGCCCAACCCGACATTTTCAGGCTTCAGGCCAAATTGATCGGCAATTACCCGCTTGGTTTCAATAAAGTCATCTTCCGGGTACCGGTTGATATCTTCAACGCTGCGGCGAATTGCCTGCCGGGCATGGTAGTACGGCCCATAGGGGTTTTCGTTTGACCCCAGCTTAACCACCCTATCCAGGTGATAGCGGCGCCTAACCTCGTCTTCGGTCTCACCCTGAATGTATGGTGCTACCTGATTAACTTCCTTACGAAATGTTTCATCAAATTTTGTCATAATTTCACCGCCTTGATTATATTTCCGTTCTCATCATAACCCAAACGATCAAGGGAAAACATCAAAAGGCTTCGTCAACTTCTCCAATAAAAAAGGACCGAGACAAAAGTAATTTTGTCCAGTCCCCTTTGTGTAATCACGATTATTACCGAGTAGAAACGTGCGCCGGAAGGCAACTTCCTGCCACATAATCGAATTATCCAAACATTCAAGCCCAGAATATTCGGATAATTCGATTATGCTCTGGATGTTAACCGCCTTTCGTCCCACTCTCACGTATTATTTTGAAATTTCAACCGTCGTCATCACAACGGGTTCTGCCGGTTTATCAGCAGCATCACGTTTGACACCACTGATTTCTTTAGCAACTGCCATGCCATCAATAACCTGGCCAAACACTGTGTGACGAAAATCAAGCCACGGCGTCCCGCCGTTTTTATATTTCTCGATAATTTCATCAGGATAGCCCGCCTGCTTCATCTGACCAATCATACCATCATCAACATGTTCATTGGTCACAATGAAAAACTGACTGCCGTTAGTATTGGGGCCGGCATTGGCCATAGAGAGGGCACCATTGATATTAAACAGCTCCGGTGAGAACTCGTCTTCAAAATTTCCACCAAAACTGCTGTCACCACCAGCGCCAGTGCCGGTTGGATCACCGCCCTGAATCATGAAGTCGGGAATTACCCGGTGAAAAGTGACGCCATCGTAATACCCCTTTTCAGCCAGCGCGACAAAGTTCTCGACTGTCTTGGGTGCTTGTTCCGGAAATAGCTGGATGGTAATATCACCATGGTTGGTTTTGATCGTTGCTTTAGGGCCCCTGGCATTAGCCAGGTCCAATTGCGGTAAAGTCATAATTATAATCTCCTTACGAAACCGTTTTTTCTACTTCAAAAAGCGTATCACAATCCCACCGGAAAGTCAGCCCTGGTGACTGATTTAGATAACCGCCAACAACAAACCGGCTTGGATTTCCAATCCCACTGCTTTTAAATTATTACCAATATCCTTATAATAATGGATGAACACTTATTTTACGAGGGGGATTGACTGATGGTTTCAAACGCAAGTGAAAACAAAAAATTTGTACCCAACATTTCATCAGAATTAAGACAGGATATTGTTAAAAGCCCGGATGTGATTAAAAACGCCTCCGGTATTCGCTTATTTGGCAAACGAATTAAAAGTATCATTTACACAATGGATGTGGCCGTCATCGCCAATAGTAACGCTGACGCAGTCTTGGCGGTTTACCCATGGACGCCCAATACCAAGATATTAAGTGCCATCTCCACCGTTTCAAACGTGCCGATTCTGGCAGGAATCGGTGGTGGCCTGACCAAAGGACTTCGTTCAGCAACTATCGGCAGCTTTGCTGAAGAAAATGGTGCCCAAGCTGTGGTTTTAAATGCTCCAGCGAAAGTCGAAACGATTCTCAGCGTTGAACACGTCGTTGATATCCCAATTATTTATACAGTCGTTAACGACTCAGTTGACGTTAGGGAACGAATTGACGCCGGCGTAGATGCCTTTAACGTTGCCGGCGGTAAGCATACCGCCGACCTGGTTCGCTGGCTTCGACGGGAAGTGGCTGACATCAATCCCCACTTTCCAATCATTGCTTCAGGCGGCAAAACCAGTGAACAGATCCAAGAAACCATCGATGCCGGTGCTAATGCCATTACTTTCACAGCATACGGCGTCACCGAATCGACATTTCAAAAGAAAATGGAAATTTACCGTCGGGATCATCAATAAAAACGGTCGTGTGGCGAAAGGCGGTTAACTGCCAGAGCATAATCGAATTATGTAGCCGGAAATTGCTTTTCAGCACCCGTTTCCACTCAGTAATAATCATGATTAAACAAAGGGACTGGACAAAATTATTTTTGCCTCAGTCCCTTCCTAATTATAAATCTTTTTAAGGGTTGCCAAATCCGCCTTGGAAAAACTGGTTCGTCCTGATCAACCGGGAACATAATTGAATGCCGGTTTAAACTGTGATCAAGTCCCAAGACATGCCCAATCTCATGCATTGCCACTGAAAGCTGCATGCTGGATTGAGGATATTCAACATTTAAACCAGCCTTACCGCGATTTAAATCATCCCGGTTATTACCAATCCACGGGTAAATCTTAGGACCGCCCAAGCCAAGTTCAACCGAACCAGTGCCGGTTTGAACTCGTTTTTTATAAACATAGAAAGTGATCACATTTGCCTGGGAAGTTGTTCGCCCACGCAATGGCATCAACTTAACAATGCCGGTCTCATTATATTTATTTACGGCTGTCAGAAAAACCTTGCGGGCCCGCGCCGGCACGTTTTCAGCAAATCGGTAATAATATCGGTTGGACAACCTGCGGCCCTGAACAATGCTTTCAATTGGCGTTGTCCCAGAGCTGGCCTTAGTCGCCGTTGATGATTGCGTTGGTGCAGCCGCTTTGTCGATCTCAGTTTTCAGCATTGCCGGCAGATCAACGGCATTGTTCACTCGTTTACCAATCGACTTCAGTGAATCCGGCTGGACAAAAATATTAATTGTCAGCAAAATAACGATAACGACCAACGCCCGGTTAAGCCACTTCATGATTGGTTCCTCCCAAATTTAAGCCAGCGGCTGGACCATTAACCAGTGTACTTTCACCAGAACGGCTTGATTGGGACGCCCGATCAGATAAAACCGGCGTCTTTTTAACAATTGTCTGGGATATTGACGATTGCTGATACTGGTTTTGAAGCCATGAAATCGGAAAAACAATCAGCATATTCAAAACAAAGAAAATAATCAGGTACTGGGTTAGCCCGCCCACTACCGACCCGAGCAGCGCGTTACCAAGATGAAAGCCCGGAATTTTGGCAATCCCGTTCAAATAGCCGCCCAACACCAGGTAGACTGTGTGGGTCACCGCAAATAAAACAACAAACGCAACGATATCGGCGATGTAAATCCATTGAATGCTCGGCGTGACCCCAAGCTTTTTGACGAGTGCAATTGATAGGTTGGCTGCCGGCTGAAAATAGTAGATGGCAACCATAAACGACAGAATCAGTGAAACAATCCGTACCGACTGCGTGATAAAGCCAGCCCGGTAACCATTAACCAGGCCGCCAATCAGCAATGCAATAATGATAATGTCCAGGATCATTTAAACGCCCTCTCAGAAAATTGAAACCAAGTCGATCAACTACTAAAACTATCTCTAGATTTTACCATAAACCAATTCATTTCGTTATCATCGACTCAAAGTTGTTAAGAAAATATAAGCAAGGTTGGGAAAGTTTAAAGAATCCCTTGGAAAAGAATTAAGTCCCGGACAGCCGCAAAACCAAAGCGTGGGCCGAAAGGCGGTTTGACTCGGTAATAATTGTGATTAAGCAAAACAGGACCGGACAAAATTACTTTTGTCTCGGCCCCGTTCAATCAAAATTGCTGATCTGTATCTCAGCAGTTTCGGTTATCCAAGTTCACTATTCGTCTTTATTCCAAAAATCGGTTACCGCACCTTTGGAAGAACTGGAAACAATGTGGGCATATTTGCCGAGTACCCCACGGGAATATAACGGTGGAATCGTCGTTTCCTTGCGGCGCTTGGCCAATTCCTCATCGGAAACCTTCATAGTCAATTCACGGGTATCTTGATCAATGACAACCTGATCGCCGGTTCGCAAATAGGCAATCGGCCCACCATCTTGGGCTTCAGGTGCAATATGACCAACCACCATGCCATGGGTGCCACCCGAAAAACGGCCATCGGTCAACAGCGCAACCGTTTCACCCTGGCCTTTACCAACCAGGATTCCAGAGAGCGACAACATCTCCGGCATTCCGGGGCCACCCTTTGGACCAACATAGCGAACAACAACGACATCCCCATCGACTACTTTATTCGCCAAGACAGCGTCAATCGCGTCCTCTTCGTTATTAAACACTTTTGCGGTCCCTTCATGATGACGGACTTTAACGCCTGAAACTTTGGCAACCGCGCTTCGGGAGCCAGATTACCGTGAAGAATAATTAACGGCCCATCTTTTCGTTTAGGGTGATCCAACGGCATAATGACTTTTTGCCCTGCTTTAAGTGACGGGACCTCTGCCAGATTTTCTGCCAGCGTCTTACCGGTAACGGTCAGGCAGTCTCCATGCAGATAACCGTTTTCAAGTAAGTATTTCATAACTGCCGAGACACCGCCGACCTTGTATAGATCTTGGAAAACATATTTTCCACTTGGCTTCAAGTCGGCCAAATGCGGCACTTTTTTCTGAAAAGTATTAAAATCATCCAACGTTAAATCAACGTTTGCCGCGTGAGCCATTGCCAATAGATGAAGGGTGGCATTGGTTGAACCGCCCAGCGCCATCACAACCGTAATTGCATTTTCAAACGCTTCACGGGTCATGATATCTTTTGGATAAATGCCCTTCTTAAGTAAATTAACAACTGCCTTGCCCGCTTCAGCAACGTCTTGTTTCTTGACTTCCGTCGCTGCCGGGTGGGAAGCTGAACCCGGTAAACTCATTCCCAACGCCTCAATTGCCGACGCCATCGTATTGGCCGTGTACATGCCGCCACAACCACCAGGCCCGGGGCAGGCATTACATTCAATTTGGCGAACCTCTTCTGCCGGCATATCGTGATGATTCCACTTACCAACTGCTTCAAAAACCGATACCAGGTCAATATCCTTCCCGTTCAACTTTCCCGGTGCAATCGTCCCACCATAAACAAAGATGGCGGGGACTTCGGCGTTGGCAATTGCGATCATTGAACCCGGCATGTTCTTATCACAGCCGCCGATCGCAAGAAAAGCATCACAATTATGCCCCCGAATAGCTGTCTCAACAGAATCTGCAATAACGTCACGAGACGGCAGGGAAAAACGCATTCCCGGCGTGCCCATTGAAATACCATCCGACACGGTAATCGTTCCGAATTGAACCGGCCAGCCGCCGGCCTCGCTGACACTCTTTTTGGCAATTTCGCCAAAACCTCTCAAATGCATATTGCAGGGGGTGTTTTCGGCCCAAGTACTAATAACGCCGACAATCGGCTTCTTAAAGTCTTCGTCCTTCATCCCGGTTGCCCGCATTAACGCCCGGTTCGGTGACTTAACCATCCCATCATACACGTGACTTCTGATCCGCAGATCCTGATTCTGATCATCTGCCATAGAAAAACTCCTTTCAAAATTAATTAACTGGTGTCTTAGATATAATTTAACCGTATTTTAACACTCGTCTAAGACTTTTCCAGCCTAAAATTAGAATATCATAAAAATATATACTTGAAAATGACATTTTTTTATGAAAGAATACAGGTACACCCAATTTTGAAAGGAATGGTTACACATGAGAGCAGACATAGAGGCAAACGATCGTGCTTGGCAATTGAAGATAAATTAATCGAAAAATTTGAGACCGTTTATGATCCGGAAATCGGCTTAGACATTTATAATCTGGGACTCATTTACAAAATCGACTTGGATGAGAACGGCCACTGCAAAATGGTCATTACATTTACCGAAATTGCCTGCGGCTGTATCGACACGCTTCCCAAGGACCTGATCGATGCATTGACGCAACTCGACGAAATTAACAAGGTTTCAGTGGAAGTTGTCTGGTCACCTGCTTGGAAAATGACCAGAATCAGTCGACTGGGGCGCGCCATGCTTGGGATCAGTGTTCGGTAATCACTACATAGATTTCAAAAAAGCATGTCAGAAAAATAATTTTTCCGACATGCTTTTAAATGCTAAATCAGTCGCTTCAACTACTTAATAGCTTCACTAACCGCCTCATTAACGGCTTGCTTTTCATTCTTAATCAAGGCAACTCTGGTTTCAATCACCTTGGTGTCCATCTTGATTTCACGGGTTAAGCCCGGGGTTGCCAGTTTGGGTTCAAAGAAGGCTTTAAATTCGGCTAATCGGTCGGCTGTCTTGAAGATCCCGGCAATTACCGTAATGTAAGTGGTAAATTCCATATCGCCACCAACAGTATCTTCCAGCCATTGCCAGTCGTTTCGAATCCAATCCCAAGCAGCTTGTTGCCCATCGTCATTGGCTAAAACGCCACGGAACCAGGCCCGCAAGTCTTGCGGCTTGATGGTATCGGCATCTTCGAATTTATCGATCAGCCTGCCAATCAACGTCTTATCGGTGGTACTGGTTAATGCCGCGCAAATATCGGACTTGTAGCTGGCATCGGCTGTTTGGCGATAATCATTCAGCAATTGGTCAAAAAGCTCGGCACTGCCAAAGTTTTTAACTTCATTTCTCAAAACAAAGACCCGAACAGCGGCCGGCAGTGTTTCCAGCTTATCATGATTGGCAGTAAACAACTCATGAGCTGCCGTCATTGCTTTTTCGTTTTTAGCATACAATGCAGCACTTAAAACAAGCGGTCGGGTTAATTGATCGTCATTTGACTCACCAGCCTGGCTTGTCCAACCCAATCGGGCAACCTGCTTGTCACTCAATTTATCGAATAACGTCCGGAGTTGCTGCTCTTCGGTCGAATCCGGCGTTACAAATTTCTTTAATTCATTGGCAATGCGATAAAGGCCAACATTGACGATGTAAGCGTGACTGTCGGCAAATTTCGACAGCAGCGGGACCAGATCAGCGTATGATACCTGATGACCTTCTGCCAGTAAGCGCAGGTCCTGTAGAATTTGAAGTTGAGAAATTGCGTCTAATTTTGGTGCTTCAGCCAAAAGATCGGCAAGCAGTGTCTGGTCATATTTCACAATAAAGTGAGAGTTATTGCCGACGTTTAAGCGGAACGGTTCGCCGTTGACCCGTCGCAGTTCTTTGTAATTGCCAAGAACCAACTGCTTTTGATCCATAATCTTAGGCGCGTCTTCGTAATTACTGTTTAGCGGGATCTGCCACTGACGACCAACATCTTTCCCATCACCGATAAAGAACTGTTGCTGCGACAGGGTTAGCCGTTCATTAACTACGGAAGCCGTGACAACCGGATAACCAGGTTGTTCCAACCAGGAATTCATAATCTCGCCAACGTTCAAATCGGACGCAGCACCCAGTGCAGCCCACAGATCGGCACCGGTAGCATTACCATAATGATGCGCGTCAAAATACTTCTTTAGGCCGGCCCGCAACGCGTCATCACCAAGCAGCGCTCGAACCATTACCAGCATTCTGGCACCCTTGGCGTACACAATCGCACCATCAAACAAGGCGTCGATTTCTGCCGGATTGTTTACCTGAACATGAACGGATTGAACACCATCAGTGGCATCCCGTCGCAAAGCTGCCGGTGCTTCGGAAGTCTGGAAGGTTTCCCAGATATGCCAATCCGGCTCCAAAGCATCAATCGCAACGTATTCCATCATATTGGCAAAACTCTCGTTCAACCAGAGGTCGTCCCACCATTTCATGGTAACCAGGTCACCAAACCATTGGTGAGCCAGTTCGTGAGCGATAACCGTCGCAACCAGCTGTTTCATATTCAGAGCGGTGTTATCGGGATCAAGGACTAAATAGGCTTCCCGATAAGTAACCAGTCCCCAGTTTTCCATCGCGCCGGCTGAAAAGTCAGGCAGTGCCAACTGCCAGGAATGTGGCAGCGGATACGGTGTTTGATAAAAGTCTTCATAAAATTCAATTGACCGCTTGGCAATATCAAGCGCAAAATCAAGTTCATTGGCTTTGTGGGCTTTAGTCGCGAAAACGCCGACTTTAACGCCGCTCTTGGTAGTCGTCATCTTACTCTGAAGTTCACCAAAGGCAAAGGCAATCAGGTAGGTCGACATCCGAACGGTGGTGTCAAAGTAGTGAACCCCGTCCTTGACTTCTTTTTCCGGCATGTTGCTTAAAATAGTTTCACCAGGATGCTCGTCGAATTTAATTGCCAAATCAAAAGTGGCTTTGGCTTCCGGCTCGTCCACACAGGGAAAGGCTTGCCGGGCAAAATTGGTCTCAAATTGGGTGCCAATAATTTGTTTTTTAACTCCGTCCACTTCATAGTAAGACGGATAAATGCCCATCATACTGTCCGTAAGTGGTGCCGTATAGGTAATGGTTAGGGTCGTTTCCCCTGCTTGCGGTAGTTCGATTCGAATCGCGTCGTTTTCTCGATCAAGCGTAAACGAAACTGCCTGATCATCAGCTTGAACCGACTCAACTGCCAAATCTTTTTGGTGAATCGAAATTGCTTGGGTTTTAGCATCTCCTGAGATCGTCGTTGTTCCGGAAATCTGTTTGGTTTCCCGGTTAATGTCCAGGTAAATGTTGTAATGTGTTGGTTGGAATGTTTCATAAAAGCGTTTTAATTCAGTCATGTTATCCTCCCTGATTATTAGATTATGTCTATTATACGACTTTCCCAAGCCCGTTGTCTTGCGCAAAGATACATTATTTATTCAAGAAAGCGATAGCAATTTAGGAATAATATTACTATAATGAGCATAGATTAAAGATGGGGGGATTTTATTTTGCATCATAATAAAACGGGGCGGCTATCCGCCTCAAAGTACATTATTGTCGTGCTAATGACGTTATTTTTATCGGGTGGCTTGCTGTCCGCCTGCGGTAACAGTACCGATCAATCGGCCAAGGACCGTTCATCAAAGGTAACAACCGCCAGTCACTCGACGAAAACAACCAGCCGGGCCAGTATGGCAAATTCGCATCAAAAGCAGGCAGTTGTTCACGCCAAAAAGGCTGCCAAGCACCACACCAGCTCGATTTTAAAGCGACTGGTCTATTATACGGATAAAGAGTCGGCCGGGCCAACTGATAATTATTACTGGGTAAACGGTAAAGCCCACCTAACCGGCTTCAGCGATCTTAAAGCCGGCGATTACCATTTCACCAATGATGGCCAGGGGCGCTCCGCTACGGCCAGAGCCGTCTTAACTTATTCGGAATATCGTGCTTCGCAAGGTTCCCGTCAAGGCGATCCACTGGCGCCACCGGCATGGCCTGAAGATAACCCGCGAGTAGCGATCAACTTCAGTCTCACCGGCCGGACCTATCATGGTTATCTTTATAACCGCAGTCATTCCATCGCCGACAGCCTGCTTGGAAAGAAATCCTATGCTTCCGAATACAATTTCACGACGGTACCCGTCCCCAAAATGTCGGTGCTAATCAAGACGGCGGCATGCGCTATGCTGAAGAAACCGCTGAAAATTATTGGCTGAATCATCCCGGAACCAGCCAAACCATTTCGTATGAAACCACACCGATTTATAAGGGTGATGAAACCTGCCCCGCGGTTCCGTGGTTAATATAAAATCATCAGACGACGCAATCAATACCGAAATTGTTGTTATTAATTCAGTCGAGGGCATCAAAATTGATTACAATGACGGCAGCAGCAACGCTAAACCGATTTCCAATTCAAGCTCAAGGCGCCAAACCAGGCCGTCATCATCTTATGCAAGTCACCGAAATGACAACGTTACCAGAAGTACGGTCAAACAACATGTCAGCGGCTACACCAAAGATGGGCAGTGGACGGTTGCAGCCAGTGGGATGGTCTTTGTCTCCGATAGTCACAAATACTACTCACGGGTTATTAACCCCGGCAATTATCAATATATGTCCATTTCCCAGGCTAATGCCAATGGCGCTACCAGGGCGATCCGGGGAAATCAGTATGCCCAGCCTTGATTAACACAGTTATAATAATTTTCCAAAATAACGGATTAAGTTATCGTGAATTTAAAATTTCCGCAGATTTATTGATATTAATTTAGACGATTACTGTTAAAAATTGAATTCAAAATAAATCAGTTTCATTAATGTAAAAAACCATTCTCGTTAAAATTGAGAATGGCTTTTTAAATAGCTACACATAAAATATACAGTTTCTTCTTTGCCAGCCGGTATTTACTAATAAAATATTGCTACCTTACCGGAAATCACGCTGTTCAAAATTATACTGATTAGCAACTTGAAAGGTTTAAAATAGTTAGTTTGATTTTCTGATTTTGATTTCTGCGGAAATTATCAGCCACCGTGCTCATACGTACTGAAAGATGTATCAATACACATGATGTAAAAAGTTTTATCTTGAATTTTTCCAATAACGCGCCCTTTTTTGTTCATTCTAAATACCCAAAACCCATCCAAGCAATCCTTATCCCGGTTAGATTCAATAAATTCAGTACTTAACGAAAAATGTATCTCGGATTCAGCAATCTTTTCCAAACCAGTTTCTTTTGGGTATCCATAAACCGCCACCAGATCATCAGATGATAAACGCAACAAGGCGTTCAAAAAAACCGATTTAACATTCTTGTTGAAGCCCAAATTATTAAAATTATATTTTTTATCATGCGTTAAAAACGAAAAGTTAAACGTTAACTTAGATGGTGTGAAGTGACTGGGGATTCTAATTTTCGTCGTGTGGCTAGCTTGTTCTTTCTTAAAAGAAAATCTTTTTGTCAATCTATTTCAACAACTTCTTTTAAGAAGAAGTCTTTCATCTTCTTTAAAGAAATAGCCTCACTTTGCGGTGTATCTTGCCATGGCGCCTCATGATGTGTCTGATGCATTAAATCAGCTGCAGACTTATCGCCAAAAGCATCCTGAACCGCATTCACAACAATGCTTAATTTTGGATCACTTTCAATTTCACGGTAATCATTTAAATCTTTCTGAGTGATTGACCCCAAAATGTTACGGCACCCCGCATACTTCTTATGAACTTTCTCAACTGCCGGTCCATATTTCCAAGCAACAATCTTTTCGGGAAATGCTTTTTCATTATTAACTGCCAAACTAACGCCTTGAACATAATAAAGAAGCTTCATCACTTTCATTTGGGTTAGTGGTTCCGCAAAGTCATATCGCTTCAAATCAGCGTTATTATGCACTCTGAACCAATTTACAAATTTCATAACCTCTTTCATAAGCAATATTCCTCCACTCAAAATATATCACGATAAGCAGCATTCAACAATTCATTACTCGTAAAAATAAACTGTCTATCAACTGTAACCACTAACTTCTAGAAATATCCGATGGTAGTTAGAACGACAGCTACTTACAGAATCAAATTCGATCACCAGTATTTATTCGGGCCCTTAGAACCTGTTTTTAATCTTTAATAACGTTTCAATAAAAGCCTAATGAAGGCTAAAGCTACCATAATCCGACTAGTTTGTAGATAGCGTTCACAGTTGCGCCATAGGCGCCGACACTTATCTAACCAACTAAAGGATCGTTCAACCACCCATCGTTGTGGGGTTATTCGCCCATGCTTCAAATCACTTTGTTTTGCGATGATCATTTCAGCACCAATCATGTTTTGAACCAAGCCTGCAAAGTTTTCTCCGGTGTAACCACCATCAGCCATCACTCGTTTAACCAAACGAAATTGCTCTGAGTTTAAAGCCAGTAACGCCGCTGCACCGTCACGTTCAGAAACGTTGGCTGTTGTGATATGAATGCCTGCGGCCAACCATTGATATCCACGGCGAGATGGCGTTTGATGCCGGAAACTTTTTTACCACCATCATAGCCCTTGTTTTCGGCTGCTTCAGTATTCTTGACACTTTGGGCATCTAAAATGATGAATGAAGTGGGTGCCGAACGACCCATGCGTAATCGGCCTTGATCGACAATTTTTTTAAGATTAAATCTAACTGGCTATGGCCAACTTCATCAATTGGTTCTGACCAGCGACGGAAGTAACCATAAGCCGTTTGCCACTTGGGAAAGTCATGGGGTAACTGACGCCATTGAGATCCAGTACGGAGAATATAGAGAACGGCATTAAAGATCTCGTAGAGATCCACTTGGCGTGGTCGCGTGCGTTGGCGCACAGCTTCTAAGTCAGGTCGAATTAGTTCAAATTGCTGACGCGTAATGTCACTGGGATAACCAATCATCTAAAATCACCTTTTTAATAAAATTATATCAAAAGGAATTCGGTCTAACAAAGATTAAAAACAGGTTCTTAGTCTATTTTGTAAACTAATTTGCAAAATATTTACTATTGGGGAAACTATAAGGCAACTATCGTTAATTAGTATATGGTGGCATGCCATTAACAGCCTGCACTTCCAACAAACCCTCAAAATTCATTTGCTAACATAAATGATTATATCATGCAGACGAACGAACATTCTTTTAAATTTTAGTTAAGCGTATCAGTATTCGCCTATTAATTAAAGCCAAACGCTTGCTGACCAAATTTTCTAGTAACTTAACATGAAAATTATATTTTTTTAGACGCAAGAGGTAATAAGGCCAGAAAAAGGAGATTGTGTGTGGAAGAAATTTTCATATTATTTCTCCCACACGATCTCCCACACTTTGATGATTCTTTCTGCAATCTGATGAATTTTAGAAATCCTTATTTACAAACAAAAAGCCCGCATGAAGCTCATACAAGCTCACGCAGACTCATTGAAAAACGTCAAATTTTATTCCCACTCAATTGTCGAAGGCGGCTTACTCGTAACGTCATACACGATACGGTTAACCCCATCAACTTCGTTTACAATCCTGGTAGAAATCTTTTGAAGAACATCCCAAGGTAAGCGGGCAAAGTCAGCAGTCATCCCATCAACCGAGTTGACGGCTCGAATGGCAACGGTATAATCATACGTTCGCCCATCGCCCATTACGCCAACACTCTTGAAACCTGGTAAAACTGTGAAATACTGCCAAACTTTTCGCTGGAGCCCAGCTTTGGCAATTTCATCCCGTAAGATAAAGTCACTGTCACGAACAATTCGCAGCTTATCCGGCGTTACTTCACCAAGCACCCGAATGCCAAGACCCGGTCCCGGGAATGGCTGACGCCAAACCAATGATTCAGGCATTCCAAGCTTTTCACCGATTTCACGGGCTTCATCTTTGAATAACTTGTTTAAAGGTTCAATCAGCTTAAACTTCATGTCCTCTGGTAATCCGCCGACATTGTGGTGGGATTTGATGGTCTGTGCCGTGTCGGTCCCACTTTCCACTACGTCGGTATAAAGCGTTCCCTGAGCCAGAAACTCAATGCCGTTTAATTTCCGAGCTTCGTCATTGAAGACCTGGATAAACTCATTCCCAATAATCTTTCGTTTCTTTTCGGGATCGGTTACACCCTTTAACTTGGAAAGGAAGCGTTCCTGAGCATCCACCTTAATAATGTTCAGGCCAAATTTACCGACCAGGCTGTCCATAACCTGTTGGGCTTCATTCTTCCGCAATAAACCGTGATCCACGAAAATGCTTGTCAATTGCTTACCGATTGCTTTGTGCAGTAAGACGCCCACAACGGAAGAATCAACACCACCTGAAAGTCCCAAAAGTACTTTCTTGTCACCGACTGTTTCCCGAATGTGCTGAATCTGCAGGTCGATGAAGTCGTTCATTGTCCAGTTGGCCTTTGCATGGCAAACGTTAAAGGCAAAGTTTTTCAGAATTTCGTTACCAAACTGGGTATTGCGCACCTCGGCATGGAATTGGATTCCGTAAAAGTTTCGATTAACATCCTGCATTGCTGAAATCGGACAATCTTCACTGGTTGCGACATTTTCAAATCCAGAAGGTACATCGGTTACCAAATCGCCGTGACTCATCCAGACAGTCTGCTTACGAGGTGTATTTTCAAACAACACGGCGTCATTTGAAGTTACCTCGATATCGGCATGACCGTATTCGGAGTTGTCGGCTTTTTCAACCTTGCCATCGAGGGTGAAGGCCATCAGCTGCATTCCATAACAGATTCCCAAAATTGGAATCCCCAGCTTGAAGACATCCGGGTCAACCCGTAAAGCGCCCTCTTCATACACACTATTTGGACCCCCGGAGAAAATAATTCCCTTAGGGTTCATTTCTTTGATCTCATTTGCGGACAATTTATGCGATTTAAGCTCGGAATATACGCCTAAATCACGAATTCTACGGGTAATCAATTGGTTGTATTGACTCCCGAAATCCAGCACTAAGATCTTATCGAAGCTTGATAAGTCCACGTTTGCCAAATCATACACCCTTTCAAAGTTGCTACATAAATAATAAACGATTTAACCATGATTGGTCAACATTGTTTGGTAAAAAACAAACATTCAATACTTTCTAAGATACAAACGATCGATAATATGGTGATCGGTCTTGTGCATAATCATATCAGCTCTTGAGCGGGTCGGGAGAATATTTGCTTTCAGGTTCGGCAGATCGATTCTGTCCCAGACTTCCCTGGCCATCTGAAAAGCTTCCTGACGATCGCCAATCGCGTACTGATAGTAATAATTGTGTGGATCTTGAAAAGCCGTATCCATCAACTTGGCAAACCGATCCAGATACCACTTTTCAATTAAGCGTTCATCAGCATCCATATAAATCGAGAAATCGGTAAAGTCACTGACATAAATCTGTTCGTTGCTTGGCAGCTGCAGGGTGTTAATCCCTTCAACAATCAACACATCCGGCCGGTCAATAATATCAAATCGATTGGGAATGATATCATAAACCTGATGGGAATATACCGGTGACTGCACAATGGGAACGCCTGACTTAACCGAGTTTAAGAACTGAATTAACTTCGCCATATCATAACTTTCCGGAAATCCCTTTCGATCAGACAGCCCCCGCTTCTTTAGTTCGGCATTCGAATATAAGAAGCCGTCTGTCGTGATCAGCTTGATGTTTTCACCGGTAAAGTAACTGGTTAACAATTCTTCCAAAACCCGGGCAGTCGTTGATTTACCAACCGCAACACTACCGGATATCCCAATGATAAACGGTACCGTGCGAACCCGTTTGTGAAGAAATCGGGCTTTAGTAGTCTGCCACTGATCAAAATTATCTTTTTGCAGTCGAATCATATGCACCAGCGGCTTGAAAATGTCTGAAACATCCTGAATCGAAATTTGATCGTTAAATGCCTTGATATGCCGCAATTCACTCTGAGTCAACGGCAGGTCAATTTCATTGTAAAAATGTTTCCATTGTTCTTTGGTAAACGAATAATAGTTAATTAAATCATCCATAAGTTATTGTCTCCGCCCGTCAAGAATACCCATAAATTATAACATCTCAGCGACTAAAAAGCGCCTTAAAATTAAAAGCCGTAGCGGCAAAGTCAACCACGGCTTTTGGTTTTAAACTAATTGGTATTCTTCCTGTGGGACTGTTTCAAAAATCGGTGACAGTTCTTTAGTGGCAATAATCGTCAAACGATGCATTGCCCGGGTACAAATCGTATAAACCAACTGACGGTCATGGTCATCAGGATAACAGTTTTTCGAAGCATCCCACATAATGACGCTGTCAAACTCAAGTCCTTTGGCCAAATAGGAAGGCACCACGATAATTCCTTTTACCAATCGTTGGTTTTCGGTCCGAATCAGTGTTGCTTTGACCCCAACTTCCGCCAGTTTATCGGTCAGTTGACGGCACTCCTTTAAAGTTTTGCCGATAATCGCGGTTGTTTCATGATCGGTCAGATTCTTTTCAGCCTGATTTTTCACTTTTTCAACAGCCGCGTCCACACCGGCAGCAACGTGAATTTCAGGCAACTCGCCCTGGCGATTAAACGGCTCGATTTCCTCGCCATTCGTCAACAGATGTTTGGTGAAGTTTGTGATTTGCGCTGTTGAACGATATGACTTGGTTAATTGAACCACCCGGGTCTTGTCTGCCGGGAACATACTTGAAAGTTCTCCCAGCAGCTTACGGCTGTTCTCATGGGTAAAGATTGCCTGGTTTAAATCACCCAGCAGGGTAAACTTTGCCCGCGGAAAACTAAATTTCAGAAAAGCCAGCTGAAAGGCCGAGTAATCCTGAACTTCATCAATGAATAAATAGCGAATGTCCTTATCACCACGCTTGCCGGTCATTAAATCATACAAATAAATATAGCTGTCGCGTCCGCCAATGACAAGCGGCCCTGCTTCAACCGGCCAACGGTGGCATCGATATCCTGCTTCCAGGTTTCGCCGTCGAGTTCATGTTTTTGAAGATTTAAAATCTGTGGGATACTTCTCAGCATATGCACAAATTGATTATTAATACTGAGAAAATGATTGCGGACAATCTGACGTTGAACCCGACGAAAGGCCTTAATCACAATTCGACGAGCCAAAAAATTAAATTCCTTGTCGGCATTCAGGATTTCTTCCTGTCCCTCTTGATGCATCTGCATAATCTCTTCACGAGACAGGTTTTGAACCGCTTCTTCAACCCATTTTTTCTTCATTTCAACGTGAATTTTACGGTTCAAAATCTTTAGCAGCGCCTCTTTGGTAGCCGACAGTCGATTTCGCAAATTGTAGTTTTCATTGAATTGATAATAGATTTCTTCAATTTTTTCCTTGGGAATCAATACCTTGCCGTTAAACATCAAATTTCGGAACCGCATATCTTCGGTATTCAAATGATTGGCGTAGGCGCTGACAGCTTTAAAATATGTCAGGCCGCCCTTGAACTCATTCAGCTTTTGCGTCTTTTCCGCCAGCTGATCGTCAAATCGTTGAGACAAGGTTTCAACCTGAATACTTGGCAGCCGGTGAGAGCTGTACTGATAGAAAGTCATCTGCACCATATTCTGTTCACCCAATTCAGGCAAAACCTGATTAACGTAATCGTTAAATAATTGGTTGGGTGAAAATAGAATGATTTGACCGGAATTCAGGTTGCCACGATATTGATACAACAGATAGGCCACCCGTTGGAGAACCGCCGCCGTCTTCCCGGAGCCGGCCGCCCCTTGAACAAACAGCAGCTCTGAATGGGTATCCCGGATAATCTGGTTTTGTTCCTTCTGAATTGTGGTAACAATACTCTTCATTTTGGTATCCGAATGGCCGCCAAGTGCGTCCAAAAGCATCTGGTCGCCGACAACTTCTTCGGTATCAAAAACGGTTTTTATTTTAGCGTCTTCAATCTGAAATTGACGTTTCAATTTAACATCAACTGTCTGATCCCCATCAGGTGTCTGATAGGTAACATTGCCGATGCCGCCATTATAGTAAATACTGGAAATTGGTGCCCGCCAATCATAAATCAGATAGTGATCGGGTTTATCCGTATAGGATGCCATCCCGATATAGATCGTTTCATCATGGTCCTCGGTTCCTTCACGGAAATCAATTCGGGCGAAATAGGGATTCTTTTCAAGCTTGTTCAACGTTCCCAATTCACGGGCAGCATGCTCCTGACGATTTTCCCGTTCGGACAGCATTTGCTGCTGTTGTCGAATCGACATGGCAGTTTCCATCATGCCACTATAAGTTGATGTCTTCAGACGGACATCATTATTGAAATTTGCATAGATGCCCTTGACATCTTTTTTAGTAGACTTGATTTTCTTTTCAAGGTCAGTTTCTGAAACCTTGATTTTTTTGATAACGCTGTTGAGGTGGCGTTGCTCTTGTACTTTAATATTATCTGCCATTTTGAACCCCCTACAATTATTAGCTTAATAGTTTATCATGTTTCCCTGTTTCAGTCCAGTCTATGCATGTTATCAACACCAATTAACCGAATAGTTGATAAAAGTACAGCCAAATATGGCCCAAACAACCGATCTATAAGCCAGTACAACTTGGTGGCATCAGTTATTTATCAAAATTGGTCTATTTTCCAAATCTCTTACCAACTATGCTACAATGATGGTAATTCAAACAAATGTATATGGAGGTTTCTTATGACAATTTCACTCTACTTTGTTCGCCATGGTCAAACTTATTTGAACAAATACCATCGAATTCAAGGCGTTATTGATTCATCGCTAACCAAAAAAGGGGTTAACGACGCGCTGGCGGCCGGCCACCGACTCAGCGCCATCACGTTTAACGCTGCTTACAGCAGTGATTTGCCAAGGGCCGTTGAAACCGGCCGTTTAATTTTGTCACAAAACCCCTCAACCGTTAAAACGACAACCCCATTGGCTGGTTTTCGTGAACTCAACTTTGGCTACTGGGAAGGCGAAGACGACGTTAAAACCTGGCACATCATCGGTGGCCCCCACGGTCTGAATTCATTTCACGAAATGATCGCTGAATACGGGATTGACAAAGCCGAGGAGCTCATTGCGGCGGCCGACCCGTATGGCGATGCCGAGACCGGACAGCAATTCTGGGAACGCCTGCAGCCGGCCATTGACCAAGTTATTTCCAAGGCCAAAGACGGTGATCAAATCCTGATTGCCACTCACGGAACGCTGATCAGAAACGTTGTCAGTCACTTCAGTGAAATTCCGGTTGATACCTCCACTAAAAACGGCAGCGTAACCAAGGTCAATTGGGACGGCAGCAATTATTCAGTGGCCTATTTCAACAACGTTGGGACCGATGTTTAAGTTGGTCTCCCCTTCAAAACATCAGAACCACATATTCCCGTTAAACAAAAGGAGCCGCGACTCGGTTGGTCGCGGCTCCTTTTATTTAACGTTTTTAACGGGTCGGATCGGCTTTTTTCTCAATCCATCCCAAGACAAAGTCTGAAATAATCGCCATCAAAGCCGTTGGCAGTGCGCCGGCCAAAATAATCGCCCCACCGTTGGTTGCATTGGTTCCCCGGATAATAATATCACCCAGCCGCCGGCACCAACGAAAGTTCCGATTGCTGTAATTCCAATTGCCAAAACCAGGGCGTTTCGAATGCCCGCCATAATCACGGACAACGATAACGGTAATTCAACCATTCTTAACAGTTGAAAACCGGTCATCCCCATTCCTTTACCGGAATCCAAAACACTGGCATTGACATTTCGCATGCCCGTATAGGTGTTCTTAATAATCGGCAGCAACGCATACAGGAAGACCGTGACAATCACCGTATTAACGCCAAGACCCAGGCCAATCATGATAATTGACAGCATTGCCAGTGACGGGACCGTTTGAATGACGTTGGCAATGCCAACCACCAGTCCGCTTAAACGATGATGATGAGCAATGAAAATTCCGATTGGAATCCCAACAATTGCCGCCAGAAGCACCCCGTAAATTGAAATCAGGAAATGGCGGTTAAATTGTGATAGCACATAGACGCCGTTCTGCTGATAATAATGAACAAACTGTTCCAATAAACCGGCATTTTGCATTAATCACCGCTCCCTTCAAAGTAATGGTGCTGTTCCAAAAACTGTTTGGCAACTACTTCCGGTTCAACCAAGTTGTTGTCTGCCTGATAGTTTAATTTCTGCATCGTCTTTAAACTGATTTTGCCGTTTAATTTGGCAATAATTGATTTGAGTTCGGGATGCTGCTTAAGTGCTTTGTTGGTAACCACCGCGCTGGCGTTATACGGTGGAAAGTAATGCTTGTTATCTTTTAACAGCTTTAAATGATAGCTGCCGATTCGGCCATCAGTTGAATAACCCAGAACAGCATCCATTTTACCGGCAGCGACCGCGTCATAGACCAGACCGATCTGCATTGGAAAGACTTTGCCAAATTTGAAACCGTACGTCTGCTTAAAGCCGTCATACCCGTCACCTTTTCGGTTCAGCCAAATCTGGTCGATGCCAACACTCATCTTACCGGCCGTCTTTTTCAAGTCACTAACATTATTCAAATGCAGCTGTTTGGCCTTCTTTTGGGTCACCATAAACGCATAGGTATCTGAAAAGCCATAGGAGGGAAAATAAGTCATCCCGTACTTTTTATTAAACTGGCTTTTAACCGTTTTTTCAGCCCGTTCAGGATTTCGGTCAGCCTGTTCGCCTAAAATAGTGGTCAGGTCGGTGCCGACGTACCTGATAGCCGAAATATCAGCCTGATTATTTTTTAAAGCGTTAAAGCTGACCGTCCCCGATCCCAGATTATTAATAATTGTCGTCTTTAACTTGGAATCGTGTTGAATCATGTCCTGAAGCATATAAGCCATAATCTGCTGCTCAGTCGTATTTTGAGAAGCAATTCGAATCGTATCACTCGACGTACCGGCCAGCCCCGGGAAACCACACCCGGAAAGCCCGACAACACCAAGGACCAACATTGCGGCGGCTAACAACCACCTTTTAATTTTTTTCACTTGGTAAACCCTCCTTATGCCCGTGCCGTCTTTGGCGTGAGTATTGATTCAAGTTTACTTAACAGCCAGTCAACCACCAGCGCCAATAAGATCACTGGGACTGACCCGCCTAAAATCAAATCGGTCCGATAAAGGTTCAGCCCGTTAAAAATAAAGTCACCCAGACCACCGGCACCAATATAGGACGCCAGGGCCGCCCACGCGATCACGTAGGTTGCTGACAGGCGGATGCCGGCCATAATCACAGGCGCCGCCAATGGCAGCTCAACCTTGATAATTGACTGCCAGCTGGTTAAGCCCATTCCTTTGGCCGCGTCAATTAACGTTGGGTCAACCTTTTCAATTCCCAAATAAGTGTTTCTCAGTATTGGCAGCAGTGAATAGATGAACAGGGCAATAATTGCCGGCACACCGCCGATTCCAAATAACGGAATCATAAAGCCAGTAACGCCAGAGCCGGAATCGTCTGTAACATCGAGGCAATCGAAATCACAACCGTCGACAGCCGTTTTGTCCGGGTTAAAGCGACACCCAACGGCACCGCGACCAGGACACCGAGAATTAAGGAAATCCCTGAAATGTATAGGTGCTGCCAGGTTTTGGCCAGCAGCTGACCACCATACGTTTCAATAAATGACATCATTTGGCATCACCACCTCGAGTGGCGGCAGGTTGGGTCGTCTTTTCCTGATCGGTTGGCTGATCATCGGTATCGTCTCGACTATCATCCGTTCCCCATAGGGCGTCATAAACCATGTCCACGATAGAGGCGCGGGTCACAATACCGACCAGTCGATTATGTTCATCAACAACTGGCACATTCTTCAATCCCCGCTTTAGAATTCGTTCAACCGTGTCCCGAATCAACGCACTGGAAGAAACTCGAAAAATATCCTGATGCATGACGTCGCCAACACTGGTTGCGGTCTGATAATTGTAATCAATGTCACCAATATCAATTCGCCCCTTCAAGGTCTTTTCATCATCGGTTACCAACAATGAATCAACCCGCCGATCATGCATTTCCCGCAACGCGTCCCGCAATAATTTGTTGGGCGTTGTGGATGCCACGTTTTTCAGCATAATCTGACCAACCGTTGTAATACTTGGTCTGGCCTGAACCAGCCGGTCGTGGCCGATCAGCTCTTCAACGAATTGGTTGGCGGGATGCCGCAGAATTTCATCTGGTGAGGCAACCTGCATGATTTTACCATCATCCATCACAACAATCTTGGTAGCTAATTTAAGGGCCTCATCCATATCATGGGTAACAAAGATAATTGTCTTGCCCAGTCGTTCTTGGAGGTCTTTGACCAGGTCCTGCAATGATTCACGTGTAATCGGATCCAAGGCACCAAACGGCTCGTCCATTAAAATCAAATCCTGGTCGGCAGCCAAGGCGCGCACAACTCCGATTCGCTGCTGCTGACCACCGGATAACTCTGACGGGTAACGATCCAAAAAACTTTCCGGTAATTCAACCAGCTTAATCATTTTTTTGGCCCGTTCAGTCATTTTACCCTGGGGCCACTTTAACAGTTTGGGGACCAGCGTAATATTCTGGCCAATTGTCATGTGCGGCATCAAGCCGATATTTTGAATCACGTAGCCGATCTTTCGGCGCAATTCAACCGGATCCATCTGACTGATATCTTTATCATGCAGTTTGATTGTGCCGGAAGTCTGTTTCAGCATCCGGTTAATCATCCGCATCGTGGTGGTTTTACCGGAACCAGACGTCCCGATAAAACAAACAAACTCACCCTTAGCGACACTTAGATTAAAATCGTCAACGGCTTTTTTGCCGCCTTTGTACGTTTTCGTGAGATGTTCCATTTCTAAGAACAAATAAGTCACTCCTAACTTGTTGGCAAAAGACAATTTTTAAAGGCGTTAATTATCATAAAAATAATGGTAAATACAATAACATAGTTTTTCGATTATCACAAATTTGTTAAGGTTAAAAAGCTACTTTTGAAATAGGGCAATCATGCATGGCTATCACAAAAGAAGCGCTTTTCAAATTAAATTATAAAAGTTACCATGAGGCGGATTTGAGCACTCGGTAATCATCGTGATTAAACAAAAAGGGCTGGACAAAATTACTTTTGTCTCAGTCCTTTAAATTATTTTTAGTCCTTTAGTAAAGAATGCTTTCGAGCGCGTTCTTTATACATTGGAATTTCATCTTCGCTCGCTCTAACCCAGTGATGTGGGACAATTTCAACCAATTGGCGTGGCTTACCGTCAAATTCCTGACTTGAATCATAAGGAATCTGTTGACGAGCCCGCTCATATTCTGGATCAGGAACCGGCACAGCTGACAATAAACTGGCCGTATAGTCATGCAGCGGGTGCGCATAGATCTCATCGGAAGAGGCAATTTCCAACATCCGACCATAGTGCATCACACCAATTCGATCACTAATATACTTCACCATTGATAAATCATGGGCAATAAACAGGTACGTCAAGTCCCGTTCACGTTGCAGTTTCTTTAACAGATTAACTACTTGGCTTGGATAGACACGTCCAACGCCGAAATCGGCTCATCAGCGATAATAAACTCCGGCTGAACAGCCAACGCCCGGGCAATCCCGATTCGCTGTCGTTGACCACCCGAAAACTCATGCGGATATCGACTGGAATGATCCCGGTTCAAGCCAACGGTTTCCAATAAATCTTCAACCTGCTTGGTTCGATCGGCATCGTTTTTAGCCAAATGATTAATATCAATCCCTTCAGCCACAATATCCTTAACTTTCATTCGTGGATTTAATGAAGCGTATGGGTCTTGAAAAATCATCTGCATATCCCGCCGAAACTTCTGCTTTTGAGCTTTGGTTCTCAACTTGGAAACATCTTCACCATTAAAGATAATTTTCCCGGAGGTTGGTTCATACAAATGGATAATTGCCCGACCGGTTGTCGTTTTACCTGAGCCGGATTCCCCAACCAAGCCGAACGTCTCACCTTGATACACGTCAAAGGTAATATCATCAACCGCCCGAACTTCATCGGGCTTGCCAATATTAAAATATTGCTTTAAATGTTCAACTTGTAAGACCTTTTTTGCTTTCGAATAGTCGATCACAGCTGTTCCTCCTGTTCTTCAACGTGTTTGCCACGATTGGTATCGATCGCTTCATGTGTCAATTTAGCAAAGTGTTTCTGACGTTCGATAATCTGATCAGGCGGTGTGACCTTGGGTGCCCGGGGATCCAGCAGCCAAGTAGCAGCATAGTGGGTGTCCGAAACTTTAAAGAATGGCGGTTCCTTTTCAGTATCAATCTTCAAAGCATACTTGTTTCGGGCAGCGAACGCATCTCCCTTTGGTGGGTTCAGCAAATCCGGTGGGGTTCCCGGAATCGATGGCAATTCGGTGCCGGATGTATCCATTGTCGGCATTGAATTCAAAAGACCCCACGTGTACGGGTGCTTTGGATTATAGAAGATTTCATCTACAGTTCCGTATTCAACGATCTTACCGGCATACATAACGGCAACTCGATCAGCCATTCCGGCAACCACACCCAAATCATGGGTAATGAAAATAATTGACGTGTTGGTTTTGGCCTGCAATTCTTTCATCAAATCAAGAATTTGAGCTTGAATCGTTACATCCAAAGCAGTCGTCGGCTCATCGGCAATCAGAATTTCCGGGTAGTTAACCAACGCAATCGCAATCACGATCCGTTGCCGCATCCCACCAGAGAATTGATGCGGGTAGTCGTTAATTCGCTTTTCAGCATTTTCAATTCCGACCAGCTTCATCATTTCAAGCGCCTGGGCATAGGCTTTTTCCCGTTTCATACCTTTATGAATAATTAACGGTTCAGCAATCTGCTTGCCAATCTTCATGGTTGGATCCAATGATGTCATCGGATCCTGAAAGATTTCGGCAATGTCGCGCCCACGGATTTGATCCATCTGTTTTCGAGACTTCTTCAACAGGTCCTGGTCTTTAAACATAATCGTGCCGTCAGCGACCTCAGCGTTACCGGCATTCAATCCCATAATACTTCTGGTCGTAACTGACTTTCCGGAACCGGATTCACCAACAATCGCCAGAGTTTCACCTTTTTTCAGGTCAAAACTAATATTTCGAATTGCTTTAACTTTACCGGCGTACGTATTGAAGTTGATTTTGAGATTTCTGACCTCAAGTATATTATCTTTGTTTTCCATCTCAAACACCTACTTCCTATTACTCTTTGGATCAAAGGCATCTCGCAGCCCATCACCCAAAATATTAAACGCAATCATAATGATTGATAACACAATTGCCGGGTACCACATTTGATACGGCAGGAATTGAAAGTTCTTTTGGCCATCACTAATCAACGTACCAAGTGAAGCCTGTGGGGCACTCACACCAATTCCAATGTAGGAAAGGAAGGCCTCAAAGAAGATCGCGGTTGGAATCGTGAACATCAGGTTAATGATAATCACACTGGCCAGGTTGGGCAAGAGATGTTTAAACGCGATCTTAAACGAACTTTCGCCCAACGTTCGGGCCGCCAACACAAATTCCTGATTCTTAAGTTCCAAAGTTTGCGCACGAACCAGCCGGGCCATGTTAATCCAACTGGTAATCGCAATCGCAATAATAATTGCCGACATACCGGGCTTTAAAACAACAATCAACAGCACCATAACAACCAGGTTAGGCACTGATAGAATGATTTCAATAATCCGTTGCATCAAAGTATCAACCCAGCCGCCAAGCCAGCCGGAAATGATCCCGTAAACAACCCCAAATGCCAAGTCAAAGAAACTGGCAACCAAGGCAATCGTTAACGAAATCCGAGTTCCAAACAGAATCCGGGAGAACAAGTCGCGACCAAGGTAATCCGTTCCCAGAATAAAGTAGGTGCCGCTGTGAGCATGAGCCTGCGCGTAAGCATTTACCCGGGTGCCGGACTGCATAATGGTTCCATTAAAACCATTGATATCAATGCCCGGAATCTTTGGCGGCAGGTTTGCCAAATCCGGATTGGTTGCGTTGGGATTATGGGTCTGAAAGAAATGTGACCCAAACGATAGAATAAATAAGATAACCAAGATGACTAAACAAATCATCGCTGCTTTGTTATGCCGTAAACGGCGCCACGAATCCTGTAAGAAAGTCAATGATGGCGCGGTAATTTTCTCACTGTCCAGATGGGAGCGATCCGTATCTGTCAGTGGCAGGAAATCACCGGTTTTAACTGATTTTGCATTGTCTGCCATTTCAAATGTCCCTCCTACTTCGTAATTCTGATACGTGGGTCAATCAACCCGTATAAAATATCAGTGATCAACAGCACAACACACAACATCGCACAGTAGACAATTGCCAGACCCATAATTGTTGGGTAGTCGTTGGTCAAAATTGATTTAACAAATTGTTCACCAATTCCGGGAATGGAAAAGATGTTTTCAACAACCATTGAACCGGTCATGATGTTAACGGCCAACGGACCAACAATGGTGACAATTGGAATCAAGCTGTTTCTTAGGGCGTGGTGATAAATAATACCACTTTTATTGAGCCTTTAGCCTTGGCCAATTCGATATAATCCGAACTCAACACATCAACCATTTCAGTCCGCATAAATCGGGCGGTCTCGGCAAATGGCGACGCGGCCAGCGCCAACGTTGGTAGAACCGTATACATAAAGCCGCCCCAATCGGCAATTGGGAATAATCGCAGCTTTAAACCAAGGTAATACTGCAGCAATACCGCCAAAACGAATGATGGAATCGAAACACCAAGAATTGACAGGATGGTTGCGGAAGTATCGATCCAGGTATTTTGCTTAACAGCACCAATTGAACCAACGACAATCCCAACCAGTACCCCAACCACCATGGCTTCACCACCAATGGTTAAGGACGGTCCCAATCGACTGCCGATCAGGTATGAAACGGGTTGATCACTAAACTGATACGATGTTCCGAAATTACCGTGCAGCGCACCAGCAAGGTACGTTAAGTACTGTTGCCAGAGTGGCTTATCAAGACCGTATTGCTTATAAATCTGATGAATTTGGCTGGGTGACAGCTTGGCCTGATTGGTAAGCGGCGTGCCGGGCATAAACTTCATCAGAAAGAAAGTGATCGTTGTCACGATAAACAAAGTCAGAATAATATAAAATATTCTTTTTCCCAAGTACTTTGCCATAAATAGTTCCTCACTTTTCTAATCATCCTAGGTACTCATCATTAATAACATTCACTTAACATAAAAGAGGCTGGACAATCGACAAGCCAGCCTCCATCGAAATAAAACCGTTAACTTGAATGACACTCAAGTTATTTAATTGAAACCTTGCTCCAATCCCATTCTGGCGCCGTTGGAAGAATTGAATCCCTTTAACTTTGGAGTTGATCAATTTCGGCGTACTTTGTTGATACAGTGGCACAATTCCCTGATTATTCATCAGAACTTTTTGAGCCTGAACCATATCGTCCCAACGCTTGCCGGCGTTCAAAGCATCTTTGCCTTCAGCATTCTTAACCAATGTATCATACTTCGCACTCTTCCACTCTCCGTTGTTATATGAGTTATCCGAAGTAAACAGTGACAGGAATGAAATTGGATCTGGGAAATCGGCAATCCAAGCAGAAATAACTAAATCAAAGTTACCATCTTGAGAACGTTGCAATCGAGTCTTAAATGGTAAGTTTTGGTTCGTAATCTTCAGACCCGGCAATTTAGTTAACTGGCTTTGTAGAAATTCAGTTGTGTTTTTACCAGCTGGTGTATCATCAGCCAACAAGTTCAAGGCAACCGACTTCTTACCGGTTTCTTTCAAGCCCTTGGCCCAAAGCTTTTTAGCTTCCGTTAAGTTATGCGAATCAGCCGATTTAACTTCAGCTTGATCAGCGTAATCCTTGCCATTTCGATAAGCCATCTTGCAGCTACCAACCACGGGCTGGAACGGAACCATCGGCCAACACTTTATCAGTCAATTGTTTACGATCGATTGATAATGACAATGCTTTCCGGATATTGGCATTTCTAAGAACCGGATCCTTCTTTTGATTCATTTCCAAATAGAAGGTTGACGCATTCAGATATGACTTGTAATCTTTATTGTTCTTGTAATGTGAGACTTGCTGGGACCCGGTTAGCGTAATTGCATTAAGTTTGTCCGTATTGTACTGATTCAAAACCGTAGACGGATCCTTTACAACTTGAATCTTCATCTTATCGAGCTTGATGTTCTTCTTGTTCCAATAGTTACTGTTTTTAACCATTGTCCAAGAATCATTGGTACCATTCCAGCCGGTCAGCTTGAATGGTCCGTTATAAACCATGTATTTGGACTGGGTACCATACTTGGAACCGTACTTCTTAACAGCTGATTGCTTTTGTGGGAAGAATTCCGCATTGGCAACCAAATATTTAAAGTAACTTTGCGGCCGGTTCAGTGTCACAACCAGCTTGTAATCCCCGTCAGCTTTAACCCCAAGACTTGAAGCCGGTGCTTTGCCAGCATTAACTTTCGTTGCGTTCTTAATATGGTCAAATATGTACGCATATTGTGAAGCTGTTTTTGGTGCCAACGTTCGCTGCCAGGAATATACAAAGTCTTTAGCTGTTACCGGCGTTCCGTCACTCCACTTGCTGTGACGCAGGTTAAACGTCCAAGTTTTACCATCCTTGGAAACCGTGTAATTCTTAGCAACCCCCGGTGTCACCTTGGCATTCGTCGACATCTTAAGTAACCCTTCATTAGTAGCGTTTAACGTTTCAGCCGAAACCTGATCCGTCGCCTTTGAAAGATCCATTGTCGGCAAATTGGATGTTTCCTGCCACGTAAACTCCTGTTTCTTTGAACCTGATTGTGATGACTTACTGCCACAGCCTGCCAAGACTAATGCAGACAATAACACCATGCCACCAAGTTTCGCGATTGAATTAAATTTCATCGTGAATACTTCCCTTCAATATATTTTTACTAACTCGGCAATGCATATATTTTAAATTAAAACTTTATTAAAAGCAATACGTTGGCCGCTTAATCTGTTTCTATTAAGCCGCCAGACATCAGATTGTGAGGTTTGAATTTGGCAAAATCGTTGGTATAACTACTTTTATAAATTCCAAATCACAAAAAAATTTTATAAATAAAAGTTATAATTTTTAACAGCAAATGAACTTTTCCAATTTTGCCGCTAATTAAAGCGCTTTAAAGATTAGCGTTACCTTTCTGACATTCACAGAGTACTTCCAGCAAAACAAAGGTGATCTTAACATAATAAGAAAGGCTAAGGACGAGCAATCGTTGTCCTTAGCCAATAGATAAAGTACCTAATATTCAAAAATTACTTCACTGATGCTTTAGTCCAATCCCATTGTGGAGATGTTGGTAAGAATTGAACACCCTTTACTTTAGATCTCATCAGAGTTGACTGTGCCTGCTGATACAACGGTATAATTCCTTGATCGTTCATAATGAGCTTTTCAGCCTTAACCATATCATTCCAGCGTGCAGACTCATTATTTGAATCTGTTGTTTGATACTTCTTAACTAAGGCATCGTAAGCCGAATTCTTCCATTGGCCATTATTGTAGGAATTATTGGAAGTGAATAGATCCAAGAAATTACTTGGATCCGGATAATCTGCAATCCAAGCAGAAATAACAATATCAAATTGACCATTCTGAGAACGACTTAATCTATTTTTAAACGGAACATTTGAATTAGTAATCTTCAATCCAGGCAGTTTATTTAATTGACTCTGAACAAATTCTGTACTTCTTTTGGCTGTATCCGTATCATCTGATAACAGGTTCAACGATACATTCTTCTTACCAGTCTCTTTAAGGCCTTTTGCCCACAGTTTCTTTGCCTGAGCCAAATTATAAGATACAGCAGACTTTACATATGCCTCATCGGCAAAATCCTTGCCATTTCTTTGCGACATACCGTCAGCAACATACCCCTTCGGAACTTGTGAACCATCCGCCAAGACTTTGTTAGTGAATTGTTTTCTATCAATTGCCAGCGAAAGTGCACGACGAATATCTTTATTCTTAAAAATCGGGTCCTTCTTTTCATTCATTTCAAGATAGAAGGTTGAAGCTTCCTTATACACATGATAATCCTTATCGTTCTTATACTGTTTTACCTGTGTACCATTCAAAGTTGTAAAATCAAGCTTTTTGCTCTGGTAGCTGTTTAATGCAGTTGCTGGATCTTTGATTGCTTGAAAGTTCATCCGCTTTAACTTAATATTTTTAGCATTCCAATACTTATTATTTTTTACCAAATGCCAAGTATCGTTTGTTCCAGTCCAACCCTTTAATAGGAACGGACCATTATAAACATTCTTCTGAGCGTTCGTCGCGTACCCTGATCCATATTTATTAACTGCTGCTTTCTTCTCTGGGAAATAATAGCCTTGGGAAACCATAAATTTAAAGTAACTTTGCGGCTTATCGAGATGAACTATTAATTTATAATCACCATCAGCCTTTACCCCAAGCTTTGAAGGAGAAAGCTTGCCAGCTTCAATTTTTGTTGCATTCTGAATATTGTCAAATATGTAAGCATATTGTGAAGCTGTTTTCGGACTAACCGTTCTTTGCCAAGAGAACACAAAATCTTTTGCCGTCACTGGCGAACCATCGCTCCATTTAGAGTGTCTCAAGTTAAACGTCCACGTCTTACCGTCTTTAGAAATACTGTAGCTTTTGGCGACCCCGGGGACAACTTTATTATCCTTTTGCATTCTCAGCAAACCTTCACCAGTAGCATTAATAGTCTGGCCAGAATAAAGATCTGTTGATTTGGATGGATCCATCGTTGAAATTGCAGCCGGTGTCATCCAATTCAACTTCTGTTTACTTGAAGTAGATTGTGAAGATTTGCTCCCACAACCTGCCAATACAACTGCGGAGAGCAATGCTACCCCGCCAAGTTTCGTAACTGAACTTAACTTCATATCACGTAACTTCCCTTCAATAA
>NZ_BAKI01000013.1 GCF_000583655.1 Lentilactobacillus farraginis DSM 18382 = JCM 14108
CGAAAATTCGACGAGACCTTTTAATATAGTTATTGGGCAATAGTGAAAAATATTTTAAAAACTATGCTATCATTTCTTATATAACCTATGAACAAAGAAAGGAATCAGACATGTTGCAGATTTTTAATACGCTCACTCGTAAAAAAGAAAAATTTGAACCTGTTACCCCAGGCGTTGTTAACATGTATGTCTGTGGTCCCACCGTTTACAATTATATTCATATTGGGAATGCCAGGAGTGCCATTGCTTTTGATACTATCAGACGATATTTGGAGTATCGCGGCTATCGGGTTAATTATGTTTCCAACTTTACGGATGTTGATGACAAAATGATTAACGCTGCCAGAGAAAATCAAACGACTGTTGGTGCAATTGCGGAAAAGTACATTCATGCATTTATGCAGGATACGGCAGCACTTAATATTTCACGGGATGTCAAGCATCCCCGGGCAACTCAAAATATCCCGGAAATTATTGATTTTGTTAAGAATTTGGAAGATCAGGGATATGCTTACAACGTTGACGGCAACGTTTATTTTCGGGCACGAAAATTTCCAACCTACGGTGAGCTGCCCCACATTGATGTGAACCAATTGGAAGTCGGCGCCAGCCAACACGTGGAAAAGGGCGAGTTCGAACAAAAAGAAGATCCGATTGATTTTGCGCTTTGGAAGAAATCCAAGGGTGATGAAATTTCATGGGATTCTCCTTGGGGCAAGGGGCGTCCCGGCTGGCATATTGAGTGCTCCGTCATGTCGATGAAGTATCTTGGCAAAACATTGGATATTCATGGTGGCGGTGAAGATTTGATTTTCCCGCACCATGAAAACGAACGGGCTCAAAGTGAAGCAAGAACCCATCAACAATTTGTTAAATACTGGATGCATAACGGTTTTGTGACGATTGGTGAAGATAACGAAAAAATGAGTAAATCTTTGGGGAATTTTATCACTGTCCATGATTTACTAAAGAAGATCAATGGGCAGGTTATTCGGCTGCTCATGTCAACGACGCATTATCGCCGCCCAATTCAGTATAGTGACGCCAGCGTTCAAGAAGCTAAAAGCAATTTAAAGAAATTGCAGACGGCCTTTAATAATCTTACTTACCGGCTGCATAATGCTGAAAGTGGCAGTGATCCCAAGGTTGAGCAGGAAGTTCGTCAAATTGTAGCGGATTTTATTGACGCCATGGATGATGATTTTAATGTTCAAAACGGCATTGCGGCGGTTTATGAACTGGCTAAGTTCGCGAACATGTACAGTGAACGTCCGGTTGTTTTCCAAAACAGTCTGCAATTTGTTATTAATACGTTAAAACAACTTGCGTCAATTTTTGGCATTAAGCTGGAACAAAGTGAGCTCAAGGATGATGAAATTTGGGCTTTGATTCATGAACGTCAGCAGGCCAGAGCAAATAAAGACTTTATTCGCAGTGATGAAATTCGTGAAGAATTAAAGGCTCGCGGCATCGTGCTTGAAGATACCCCTCAGGGAACCCGATTTAGAAAGGAATAACCAATTTTATGACAGATGATTTTTCGCAGCTTAATGGCATCGCTTTGGCCTACATGGGAGATGCTGCTTATGAGGTCTTTATTCGGCGACACCTGATTGAAGCGGGGATTGCCAAACCGACGCGACTGCAGCATGTTGCGACCAAGTATGTTTCGGCGAAGGCCCAGGCGGCCCTCATTGACCTAATGAAAGCTGAACGGCTATTAACTGAACGGGAATGGGATTATTTTAAGCGGGGTCGAAATGCCAAAAGTCATACGCATGCCAAGAACACCGATGTCATTACCTATCGCATTTCGACAGGTTTTGAAGCGGTTTTCGGCTACCTCTGTTTGAGTGATCAAACCGAAAGAATGGCTCAGATTGCAAAGTGGTGTATCAAACAGGTAGAAAGCGGGAATTTAAAACATGAAGCATGATCAGGAAAACGAAGAATTCATTATTGGCAGGCACCCCGTCGTTGCAGCCTTAAAAAGCGGCAGTCCCATTAATAAGCTGTTTATTCAAACTGGGGTAAAGAAAGATGAAAATATTATCGCTGATATTTTAAAATTGGCCAGAAAAAAGCATTTGGTCATTTCTGAAGTTCCCAAACAGAAGCTGGATCGGCTTTCCGGCGGCCAAAATCACCAAGGGGTTCTTTTGGCAGTTGCGGCATTTGAATACGCGACGATCGATGACCTATTTGAGAACGCTAAGAAACAAGCTGTCGAACCATTTTTTGTTATTTTAGATAACATCGAAGATCCCCATAATTTGGGCTCTATTATCCGAACGGCCGACGCAGCCGGCGTTTCCGGCGTCATTATTCCAAAGCATCGAGCGGTTGGGTTAACGTCGGTGGTTGCCAAAACTTCAGCTGGTGCGATTGAACGGGTGCCGGTTGCCCGGGTGACTAATTTGTCAGCAACGGTTAAAGAATTAAAAGCGCGGGGAATGTGGATATTCGGTACGGATATTTCCGGAACGGACTACCGCCGATGGGATGCCAAAGGATCGGTAGCCGTTATTATTGGCAATGAAGGCAAAGGCATTTCACCACTTTTGAAGAAACAGGTTGATGAAATGCTGACAATTCCAATGATCGGTAATATTCAAAGCTTGAATGCCAGTGTGGCAGCCAGTGTTTTAATCTATCAGGGATTTAATTCCCGACATCCGCTAAAGCACAAGTAGAGCTGGTGGCTAACGATGAAAGAAGATTTATTAATTGTTGACGCATATAACATGATCGGCAACTGGCCGCATTTAAACAAATTAAAGCAGGCTGATCGGCTGGCGGATGCTCGTGATCAGCTGTTAGCTGAGTTATCGGAATACAAAAAATATCGGGATATTAATATGATTGTGGTTTTTGATGCCATGTATGTTCCAGGAAATTCAAAGAGTTTTCGAAAATTTGATATGGAAATTGTCTGGACCAGTAAAGATCAAACTGCTGACAGCTATATTGAAGCGCTGGCTAGAAAGAAGCAAAACCGCTTTACGCAGGTCATTGTCGCTACGAGTGACCAGGCGGAACAGTGGACCATTTTTGCGGCGGGGGCGCTGAGAATTCCAGCCAGGGAGTTGTTGCGTGATATTAAGCGGGCAAAGCAGGAAGTTGACCTGGAAGCCCGAAAAATGACTGATAAATCGCACGCGCTGCGGCAAACGCCCTGGAGCCCCAAACAATTATTGGAATTGGAAAAGCTTCGGGATCATCTAACTGACGAAGATAAATAATAATATTAACGTTTTAATATTGTTTAATTGGTATAGTTTGCCTAACCGTCTTATGAATAATCGTTCTCTTGAGGTCATTTAAATCCTTCTGTAATGTAATCTGCGTTCATAGATGATACAGAAGGAGAAATTTATATGATGATTAGTAAAATGGAATTCAAGGTGATCAGATTGGCGGCTGAAGGGGACGAACAGTCCTTTACGATTCTTTTTCATAAATATTATCCAATTGTGCGTAAACTGGGCCGATCCTGTTTTATCGAAGGGATGGAAGCCGACGATTTGGATCAGGAAGCCGGCCTGGTCCTGCTCAAGTCGGCTAAATGTTATCGTTGGGAGCGCAGCGTCAGCTTTGGCAGTTATTATCGCCGTAATCTGCGAAATCGGATTTATGATTTGATTCGCTTGAATAAAGCCAAAAAGCGGGACCCCCAGGAACGGGTCCAGCGTATCGATGAGAACAAGTCTTTTTATTCGGCGACGTTGATTGATACTTCCGCGACCGATCCGGAACGGCTGACGTTGCTGAAAGAACGGCTGACGAAATTATATACAAAGTGTTCACCGCTTGAAAGAGAAGTACTTCACGTTATTTTGAATTTGGATGCGGATCAGCGGATTGATGATCGGAAGTTTATCAATGCGTATGAACGCTGCAAATATAAATATATATCGCTGGATAAATTGACTGAATTGATTTAGAATGCTAGAATTACTATGCTTGTTAGGAGGTGCCGTGATGGCTCAAAAGAAAGTTGCACTGGCATGTTCTGTTTGTGGGTCGAGAAACTACACGATTCCCGCAAACCCTAATCGGACAAAACGGTTAGAGCTTAATAAATTTTGTAAGTACTGCGGCAAGTATACACTGCATAAAGAAACTCGCTAGACAGATGATGTAAGGGGATACGAATTTGAGACTCTGGAACTTTTGTAAAAATGTTGTTAAAGAAATGAAGATTGTTACCTGGCCAAATGTTAGGCAAACCAGAACCGATACGACAACTGTTATCGGAACGTCAATTATTATGGCAATTTTCTTGGGCTTGGTAGATTGGATTGTTCAATGGGGACTTTCATTTCTTGCATAGCCTTTTTGGCGAAATTTTGATATAGTTATGTTGTTAAAACCTGCAGAATGTGTCAGGTTTTTTTGTTTGAATTAATTTTTGTCGATTAATTGAAAAGAGGAGCTAATAATAATGGTGGAGTCAGCAGAGAAAAAGTGGTATGTGCTGCATACCTATTCCGGATATGAAAATAAAGTTAAAATGAATTTGGACAGTCGAAAGCAATCGATGGGGATGTCGGATCTGATTTTTCGGATTGTCGTTCCGGAAACTGAAGAACACGAAGTTGATAAAAAAGGTAAGGACAAAGTCAAAATGGATAAGACCTTTCCCGGCTATGTTCTAGTTGAAATGATCATGACCGACCAGGCTTGGTATGTGGTTCGAAACACGCCCGGGGTTACCGGCTTCGTTGGTTCTCACGGTCAGGGAAGTAAGCCGACACCATTACTGCCTGACGAAGTTGATCTGGTCTTAAAACGAATCGGTATGAGCTCGCGGCACGAAGACTTGGACGTCAACGTTGGCGATACGGTGAAAATTGTCGATGGTGCCTTTACCGGGTTGAACGGTAAAGTAACCGAGATCGATAATGAAAAAATGCGCCTGAAAGTAAATATTGAAATGTTCGGCCGGGAAACCAGCACGGAATTGGAATTTAATCAGGTGGATACAGAAATTTAAGCTGATTTTTAATTGGAATCGGTAACGGTCCCCAAAGTTGGTGATTGTGTTGATAAAGCCGAATGTTATAACTGTTATAATCGTCATAGCAATGATTTTCGCCTGTTTGGGCAGCTTGCTTTTAGGGGCCTGGCATTTAGGCCGGCCAGTGAGTGGTTCAGCCAATGAGCAGGCAGATCAAGACTCGGTTACACTATTTCTGCCGGGTTATTTGGGCAGTCGGTTTTCCTTTGGTTTCCTGCTGAAACGGCTGGTTAAAAACTATCATGCCGACAAAGCACTGGTCGTTATTGTAAAACGGGATGGTCGTTTAAAACTGTATGGTAGCATTAAGCGGGGGCGCTGTGTTGTTCAGGTCTTGTTTGAAGATAAAACGTCTAGGCCAAGTCAACAGGCCGAATGGCTGGACCATCTGTGCCAAACACTTCAGAAACGCTACCGGGTGGCCAGTCTTAATCTGGTTGGCCATTCAATGGGATGTATCACCATTTTTTGGTATTTGACGCATCAGCATCGAAACGCCACGGTTTCTATTGATAAGGTTGTCGCGATTGCCGGTCCTTTTAATGATTCGGAGATTGCGCGAAATACCGTTGCAATTGATTCCATTCCACTGACCGCTGCCGGACCAATCCATAAGCGGCCGATTTATTCAGCGTTAGCGGCCAATATTTCACAGCTGCCGCCGACAATAAAAGTTTTAAATATTGCCGGCAGAATCAGTGATTCTCAAAAAAATGACGGCCAGGTTTCGGTTAACAGTGCGTTCTCACTGCGATTTTTGTTAAAGCGGCCACTGGGTTATTATCACGAAATGATTGTCAGGGGACGCCGGGCGAGTCATCGGCTGCTGCATGAAAATCGGCTGGTGGATAATAGTATCGCAGAATTTTTATGGCACTGATAATTAGTATTGTTTCCCACGTGGGTTTGTGGTATATTATGATGGTATGTTTATTCTGGTAAGCATACTGACGTGGGAGGAGAAATTCTGATCTCCAATTACCACACACGGACTTAAGGAGGTATGTCTCGTGGCTAAAAAAGTAGCTAACATTGTTAAATTGCAAATTCCTGCGGGCAAAGCAACACCTGCCCCGCCGGTTGGTCCTGCTTTAGGTCAAGCAGGGATCAACATTATGGGCTTCACAAAGGAATTTAATGCCCGTACCGCTGATCAGGCAGGGATGATTATTCCTGTTGTTATTACTGTGTATGAAGATCGTTCATTCGACTTTATCACAAAGACTCCACCTGCTGCTGTGTTACTCAAGAAAGCTGCTGGTGTTCAAAAGGGTTCCGGTGAACCAAACACTAACAAGGTTGCTAAAGTTACCAAAGACCAAGTTAAGCAAATTGCCGAAACAAAGATGAAAGACTTAAACGCAGCTGACGTTGAAGCAGCAATGCGAATGGTTGAAGGAACTGCACGTAGTATGGGCTTTACTGTCGAAGGTTAATGCCGACAGACATACGAAGTAGGACTAACACCGTTTAAAGCGTTGTTTGAACGTTGCGTGGGAGGTTAATCCGTTAGAACCACAAACAAGGAGGAAAACACATGGCTCGTAAAAGAGGTAAACAATATAAAGCAGCTCTTGAACAGGTAGAAGCCGGCAAGGCATACCCGGTTCAAGATGCCGTTAAACTTGTAAAGAAAATTGATTATGCAAAATTCGACGCAACTGTTGAAATTGTATTTAACTTAAACGTTGATACCAAGCAGGCTGACCAACAATTACGTGGGGCGGTTGTTTTACCTAATGGTACTGGTAAAGAACAAACCGTTATCGTATTTGCAAAGGGCGACAAGGCAAAGGATGCGCAAGCTGCCGGTGCAGATTTTGTTGGTGATGCAGACTTGGTTGAAAAAATTCAAGATGGCTGGTTGGACTTCGATGTTGCCATTGCCACACCGGATATGATGGCTCAAGTTGGTCGTTTAGGCCGGGTTCTTGGACCTAAAGGTTTAATGCCAAACCCTAAGACCGGTACCGTAACGATGGACGTTGCCAAGGCTGTTAAAGAATCAAAAGCCGGCAAAGTTACTTATCGGACCGATCGTGACGGCAACGTTGCTGTGCCGGTTGGTAAGGTTTCATTTGACGATGAACAGCTTATCGGTAATTTGAAGACCATTGAAGACGTTATTGTAAAGGCCCGTCCAGCTTCTGTACGTGGCACATACGTTAAGAACGTTTCAATTTCTTCAACCTTTGGCCCTGGCGTCAAAGTTGATCTTGAATCATTCGCTGAATGATTTTCGATTTAAATTAAATCCCTAATTGACGAGTACTCACATTTTGTGATATGCTGTTAAATGCTGATATATATGCCTAAGACTCAGGTGGCGAAAAAGCCTTAATATCCTGCCGAGGAAACGATTCCTTTTTCCTATGTCTAGGTTTGGCATAGGGATTTTTTATTAAATCCCATCAAAAAATTTTGGGAGGTGAAACTTGTGAGTGAACAAACTGTTGCAATTAAAGCAAAAAAGGTTGAAGAAGCCGTTGAAAGTATGAAGGCTGCTTCTTCAATCGTGGTTGTTGACTACCGTGGCTTAACGGTCGCTGAAGTAACGGATTTGCGTAAGCAACTTCGTGACGAAGGCGTAAAAATGCAAGTTATTAAGAACAAGGTATTGGTTCGGGCTGCCGAAAAAGTCGGCTTTGATGATTTAAAAGATACATTTGCTGGTCCAACGGCGGTTGTCTTTTCATCAGAAGATCCTGTTGCCGGTCCTAAGATCGTTCATAACTTTGCTAAAAAGAACGACGCACTTGAACTTAAGGGCGGCGTGATTGATGGTAAAGTCGCAACACTTGATAAGATTAACGAGTACGCTGCATTGCCTAGTCGTGATGAATTGTTATCAACGCTTGCTAACATTCTTCAAGCACCTGTTCGTAACTTTGCATATGGCGTTAAAGCAATTGCTGATAAAGAACAGGAAGACGGCGGCGACGCTGCTTAATGACTAAAAATTAATTCCAATTAAACTGGAGGAAAATAAAATGGCTTTCGATAAAGACAATATTATTGATCAATTAAAAGACGCTTCAATTAGTGATCTTAACGACTTAGTTAAGTCAATTGAAGATGAATTTGGTGTTTCAGCAGCTGCTCCTGTAGCAGCTGCCGGTGGCGCTGCTGGTGGTGACGAAGGTAAGAAGGATTCATACGATGTTGAATTAACTGAATCCGGTGACCAAAAAGTTAAAGCTATCAAGGCTGTTCGTGAAATCACTGGTCTTGGTTTGAAGGATGCTAAGGGTCTTGTTGACAAGGTTCCTTCAACTATCAAGGAAGGCGTTTCTGAAGAAGAAGCTAACAAAATCAAGGAAACTCTTGAAGCAGTTGGCGGCGTAGTAACTCTTAAGTAAGCTATGCATAATTAGTTCAAATTAAATCCCCCTGTATCGGTGTCAAATACTGGTACGAGGGGATTTTTTAGTTTTTACTTATCGATTTAAACCGATATGAATTGATGATTATGTGGCACTTTTGGAAAGTGCCACAGTTTTAGAATTACTTGTCGTTGTAATCTTTAAGTAAGGGCTGTTCATTTATTATTTCGTCGATAACTTTGGTTTAAAGGGCATAAGAATTGCTCATTTTTAAGGGTTCAGTTATTAACCTTCCAATAAATCCAGTGGTCTACTCTTGTTATCCAAGGTATTAGTTGGCATAATAAAGCAAGATATCTATTTGGGGTGAGTTATTTGGCAAAATTAAAAGCCTTTCTTGATAAACGAATGACATTGATTAAATTACTGTTTGTTTTTTCAGTATTGATTTTTGTAGTTCGTCAGTTGGCAAAAATTATTCGGCAAGTAAATGGGGAAGCGTTTAAACAGGTCTTGGAAAGCCAATCCAACGGCTCGTTGTTACTTATGTTGGTAGTTGGCTTCGTTTCAATTTTACCAATGTTAATTTACGACTTTTCAATTGTTAGATTTTTACCAACCCATTTTTCACCGTGGTACATTGTTCGAAGTGGTTGGGTTGTGAACACGTTTACCAATCTGCTGGGCTTTGGCGGCCTGCTGGGAGCTAGTCTGCGAGCGCATTTTTATGGCAAGGGTGCTTCCCGTAAGCAAATTGTTTATGCAATCTCTAAAGTAGCATTATTTTTGATTTCCGGCTTATCGTTGTTATGCTTGGCTGCACTGGTTATGATTTTTGGCTTTGGAATTGGTCAGACGTTTTCACACTATTGGATCTGGCTGTTGGGTGGCGCCAGCTATTTTCCAGCTGTCTTTCTTTTTACTAAGTTGAATCGGTCTGATTTTTTTGATGATTTGTCAACTAACCAGGAGTTGATTATGGCGACCGGTTCATTACTGGAATGGTCGAGTGCCCTTGGCTTTTTCATTTTAGTTGGCTATTTAATGGATTTGCCGATTGACTTCGCGGCTGTTATTCCGATTTTTGTGGTTGCCAACGTTGCCGGAGTTGTTTCGATGATTCCGGGTGGCCTAGGTTCATTCGATATTTTTATTATTATCGGTTTGGGATTCATTGGTGTTAATCGAAGTGACGCGTTAGTTTGGATTCTATTGTATCGGACTTTCTATTATCTGGTGCCATTTATCGTTGGTACGGCGCTGTTTGTTCATGATACCGGCCATAAGATCAATACTTTTTTGGATGGCTTGCCAAAAATCTTGGTGCGGCGGTTTGCACAGGTACTGCTTACTATTTTTATGTACTTTTCCGGTATTATGATGCTGCTTTTCGCGACGGTTCCCAACGTGGTAATTGTGAATCGGTTGTACATTCGACTATTTCCGTATTCCATCTTTTTCGTCAGCCATGTAATGAATATTATTGTGGCCTTTTTACTGATTGGTTTGGCAAGCGGTATCTGGGCCAAAACGAAGCGGGCTTTTTGGCCAACGGTGATTGTTTTAATTATTTCAATTTTAAATACGTGGCTCAATGAGGCTTTTACCTGGCGGATGATTACGTTATTTGTGATTATTTTAGTAATCCTTTGGTTATCAAGAAGCGTGCTTTATCGTGATCGAATGGCCAATTCATGGGGGGTCCTGTTGTTTAATGGATCACTGTTTATTGTAACGTTTATCGGCTATACCCTCGTTGGGATTGCGGCTAATCCGCACACGCCGTTGCACTTTGATAAAGCCTATCTGTTTCCTTCCCAGGCGGCTTGGCTGGTGGGCTTTGTCGGCCTGGTAATTGCTTTGCTGGTCTTATTTGCAGTCAACCGTTATCTGACCGCTAATCGGCCGTCATGGCTGTACCAGCCGTTTGACGCGCAAAGAGTTCGGCAGGTTATTCGAACATTTGGCGGTAATGAGAATAGTCACCTGGCATTTTTACGGGATAAAAAACTGTATTTTTATCAGGAAAACGGTCAGGATCAAGTATTCTTTATGTTTCGAAAAACGGCGGATAAAATCCTGATTATGGGCGAACCGGTTGGCAATCGGGAGAAGTTTGCAATTGCCATCGACAGCTTTATGACCGAAGCGGATCAGCAAGGTTACAAATTATTGTTTTACGAGATTAACGAGGCGTTAACGATGCGGCTTCACGAAATTGGTTTTGATTTTATTAAAACCGGTGAAGATGGGCTGGTTGATGTGACAAAGTTCACGCTTAGCGGTAAGCGGCATCGCGGCGAGCGGGCATTGATTAATAAATTTAATCGGGAAGGCTATCAGTTTGAACTACTTCAGCCACCTTTCAGCAGCTCGTTAATGGCGGAATTAAAACAAGTTTCTGATGACTGGCTGGATAAACGACCTGAAAAGGGGTTCTCACTTGGCTTTTTTGATGAAGCGTATTTAAATGAATCACCAATTGCGGTAATGAAAAACCCGGAAGGCGCCATTGTCGCTTTTGCAAATTTAATGCCGGATGGGAATCACGAAGTAACGTCAATTGATTTGATGCGATCTTCGTCCAAAGCACCTTCGGGCGTTATGGACGGTATTTTGGTTAATCTGTACTTCCAAGCTCGCGATGCCGGCTATCATTATTTTGATTTGGGCATGTCGCCATTGTCCAACGTTGGGACTTCCCGCTTTAGCTTTACCCAGGAACGAATTGTCCATTTGATCTATGAATACGGCTATAAGCTATACAGCTTTGAAGGATTGCGGTCTTACAAGAATAAATACGTGGACGAGTGGGAGCCTAAGTACATTGCATATTATCGGGGGAATGCCTTGGTATTTGCGGTTCTCCAGATTTTACCAATTATCAATCGACCTCAAAGAAGAATTCGGATTGGCTGGTTAAAATGGCTGATTGCCGATTAGCTAATAAACGTAAAAAGAATGGGAAAAAAGGCGGTTAACTTCCAGAGCATAATCGAATTATCCGAATACTTCGGATTTGAATGTTTGGATAATTCGATTATGTGGCAGGAAGTTGCCTCTCGGCGCACGTTCTCATTCGGTAATAATCGTGATTACCCAAAAGAGACTGGACAAAATTACTTTTGTCTCAGTCTCTTGTTTTGTGAAAATCTAACTGGGTAGGTTTAACTGTTGAACTGAACACTAACTTTTTCGTTGGGACTTGTGAAGGCATAGAAAATTCGGTTTCCCCGATGACTAATCAATGATATTTTTTTGCCCTTTATTCGAGGAGCCGGCTGACCGGCTTTTAAAACACCGTAAGTAAAGTTATTGATATGCTTTTGATTAATTCGGTTCTTAAGTTGGTAGGGCCGATTAGCATTGGCTTGACTGACTGAACTAATGTGGTACCCCGCCGCTGAATAACCACCCAAAACACGTTGACGGAGTTGAACAATCAATCGATTATCCCGTGTAAAGCCGAGAACAACCTGATCACCATGACTATCGGCGGAAAGCGCAATAACACTTTTTTTATCAACTGAACGACCACTTTTCTCCCGAGCAATCTGATTCATCATAATCTGTGGGTCGCGGTTATGGATCAATAGGTAAAGTGACCCACTCAGGCTTAGCAATAGACATATCAAAATAAAAGTCGGAAACTTCCAATGAATGGGAGCCCGGGGGACTGATTGTTCCAAAAAAGACGCCTCCTAAAATAAGCAATTATAGAATAATTGTATTATAAAAAATAGTTGTGACTTTTTTGTGAACGAATTGTGAACAGAGTGTGACGATTCTATAAAAATAATCAATAGATTTTCATGAAAAAACTTATTGATGGGCTAAAATCTGCTTAATAACAGCAGCGAGTTGCTGATACTGCTTTTCGTAATAACTTTGCTTCTGAAAGACCATACTTAATGTTCTGGTAATGGTAAAATCAGCGAGGTGAAGTTCTTTTAAGCGGTGCTGTTCAAGCTGTTGCGGCAGCAAAGCATGGTACATGAAACTAATACCCAAATTTGATTCCAATAGCCCCATGATCGTTGCCATATCACCAACCGTAATTACTTTGGCAAAGTCGTCAACCGAACGATTCATGGTGCCCAACCAGTTTTCCAGGATTGAGCGGGTGCCTGAGCCGGCTTCTCGAAGCAGTAATGGGGATTGCAGGCAATCTTGAAGGGTTACGGTGTCCAGCTCTGCCAGTGGATTCTTCGAATTGCAGATGGCAACAAAGCGATCTTTAAAAATTGGAATGTAATCATAATCAGCCAGATTAAAGTTACCTTCAACCAAGCCAAACTCGATTTGGCCATTATCAATTTGGCTTAAAATTCGGTCGGTATTGGCAACCAGGCAATTTAAGTCTGTAAAACGATCGTTTATTTTTTAATAAATTGTGGCTCGACAATTGTGTTGAAGGAAAGGGTGGCACCGAATTTCAACGGTCGTTTAGCCTGTGGCTGTTGTAGATGTGCCAAAATTTGTTGACTCTTAATGGTGACACTTTCAATAAACTTTGCCAGTTGCTTACCGGCTGGTGTAATAACTAAATGGGGGCGCTCATATTTTACCAGTTCAAGTTGCAGCTCCTTTTGTAGGCTGGCAATTTGTTGAGTAACAGCAGGCTGGGTAATAAATAATTTTTGTGCCGTTTTTGTGTAGGAAGTTGTTTTGGCAAGCATTAAAAAAGTTTCGTATCGTCGATCAAGCATTAAATCATCACCACCATAATTAGGATTATTTATATAGTTATTATACATTATAATTTTCATTAATCACCAATCTCTGGTAATATTTTAAAAGTAAATCAGAGACGGAGGGAATTAGATGAAAAATTATGGTGTGTTACGGACGACCGGGTTCTTTATTGCATTAATTTTAACCTTGATCTGTGCACTGATTGGGAATTTTCTGGGCAGCCAACCGTATTTAAGCTTAATTGGCGCGCTGGTAATTTCTCTAATATTGGGGATGCTGTTTCAGGTATTTCGTCAGCCGGTAGCAGCTTCAAGAGAGGGAATTGGCTTTATTTCCAATAAATTTCTAAGATTAGGCATTATTTTACTGGGCTTTAAATTAAATTTAATCGACTTGGCTTCTGCCGGCGTTAAAACGATTTTGTTGGCAGTCGTTGTTGTTTCCGGGACGGTTTCATTAACCTATTTTATTGCCCGTAAGTTCGGCGTTGAAAAAGAATTAGCTATTTTATCCGCGGGTGGAACCGGTATTTGTGGTGCGGCTGCGGTAATGGGAATTTCACCTCAAATTAAAGTTGAGAAGCATATGCTGACTCGTCAGCGGGAAAATGAAGTAATGGCAGTGGCAGTCGTTGCGATTTTGGGAACTGTCTTTACATTGATTGAGATCGGTCTGAAGCCACTGCTGCATTTGACACCGACGCAATTTGGCGTGATGACGGGTGCTTCACTGCACGAAATTGCCCATGCGGTTGCGGCTGGTAGTTCTGGTGGCCCGATTAGTTTGGATACGGCGATTATCACCAAGTTGTCGAGAGTGTTAATGCTGGCACCGGCGGCCTTAATTATTGGCGGTTGGTATCAACGGACAACACCGCAGCCGGCAAACCAGGAAAAGCGCCGACTGCCGATTCCGTGGTTTATGGCCGGTTTTATCCTGGCCAGCATTTTGGGAACCTTTTTACCACTGGGTGCTTCGACACTGGCATTTTTGGTAAAAGCTGCTTATCTGTTCTTGGGAATGGCAATGGCTGCTTTGGGAATGAGCGTTAATTTCCGAGTGATTTTCCAAAGAGGCCGTAACGTTTTTCTGGCAGCCTTTCTTTCTTCGGTAATTTTAATGACATTTACAATTATTGTCAGCAAAACATTTTTCTAAAGATACAAATAAAAGATGATTGACAGTCAAATAGGCTGGTCAATCATTTTTATTTTGGCCAGTTTTAGAATTTAAAAATCTTCATTAATGGATTTACCTAATTTTTACCAAGCTTAAATAAAAATATCCGCAAAAAATTAAGCGCTTCCATCGGCTTGTGAAATTAGCCGATAGTAGCACTTTAAATTCTATTGTATCAACCATCATAGTACCTAATAAATTGAGCAAATGATTAAAAAATAAAACGGCGGTGGTTGACAACGTTACCAAAATGCGGTAACTTGTATTTGAGTAAAGTTTACTAAAATATAAAGGGATGACAAATAATGCTTTCTGATGATGTAAAGAAGATTTTCAATGATAAATTTGGATATGATTCAGGTCGGACTTTTTTCTCACCCGGTCGAATTAATTTGATTGGTGAGTATACTGATTTTAACGGCGGTCACGTTTTTCCATGTGCAATCAGTATGGGAATTTATGGGGCTTACGGTGCCCGGGACGATAATAAAGTCCGGGTCTTTTCCCAAAACGTGGCTGATCAGGGAATTATTGAATTTTCCTTAGATGACTTGGCTTACAGCAAAGCTGATGGTTGGGCAAGTTATCCTAAAGGCATGATCGCTCAGATTATTGACCATGGTCATCAATTAACCCACGGGTTTGACTTGGCGGTTGATGGTAATCTGCCTGATGCGGCTGGTCTTTCATCGTCGGCTTGTATTGAGTTGTTAACTGCTGAAATTGTTAATGATGTTTTTGACTTTGACATTGATGAAGTTGATTTGGTTAAGTACGGTCAATTGGTTGAAAATAAGTATTTAGGCCTGCAAACAGGTATCATGGACCAGTTTGCAATCGGAATGGGCAAAGCCAACCAGGCAATTCTGCTTGATACGAACACATTGGATTATGACTATGTGCCGGTTGAAATGGGTGATCGGGTTGTCGTAATCATGAATACCAAGAAGCACCGAGAGCTGCAAGACTCCAAGTATAATGAACGACGGGCGGAATGTGAAGAAGCTTGAAACGTCTGCAAACTAAACTGCCAATTAAGACACTTGGTGATTTAAGCGAATCTGAATTTGATGAAAACAGTTATTTGATTAACGATGATACTTTGATTCGCCGGGCTCGTCACGCGGTCTTTGAAAATCAACGGACACTAAAGGCCAAAGATGCCTTGGTTAACAACAACTTGGAGGAATTCGGCAAGTTGATAAACGCTTCTCATATTTCGTTACATTATGATTTTGAAGTAACCGGTAAGGAACTGGATACCTTGGCAGAAACTGCTTGGCGCCAACCGGGTGTTATTGGTGCCCGAATGACCGGTGCCGGTTTTGGCGGTTGTGCAATTGCAATCGTTGATCGTGACCAGGTAGATGCTTTCAAGAAGAATGTTGGTGAGGTTTACGAAAAGGAAATTGGCCATCCGGCAGAATTCTACATTGCTGAAATTTCAGATGGTCCAAAAGAGATTGAGTAATCAGTTTTATTGAGAAGGAGAGGATTATAAGATGGCAATTTTAGTATTAGGTGGTGCCGGTTACATCGGATCACACACGGTTGATCGATTAATTGAAAAGGGTTATGACGTTGCAGTGGTCGATAATTTAGTAACCGGTCACCGGGCTGCGGTTAATCCAAAAGCGCGGTTCTATGAAGGCGATGTCCGTGACAAAACCTTTTTGAGCGGTGTCTTTGATAAAGAAGATGTTGAAGGTGTGATCCATTTCGCTGCCTTTTCCGTTGTTCCGGAGTCCATGGCAAAACCACTTAAGTATTTTGACAACAATACCTATGGCATGATTAGTTTATTGGAAGTTATGAACGCGCATCACGTTAACAAAATTGTCTTTTCTTCAACGGCGGCCACTTATGGTGAGCCAAAGCATATTCCAATTAGGGAAACGGATCCCCAAGTACCGACCAACCCCTATGGCGAAAGCAAATTGGCCATGGAAAAAATTATGCACTGGAGTGACGTTGCATACGGCATTAAATTTGTCGCACTACGTTACTTCAACGTTGCCGGTGCTAAACCAGATGGTTCAATCGGTGAAGATCACCACCCGGAAACCCACTTGGTTCCGATTATTTTGCAGGTTGCTGCGGGTGAACGCGACGAGCTGACGATTTTTGGTGATGATTATGACACTAAAGATGGGACCAATGTTCGGGATTATGTTCACGTGCTTGATTTGGCAGATGCCCATATTCTGGCTTTGAAATATTTACAGGCCGGTCATGATAGCGATGCCTTTAACCTGGGTTCATCAACTGGTTTTTCCAACAAGGAAATATTGGAAGCTGCCCGGGATGTTACCGGCAAGCCGATTCCCGCAAAAATGGGTCCCCGACGTGCCGGCGATCCAAGCACATTAATTGCTGCCAGTGATAAAGCACGAAAAGTTCTTGGATGGGATCCGCAATTCGATGATGTTCACGAAATTATCAAAACCGCTTGGAACTGGAAAGAAACCCACCCTAAGGGCTACGATGATCGGAAAGGAAATAAGTGAAGATGAGTCAATCAGCAGTTGAAAAATTTGTCAATTTAATTATTGAATCAGATTCGCCTTACAAGGATGTTGATCGAATTTACGTTACCAATTTGGTCTTTCGGTTAATTGGTGACGGGTTTGGCGAAACGGTTGATCATAACGCACCGGTAGATTTGGCCAATGATCTGGTTGAGCTGGCGATCAAGCACGGCAAAATTGAAGATTCAATTACCGAACGTGAAATCCTTGAGGATCAGTTGATGGACCTGCTGACACCGATTCCTTCCAAAGTAAATGAGCTGTTTTGGAATAAGTATCAGCAGTCACCTGAAAAAGCAACTGATTACTTTTATCAACTTAGTCAAAATAATGATTATATTAAGACACGGGCCATTGCTAAAAATATTTCCTACAAGGCTGAAACAGACTATGGCGATCTGGAAATTACCATTAATTTATCGAAACCGGAAAAGGACCCTAAGGCAATCGCGGCAGCCGGCAAAAAGAAGGCCTCTGGATATCCGGTCGGACCACTGGCAATTGAAAATGAAGGTTACCTGGGCCGGTTAGGTTATCCCGCCAGAAGTAATCATCGGGTCATTCGAATGATGATCGGTGGTCAGCCATGGGGCTTTCAATATTCGCCATACGCCTACTTTGGTGAACACGCTATTTTCTTGAACCAAAAGCATGTCCCGATGAAGATTAATCAACAGACCTTTGTTAATTTGATGGATATTATCAAACAGCTGCCACACTACTTTGTTGGCAGTAACGCAGACCTGCCAATTGTCGGCGGTTCGCTATTGGCTCAGGACCACTATCAGGCGGCCGCCATACTTTCCCAATGATGAAAGCCGGAATTGATCGAAGCATTGATTTGGGCATTGACGGCTTAAAAGCCGGGATTGTGAAATGGCCAATGGCAACGATTCGGTTTCAAAGCGAAGACGTCAATCAGGTAATTGTCGCGGCAACCAAGATTGCGGATACTTGGAAAGATTACTCGGATGAATCAGTTGATATTCGGGCTTATACCGATGGTACTCGGCACCATACCGTTACCCCGATTGCTTACAAGCAGGGTGATTTATACACGTTGGACGTCGTTCTTCGGGATAATCAGACCTCTAAGCAATATCCCGATGGTATTTTCCATCCACATAAAGATGTGCAACATATCAAGAAAGAAAATATCGGGCTGATCGAAGTGATGGGGCGAGCAATCCTGCCGGCGCGTCTCAAGACCGAAATGAAAGAAGTCGAGAAGTATCTGTTGGGCCAGGCTAATGAAATGGCTGATTATCACAAAGCCTGGGCAGATGAGTTGAAAACGCGTTACGATTTTACACAAAACAATGTTGAAAAAATTGTTGATAAAGAAATCGGTTTGGTATTTGCCAGGGTGCTGGAAGATGCCGGCGTATATAAATGGAACGAAACGGGACAGGCTGCATTTGACCGGTTTGTTCAAAAGTTAAAATAAGAATGGGCCGAAAGCCGGTTAACTGCCAGAGCATAATCGAATTAGCCGAATAATCTGGGCTTGGATGTTTGGGCAATTTGATATGTGGCGGGAAGTTGCCGTTCAGCTTTTTACTCGGTAATAGTTGTGATTAAACAAACGGAACGTGGGTGAACCCAAAGATGGTTTGCCGGCGTTCTTTTTGGTATAGTAGCGTTAAAAGCAGGGATGGGAAAAGCAGGCTTAATGACTGGTCTTAGCAATCGTTATTGAGCTAAAAGGGCCCCCATCCGGGAGGAACTTCCAGTGAAATTAATTGTTTATAATGTTCGGGATGATGAAATTCCGTTTGTTGAAAAATGGGGTCGGGATCATCAAATTGAAGTGACTACGACGACCACAACGTTAAATACCGAAACGGCTGCTGAAGCCGCCGGATTTGATGGGGTTTCCTGTTTACAGACGATTCCGTATTCAAAGGAATTATTCGCGGCATTGCAGCGATTGGGAATTCACTATCTGGCGTTGAGAAATGTTGGCACTGACAACATTGATATTCAGGCAGCCAAGGCGAATAATGTCCAAATAACCAACGTACCGGCTTATAGTCCGGAAAGTATCGCTGAATTTGCCGTTATGATGGCCCTTTATCTCTCCAGAAAGGTTGGCTACATGCAGCAGCAGCTCCAAGAACAGCACGAGTTTCATTTTTCGCCGGCTTTTATGGGTCGTTTAATTAGTGAACAAACCGTTGGTGTGATTGGCACTGGTCGGATTGGTCGCCATGCAATCCAATTGTTTCGGGGTTTGGGCGCAAATGTGATTGCCTATGACAAATATCCGCAAAAGGTTGCGGGCGGCGCTTTTAAATACGTCGACCACTTGGAAGACATTTTTAAACAAAGCGATATTATCAGTCTGCATATGCCCGCCACAGCCGACAACTTTCATTTATTTGATCACGAAGTCTTCGAGGAAATGAAGCCCAATGCAATATTAATTAATACTGCTCGGGGAACAATTGTTAACACCAATGACCTGATTTTTGCGTTGGAAAGCGGCGAGATTGCAGCTGCCGGGATTGATACGCTGGAAGACGAATCAATTGATTTGCAGGATTCACGATCGACCAAAAAGATAACCGATGCTGATTTGATCAAATTGTCAATGATGCCAAACGTGATTTTGACACCCCATTCGGCTTTTCACACGACTGAATCGGTTAAAAACATGGTTAACATTTCATTGAACAACTTAAAGACGATGGCTGAAGGCGGTAAGCCAGCCGATCTAGTTGACTAATGTCTTTTAATATCTGTTTTTGCTCAGTAATAATCGTGATGACGTAAAACGATAGGGTCAAAAACAATTTTGACCCTATCCCGTTTCAGCAGTTCTGCTATTAATTTATTTTAAATGTCGTAATCGCTGTCAGACATTGATTCAACGTTTCCAAGCAGGTAGCCGTTACCAACCTGTGAAAAGAAGTCGTGGTTGGCCGTTGAAGTTGAGATACCATTCATGACCACCGGATTAACATCTTCCGCGGTATCCGGGAAGAGGGGATCCTGCCCCAGATTCATTAAAGCCTTGTTAGCGTTGTAACGGATAAAGACCAGAACATCATCTGTCCAGCCGGTTTGATCGTAAAGTAGATGGGTATACTTTTCTTCATTGGCGTATAACTTGTAGAGCAGGTCGTATAACCAACTTTTTAGATCTTCCTGTTTGGTCTTGGAAAGCTGATTAAAGCCGATCTGGAATTTATAGCCGATATAGGTGCCGTGAACAGATTCATCCCGCAAAATTAACTTAATGATTTCTGCGACGTTGGGAATCTTATTATGACCCAGGTACCAAAGCGGTGTGTAGAAGCCAGAATAAAAGAGGAAAGTTTCCAGAAAGACGCTGGCAATTTTTTTCTTTAGGGGATCCGGATTGTTTTCATAAATGTCGCGAATCTTGAGTGCTTTGTTTTGAAGAAATTCTTCGGTGTCGCTCCAGTCAAAGATTTCGTCGATTTCTTCAGGTGTGTTAAGGGTTGAGAAAATTGATGAGTAACTTTTAGCATGAACGGACTCCATGAATTGAATGTTGTTGAGAACCGCTGTTTCGTGCGGCGTCTGCACGTCTTTTCGAAGTGAGGCCATTCCTTCCTGTGATTGAAGGGTATCCAATAGCGTCAAGCCGCCAAAAACGTGACCAACCACCCATTGATGATCCTGGTCAAGTGTCCGCCAGTCGGAAAGGTCGTTTGAAAGCGGGATTCTTGTATCCAGCCAAAACTGCTCCGTTAATTTTTCCCAAGTTGCTTTATCGATTTGATCGTCGATTGCGTTCCAATTGATTGCTTTGTAATTTTCAGTCATAGCTAACTTCCTTTGTCTTACTTATCTTAAACGGTTTGTTAAATGACACAGCTTTCACATTGATTTGAGCCGACTTCCTGCTGGTCATCCGTGAAGGTTCGAATATAGTAAATTGATTTGATGCCTTTGCGGTGCGCGTAATTTCTTAAGATATTCAAATCACGGGTCGTCATCTTGTCTGTGCGGCCCTTTTTCCACTCATATAGGCCTTCTGGAATGGTTGAGCGCATGAAGAGGGTGAGGGCCATTCCCTGATCAACATGGACCTGAGCGGCTGCGTAGATGTCGATTACTTTCCGCATATCCATGTCGTAAGCTGACGTGTAATATGGAATCGTATCATTTGACAAGTAAGGCGCCGGATAGTAGATCTTTCCAATCTTGGATTCTTGGCGCTCCTCAATCCGATTGATAATCGGGTGAAGACTGGCAGTTGTGTCGTTAATATAGGAAATGGAGCCGTTTGGGGCGACCGCCAGCCGGTTTTGGTGGTAAAGGCCATCCTTCATAACGGCCTGTTTTAAATTAGCCCAGTCAGCCGCGGTTGGAATCGAAATACCATCAAAAAGCTGTTTGACTTTTTCGGATTTTGGCGCATAGGAATGATTGAGGTACTTATCAAAGTAAGTACCGTCGGCATATTTGCTCTTTTCGAAGTTGTCGAAAGTTTGCCGGCGTTCCTTGGCGATTTTGTTGGAAGCAACCAGACTCCAGTAGTTTAACAACATAAAGTAAACACTGGTAAATTCGATTGATTCCGGTGAACCGTAATGCATATGGCTCTTGGCAAAGTAGCTGTGAAGTCCCATCGCCCCCAAGCCGATTGAATGAGACTCCCGGTTACCTTTTTGAATTGAAGGCACGACGTCGATGTTTGAATGATCGGTCACAAACGTCAGGGCACGGACCATTGATTCGACCGAATGGCCAAAATCTTTGGCATTCATCATATTGGCAATATTGGTTGAGCCCAGATTACAGGAAATGTCTTTTCCCAGTTTAATGTAATGCTGTTCGTTATCAACCGTGGATGGGGTTTGCACCTGGAGAATTTCCGAGCAGAGGTTGCTCATAACAATCCGACCGTCAATTGGATTTTCCCGGTTAGCCGTATCGATATTAATGATATAGGGGTATCCGGATTCCTGCTGGAGTTTACTAATTTCGGTTTCCAGGTCCCGTGCTTTAAGCTTTGATTTTTTATATTATCGTTAGCAACCAGGTTATCATATTCCTTTGTAATATCAACATAGGAAAATGGGACACCGTACTCACGTTCAACGTCGTAAGGGCTGAACAGGTACATATCGGCGTTTTCTTTAACCAGTTCATAATATTTGTCCGGTACAGTTACGCCAAGTGACAGTGTTTTTAACCGGATTTTTTCATCAGCATTTTCTTTCTTGGCGCCCAGAAACGAAATGATATCGGGATGAAAGACTGACAGGTAAACCACGCCGGCACCCTGCCGCTGTCCCAACTGATTGGAATAAGAAAAGCTGTCTTCCAGTAATTTCATGACTGGGACAACGCCGGAAGCGGCCCCTTCAATGTGTTTGATTGGATCACCGGCTGCCCGCAGATTGGACAGATTAATACCGACCCCACCGCCGATTCTTGACAATTGGAGTGCGGAATTAATTGTCCGGCCAATGGTATTCATATCATCGGTTGTCTGAATCAGAAAACAGGAAACAAACTCACCACGGTTTTGGCGCCCGGCGTTTAAAAAGCTGGGAGTAGCCGGTTGGTAACGCTGGTGAATAATTTCATCGGCCAAATCCATTGCCAGTTGTTCATTACCATCGGCAAAGAACAGGGCGTTGGCGGCAACTCGGTCCAGGAAGGATTCCAAATATTGATCGTTGTCATTAGTCTTTAAAGCATATTGGGCATAAAATTTGTAGGCTGCCATGAATGATTTGAAGTGAAAGTCTTGATCCTTCAAATATTGATAAAGCTTTTCAATGAAAGCCATCGAATATTTTTTAATAAAATCGGCTTCGTAGTAGTGGTTGTTGATCAAATAATCAAATCGTTCCTGCAGACTGTTAAAAGTCATTAGATTTGGGGCAACATTTTCCTTTAGAAATGCCTGGAGGGCCTGTTGGTCTTTTTGCAACGGGATTTGATTATTTACCGGGATGTTAATTTCATTGTTGAGATCGAAGTATGTAACATCCTTAAGGTTATGAAGAGACATAGTAAAATCACGCTTTCTATATTTTTGGGAATAAAATAAGCGAAGCCAAATTTGGTTCCGCCAGTTTAAGACTGATCAATATGTTAAAATGGACAAGGATTAACCAGCGATTTTTTGAAGTTCATCAGGCCGAAAGCCACTAAATGCTTGTTGACCATCAACATCAACTACCGGTACGGCATAGAAGCCTTTATTTTTAAGATAATCAACGTACTCCGGTTGCTCGTTAATGTTGTGTTCTTCAAACTTAACATTATGTTCTGTTAAGTAACGCTTTGTCATCTTGCACTGCATGCAGTTGTTTTTGGAATAAACAGTTATTTTTGCCATTTGTGGTCCCCCGTTTTTAAAAAATACTTTTTTAATTTATGTTTCTAGTTTACACTAAACTTACAAAAAATCAACGGATTAACACAATATATTGTGATGAAATTGCTTGCAACTACCAAATATAGTTAAGAGCACATAACTACTAGAGTTAAGGAGTTTTCTATGGATAAAGATCATTTTTACTATTCAACGCATCCGGATGTTGAATCGGCACCGATTACTTGGGAGTACACCCTTTTGGGACACAACTTTGTGTTTACTTCAGACAACGGTGTGTTTTCTAAACACCGGGTTGATTATGGCAGCCGGGTCCTGCTTGATAATTTTGACTTTACAGCTGTCCCGGACGGCAAATTTTTGGACATGGGGACCGGCTATGGGCCGATTGGCCTGGCGCTTGCCAAGCTTCAGCCGAACAGGACGGTTGATATGGTCGACGTAAATGAAATTGCGCTGGCGTTGGCAAAGCAAAATGCAGCTGCCAATCAAATTTCGAATGTTCAAATTTTTGCGAGCAACGTTTATTCTAACATTAAAGACAGCTACGCGGCAATCGTGACCAATCCACCGGTCAGGGCCGGTAAAAAAGTTGTTGATGCCATGATTAGTGGTGCTTTGGCCCATTTAAAACCGGCGGGCACCTTAACGGTGGTATTACAAAAAAAGCAGGGGGCTCCATCTGCCAAAAAGCTGATGACCAACTTGTTTGGCAATTGTGAGATTGTCAAACGTGATAAAGGCTATTATATTTTACGCAGCGTTAAGGAATAAATCTGAGGCAGTTGAGAGGTTTAAATGACTCAAAGAAGAGACGAAATGTTTATGAATGCGGCCCTGGTTGAAGCTCAAAAAGCTTATTTGATTGGTGAAGTGCCGATAGGTGCCGTTGTTGTTAAAGATAATCAAATTATCGGCCGTGGTCATAATTTAAGGGAGCATTTAAATGATGGCATTGCCCACGCCGAAGTGATGGCCATTGAGGAAGCCTGCCGTTATTTGGAAAGCTGGCGGTTGATTGACTGTGAACTTTACGTCACGATTGAACCATGTTTAATGTGTGCCGGTGCGATTGTTAATTCCAGAATTGACAGGGTGGTGTTTGGCGCTCGGGATTCGAAAGCCGGTGCGGTTAGAAGCCTATATCGGGCTTTGGAAGATTCCCGGCTGAATCATCAAGTTGCGGTTTTTGAAGGAGTCCGGCAATCGGCGTGTTCGCAGATCATGAAGGACTTTTTTAAGGCGGCCCGAAAAAGAAAACGGCAAAAGTGACTGGCTTTTTTCCTCAAAATACGATATGATAGTTATTGCCGCAAGGCCCTGAGGCAAGGGTCGGGTTACGAACCGTGTCAGGTCCGGAAGGAAGCAGCACTAAGTATCATCGACACTGTGCCTCTTGATTATGATAATTAAACTTTCAGTGTGAAAAAACGACTGAGAGACTTTAACCGATAAGAAACGAAAAGTATGGACAAGCTGGTAACCAGTTGGTCCATATTTTTTTATTTGCCGGCTGATACGCTGGAGGGAGCGGCTTTTAAAGTGGCGGTTTGATGATAACTGAAACAATTAAGGTTTCTTATAACCTGGAAATTCAGTGCTAAATTGGTTGGCATTTCTGGTTGATTCAGCATATAATTGTTAGAGTGTTTTAATCAGTAAATTTGCGTGTGTTAGAGCTGAATTTGGGGCTAACCAGTGGTCTGACGCCACTTTGAAATCGTCTTATAATGATGGCGGTCGCGATTGGTGGATCAGTCATTACAAAGGGAGGATCGGAAATGAGTTATCAAGCACTATACCGGGTTTGGCGCCCACAGCGATTTGATGAAATTGTTGGCCAGTCGATTATTACGCAAACGTTGAAAAATGCCATTTTAACAAAGCAGATCAGTCACGCCTATCTGTTTACCGGTCCTCGAGGAACCGGGAAGACTTCAGCCGCCAAAATTTTTGCCAAGCGGTTAACTGCCATTATCTTGAAGACGGTGAACCTTGTAACAAGTGTGAAACCTGTCAGGCAATTAATGAGGGCAGTTTAAGTGATGTTATTGAAATCGATGCTGCTTCAAATAACGGCGTTGAAGAAATCCGCGATATCAGGGATAAGGTTAAGTATGCACCGACCAAAGCCGATTACAAAGTTTATATTATTGACGAAGTGCATATGCTTTCAACCGGGGCTTTCAACGCACTTTTAAAAACGTTGGAGGAGCCGCCGGCTAACGTTATTTTTATTCTCGCAACGACTGAACCCCATAAGATTCCGGCAACCATCATTTCAAGAACCCAAAAATTCGATTTTAAACGGATCCGGCCGGCAGACATTTTGGAACGAATGGCGTATATTCTTAAGCAAAAAAATATTGTTTACGATGACCAGGCGTTAAAATTGATTGCTAAAGCAGCCGAAGGCGGGATGCGGGATGCTTTAAGTATTTTGGACCAGGCGATGTCCTATGGTGATGATAAGGTTACGTATGAAAATGCGCTTCAGGTTACCGGCAGTGTCACCAATGAACTTTTGACTGCCTACATTGATCAGGTTATTCAAAAAGATACCAAACAGGCACTGGTTACCGTTCAAAAAATTCTTGAGAACGGCAAGGATGCCAGTCGATTTGTTGAAGATTTAACCAGTTATTGTCAGGATATTCTTTTGTATCAGCAGGATCCTCAGATTATTGAACAAATGGAATTAGGCATCGTTGATGATAAATTCAAACAACTAAGTGATCAAATCAGTGATAACGAAATTTATCAGATGATTAATGAGCTAAACGAGATTGCTAATTCGCTTCGGTATACTGCTCATCCGGATGTTTACCTGCAGGTCTTGACAGTTAAATTAACACATCTTCAAGCTAAGCCTGCCGCACCGACAAGTTCGACCGCTTCCAGTGATGAAGATGGTAAAATAAAGGCATTAAGCAAGAAGGTTGACGAACTTCAAGCGGAGATTACCCAGCTAAAAGCAGCCGGCCCGGTTGAAAAGCCGGTGGCCGCCCACACTGCTGTTCCACCTAAATCAATTGAAGCCAAATCGACGGCCCGGGTTGAATTAACCAAAATCTATCCGATCCTTGGCAAAGCAACTCGTAAGAGCCTAAATGAGTTCCAGCAGGTTTGGCCGGACTTGATGAATACTTTATCCGTTACACAGCGGGCAGTCATGCACGTTTCAAAGCCGGTGGCGGCCAGTTCCGATGGCGTAATCGTGTCATTTGAGTACCCCATCTTTTTTCAAAAGGCGCAAAGTAATCGAGAGTTGACTGATGCACTTGAAAATAATCTGGATCGCCTTACCGGCCGAGCCCCTCAAATCGTATTTGTGCCAGATAACCAGTGGCCGAAGATTCGAAAAGATTATTTGGCAAGTCATCAAGATGAGTTGAAAAATCGTCAGCACAGTGGGGATGCAGCGGCTGATACCCCGGATACGGGCAGCGAAGCGACACCGCCCCAAGATGATACGCCGGCAGCCAAGCCGATTGTAAAAAAAGCAGCGGAATTATTTGGAAAAGATATTCTTGATATTAAAAATGATTAAAAAATATGATAATGGAGGCAGATTAAAATGATGAATGGTATGAACATGAACAAAATGATGAAACAAATGCAGAAAATGCAAAAACAATTAAAAGAAGAGCAGGATAATCTCAATAAGCAGGAATTTACCGGCAGCGCGCCTGACGAAATGGTTGTTGTAACCTTTAATGGTGAACGGGTGATGACCGATATTAAAATCAAGCCGGAAGCCATTGATCCGGATGATCCGGAAATGCTTTCCGATTTAATTATCGCGGCCGTTAATGATGCAATGAATAAGATTAAAGAAACTACGCAAAACACAATGGGCAAGTATGCCAAGGGAATTCCGGGGATGTAGTTTGTTTTTTAGGAAGGAAACATTATGCAATATCCTGAACCAATTGCGAAACTAATTGATAGTTATATGAAATTACCGGGAATCGGTAACAAAACCGCTACCAGGCTTGCTTTCTACACGGTAGATATGAATGAGGACGATGTTAAGGCCTTTTCACAAGCGCTGCTGGCAACGAAGGATAAACTTCATTATTGTTCAATTTGTGGTAATTTAACTGATGAGGATCCTTGTGAGATTTGTCGTGATAAAACGCGCGATCAAACTAAAATTCTGGTTGTTGAGCAGCCAAAAGATATTATGGTAATGGAAAAGGTTCAGGAGTATCGGGGTCTCTACCACGTTTTACATGGTGTTTTATCGCCGATTGAGGGCAAAGGACCTGAAGATTTAAATATTAGTTCGTTGATTAAGCGGCTTCAAAAAAATAATGACGTTCAAGAAGTAATTGTTGCGACGAACGCGACCCCTGAAGGCGAAGCCACCGCGATGTATCTGAGCAAGCTGATTAAACCCGCTGGTATTCGGGTAACGCGTTTGGCGCACGGCTTGTCAGTTGGTACCGACATTGAATACGCAGATGAAATGACATTGTTTAAGGCAGTCCAGGGTCGAACCGAAATGTAAGTGGAGGCGTAATCGTGTGGTTTGGTGGATTTAAAAGAGCAGATACAAAATCTGAATATGATCAGCGCTTATTGGATTTGATTAACCGCCTTAAAGAGGAATGGGATCACGCTGCCCAAACGCAAAATGCTGTGGCTGACAGTGACATTGAAATGGCGCAGGAAACAGCTTTGGCAAAACAAAAATTCTTCTTTATTTACAAAGAGGCCCGACTTAGGCACATTAAAAATGATCATATTCAAGCATCGGTGATCAGTTATGATCACGATGATTTTCAATGATGAAAATGAGTGATCCAGTTTGAGTGATTCTTGATAAATGTTCGTCGTTTCTGAGACCGGGGTGTTTAAGATTCCAAGCGACATTTAAAAATGAATCACTCTTTTATTTTGGTGTCATGGACAGGGTAAATAACATACAGTACAATTAACCTAAATATAGAATTGAGGGAAAATTTTGGTTGGTAAATTGATAACTTTTGAAGGCTCTGACGGTGCTGGTAAAACTTCGGTCATGAATGAAGTTGTGCGCGATTTCCAACAACAACTGGGTGATCAAATGCTGGTAACCAGGGAGCCGGGTGGTAATAAGATTTCTGAGCAGATTCGACGGATTATTTTGGATCGGGCAAATACTGAAATGGATTATCGAACGGAAGCTTTATTGTACGCGGCCGCCCGACGTCAGCACTTGGTAGAAACCATCTTACCCGCTTTGACGGCCGGTAAATTAATCCTTTGTGATCGATACGTTGACAGTTCGGTTGCCTACCAAGGCGCCGGCCGGCAGATTGGGATGCAGGAAGTAGCTAAAATGAACGAATTTGCGACGGAAAAGTTGTTACCGGATAGAACGATTTATTTTGATATCCCAGTTGAAGTCGGCTTGAAGCGGATTGCTCAGCATCGGGACGCAAATCAAATCGATCGATTAGATGTTGAGACAACTGCTTTTCATCGCCGGGTCCATCAGGGCTATATGAAATTGATAGCGGCAAATCGGGATCGGTTCATCCGGATTGATGCCACGCAGCCGATTGAGACAGTAGTTGAAAATACAAAAAAAGTTATCCGGCAAATAGCAGGCGAATTTTTTAACGAGGAGTCCTAGATATGAAATTAGTAATCGCAATTGTCCAAGATAAAGATGCAAATAAACTGCGTTCGGTTTTTGTTGCCCACGATATTGTGGCAACCCGTTTTTCAACGACTGGGAGTTTTTTAAGGGCCGGCAACACAACTTATCTGGTAGCGGTCGATGATGAGAAGGTGGACTTGACCCTTCAATTAATCAAAGAAACCTGCTCCGCACGTCAGCAGTTTATGACGCCACCGGTAAGCTTGAACGGTGATACGGCCGAACATACTTTTCCAATTGAAGTCCAAGTTGGCGGCGCAACGGTGATGGTTCTGCCAATCGAACAATTTCATCAGTTTTAGAGGGTTAAATAAGAGATGGTTGAAAATGTTTTGAATGACGCGAAAACAAAACAGCCCAAGTTATTCACACAATTTATGCATGTTGTTGATCGAAACGAATTATCGCATGCCTATTTGTTTACTGGTGAGGACGGTGCGGGTCAGTTTGCAGTTGCAATGGGGATTGCGATGCGGCTCTTTTGTACAAACGTCCAGGATGGGATGCCGTGTGGTCAGTGTGCCGAATGTACCCGGATAATGAATCATGATCATCCGGATGTTGTTATCACGAAGCCGGATGGTCTGAGCATTAAAGTTGATCAAATTCGACACGTTAAAAGTGAGTTTACCAAAAGTGCTATGGAAGGCTCCAAAAAGATTTTTATAATTTCGGCTGCCGATAAAATGACGACCGGTGCCGCCAACAGCTTATTAAAATTCATTGAGGAGCCTACCGGAAATGTGGTCAGCTTCTTGATTAGCCAAAATCGGAATCTGCTTTTACCAACCATCGTTTCACGAACACAGGTAGTGGAATTTCCTAGTCTGGACAAACACCAGATGATGGCGGAGCTGCGTCAATCCGGTGCGCTGCCTAGTCAGGTTAATTTGTTGATGGCCATGACAAACAGTTTGACTGAAGTTAAAAAGTGGTTGACGGATAATTGGTTTACGTCACTTCAGCAAGCAGTCTGCAAGTGGTTTGGTTATTTGGTGAAAGAAAATCCAATGGCGATGCCTTATATCCAAATGTCACTGATGCCGTTGATAACCAGCCGGGAGCGGCAACGGGTGGCGTTGAGCATGATGATTGATCTTTTTGATGAAGTCTTGGAATTAAAGTTTGATACGTTAACAAAGGATGCGATAAAGTTTCCGGAGATTGAAGCCGAAACTAACCAGGCCGCTCAAAATTGGTCCAGTGATCAGTTGATGGCGATGCTGGATGAGTTGTTGAATACACACGGTAGTATGGCAGTGAATGTTAATTTTCAAAACATTATCGAGGCTGTCACATTGAAAATATTAACAATTATGAAGTCATAGGAATTTAAAGGGTGAGATACGAGTGGATAGTCAAAATTTATATGATGAACTTAAAGAGATGGATAGTCATTTGGGTGCAACGGCAGCAGAATTTTCTCACCTACACGAATCGTTAATTGAATTAATGGAAAAAAACGCAGAATTAGAAATTGAAAATCAGCACCTTAGAGACCGGATTAATCAAATTACTGAAAAGGCCGGTCATAATTCACCCGAGTTGTCCAAATCCCGGAAAAATCTTGAGAAATTGTACAACGAAGGGTTCCACGTTTGCAGTTCATATTATGGTAAGCGGCGTGAGAATGGGGAAGACTGTATATTCTGCACAGAAATTATTTATGGTCGAAGGGATTAATAAATAAGTGATAACACAAAAAAGTTTTGACGAAAAAAATCAAGCTGGAAAGCTATATTTAGTACCAACACCGATAGGCAATTTGGGCGACATGACTTTTCGGGCCGTTAATGTCATGAAGCAGGTGGCCTTAATTGCGGCGGAAGATACGCGCAATACCCAAAAATTATTGAATCATTTTGATATTAAGACAAAACAGATTAGTTTTCACGAGCATAATACGGCCCAACGGATTCCGGAATTGCTGGCAAAACTAAAGGCGGGCTTTTCAATTGCCCAGGTTAGTGATGCGGGAATGCCGTCCATAAGTGATCCCGGTCATGAATTGGTAGTTGCCTGTATTCAAAATAACATTTCGGTTGTGCCGCTGCCGGGAGCTAATGCCGGGATAACGGCTCTGATTGCTTCCGGAGTGACACCACAGCCGTTTTACTTTTATGGTTTTCTATCAAGAAAGCCGAAAGAACAACGCGCTGAATTGGCGCAGTTAAAGAATCGGCCGGAAGCGTTGATTTTTTATGAGGCGCCGCATCGCCTGCTTAAAACCCTGAAGAATCTACAAACTGTTTTGGGTGGAAGCAGGTCTGCCGCGTTGTGCCGTGAATTAACTAAGAAGCATGAAGAATTTATTCGTGGCTCTCTTGATCGGTTGGCTGGTTGGGCAGCTGAAACGCCTATTCGTGGCGAATTTGTAATTATTGTCAGCGGCAATGATCAACCAATGGTGCAAACCGCAACTGCCGATCCAATGGCCGGCCTTTCCCTGACACAGCAGGTTGATCGATATATTCAGGCTGGTTTGGCGGTGAATGACGCGATTAAAAAAGTTGCCAAAGCCCATCAGCTTCGTAAACAGGTTGTCTATAATGAATACCACCATTTGAATTAGTTAAGCAATAAATCAAGTAGAAACTATGATTAGAAAGAAGAAGTGCCAATGCCTGCAAAGCAATATAGTGAGAACCACACCGTCCCCTATTATGAAGGGGATGTTACTTACAGAATGACGATGTCCATGTTAATCAATGTTTTAATGTTGTGTTCCGATCACCAGAATGCCAAATTGGGAGTCGCCCAGCAGGATTTGATCGATCGTTATGGTCTTGGGTGGGTCGTGACCCAATATTCGATTAAAATTAAACGGTTGCCACGGGTTGATGATACTATCAAAGTCACTACCCGGGGAACTTCTTACAATCGTTTTTTCGCTTACCGGGAGTTTTGGATGCATGATGAACAGGGAAATGAATTAGTCAAAGTGGATAGTATTTGGGTGCTGATGGATGAGAAAGCCCGAAAAATCCGTGAAATTCCCGAATCGATTATTGAACCCTACCAATCCGAAAAGGTCAGACGGGTTCCCCGCTTGCCGAGGCCCGATCGAATTGCTGAGGACGCCGAATCGATTTCTAAAAAGTACCAGGTTAGGGCCAGTGACATTGATTTTAACGGTCACGTTAATAATGCCCATTACTTGGAATGGATGACCGATGCCCTATCACTTAAATTTTTAATTTCCCATACGCCTGTTCAAATTGATATTCGCTTCGAAAATGAGGTGAAATACGGTAGTTGGGTGATGAGCACCGTACTTGTTGATTCTGAGGATAATGATAAAATTAAAACTGTTCATGAAATTATTTCTAATGATACACTTTCATGCAGTGCAACATTCTTATGGCAGAAAAATGATGTAAAGGGTAATGAAGATAAATGAAAATTTTAGCAATTGATACATCCAACCAGCCGCTATCCGTTGCCGTAACGGCTGATGACAGTTTACTGGCTGAAACGACCCTAACGACTCATCGGAAACACGCGGAATTCTTAATGCCGGTGATTGAAGACTTGGTCGGCAAAGCTGGTCTAACCCCGAAAGATTTGGATCGGATTGTGGTAGCTTCGGGCCCGGGCTCCTATACCGGCATTCGAATGGCAACTACCGTTGCGAAAACGCTGGCAGCAACGCTGGATATTGAGTTGGTAACAGTTTCAAGTTTATTGGCATTGGCGCTCAATATTACAAAGCCAGCCGGCTTGATCAATCCCATTTTTAATGCTCGAAACCAAAATCTGTTTACTGGTCTTTACCAAATCAAAAATGGTGAACCAACACCGGTTATTGCTGATCAGCACACGAATATCACTGATTGGCTGGCTGATATTGCCGATATTGATCAGCAAATTACAATTGTCGGGGAAACGGCACCATTTGAGGCCGCTTTTTCGCAGCAATTCGGTGATCGTTTAATGGTGGCCGATAAGCTGGCGGCAATTCCTGACGCAGCCAAAATCGGTTTATACGGTGCCAAATTAACACCGGTTCAAGATGTTGATTCGGTTGTTCCTAGATATTTGCGGTTAACCAAAGCTGAAGCAGATTGGAGAAAAGAGCATCCCAATGAGGATACACGTCATTATGTGGAAAAAATTTAAAGAGTGGTTTCGACAAAATTTTTATAATAAACAAGTTCAGCTTCGGGAAAGGTATTTGGACATTAAGAATCATGATGTCAAAATAAATGGCACCAGTTATTTTTTAGCGAAAGCGATGATTCCGGATATTCCCGAGATTTTGGGAATTGAACGGGCCGTATATGGTGGTCAGACACCTTGGGATGAACGGGCCTTTCGAACCGAATTGATGCGCAAGAGCGACCGATTGTATCTGGTTTTAAGACGAAACGATTGGCTGGTTGCCTTTATTGGCTGTTCATTGAACGATCACACGAGAGATTGTCATATTACCAACGTTGCAGTCGCCCCCAATTTTCAAAATCATGGGTTGGGGTATTTTTTAGTGAACACAATTATCAAAAAGGCTCGGCAGCTAAAATATGATAAAGTCACGCTGGAAGTCCGGGTAAGCAATGATCGTGCCCAAAAACTTTATCGGGATATCGGTTTTGTGGACAACGGTTATAAGAAAGATTATTATTTTAATGATCGCGAAGACGCTTTGAATATGGTACTTGATATTACCAAAGTTGGTTAATTAACTTAAGAAGGGTGAATTTTTTGGCAAGAAATCTGATTCTTTCATTTGAAACAAGCTGTGATGAGACATCTGTCGCGGTTATTGAAAACGGAGATACAATTCTTTCGAATATTGTTGCAACCCAAATAAAAAGCCATCAACGGTTTGGCGGCGTGGTGCCTGAAGTTGCCAGTCGTCATCATATTGAACAGATTACTGGTTGTATTGAAGACGCGTTGGCTCGTGCAAACGTTACGTATGATGACTTGTCAGCAGTTGCTGTAACCTATGGACCGGGCTTGGTCGGTGCGCTTTTAATTGGTGTTACGGCGGCCAAGGCAGTTGCTTGGGCGCATCAGCTGCCGCTGATCCCCGTGAATCATTTGGCGGGGCATATTTATGCTGCAAGATTAGTCGAACCAATTGAATTTCCGGCAATGGCACTGGTCGTTTCCGGTGGACATACCGAACTGGTTTATATGCCGGTAGAAAATCGATTTGAAATTATTGGCGAAACCCGCGATGACGCAGCGGGAGAAGCTTATGATAAAATCGGTCGGGTGCTGGGGATTAATTATCCGGCCGGCAAGCAGGTTGATGAGATGGCTCATCAGGGTCGAGACACGTTTCATTTCCCACGGGCAATGGATCAAGACGCCAATTTTGATTTCAGTTTTAGCGGCCTGAAAAGTGCCTTTATTAATACGGTTCATCACGCCGATCAAATTCATGAGACTTTAAATAAAAATGATCTGGCTGCCAGTTTTCAACAGGCAGTGGTTGACGTATTGGCGGATAAGACCGTCCGGGCGTTGCATGAATATCCGGTTAAGCAGTTAATTGTGGGTGGTGGCGTCGCTGCCAACAAGGGGCTTCGAGAACGACTTGGAAAGGAATTACAGGCCTTCCCCCAAACAACTTTGGAGCTGGTGCCATTATCACTGTGTGGTGATAACGCGGCTATGATTGGTGCAGCTGGAGAAATGCTGTATCGCCATCAGGTCTTTACCGATGCAACGTTAAACGCTGATCCGGGATTGGAATTTGATTGGCTTGGCGATTCGCCGGTGAAGTAATTAAGACGACTTCACATACTGATAATAAATGTTTAATAGTAACGGGGCTGGACAAAATTACTTTTGTCCAGCCCCGTTTTACTTAATCATGATTATTACCAAGTGGAAAGGTGTACCGAAAGAAAACTTCCTGCTGCTCTTTACTATCGCTATTCCAGTTCTTCGAGTTCAAGGCTTTTTTCTTCCCACTTATTTTCAAGCTGTTCGATTTTTTGATTAAGTTCTTCGAGTTTACTTTGGAGTTCGGTTGATTTTTTTAAATCGTTAAAAACGTCGGGTTGAGTCATTTGGGTCTCAACTGCCGTTTTAGCATTGGAAAGTTGATCCAACTGGTTTTCTAAATCGTGGACTTCCCGGCTTAATTTACGGGCTTCTTTTTGAGCCTGCTTATTGATCTCGTAATTTTTCTTGTCGGTAGTTGGGCTTGGATGATTACTTGGCTGGTCAAGTCCCATTTTTTCACGTTCGTGTTCCTTAATTGCCAGCTGTTCGGCCTTTTTATCAACGTAATAGTCATAATCACCGAGATAGAGGGTTGTGCCGGCTTTGGAAAGTTCAACAACCGATGAGGCCACCTTATTAATAAAATAACGATCGTGGGAAACAAATAAAATAGTGCCGTCAAAATCATTGAGGGCATTTTCCAAGACTTCCCGGCTGTCAATATCCAAGTGATTGTCGGTTCATCGAGAACTAAGAAATTATTGTGTTGCATGGCCAATTTTGTCAACAGGAGTCGGGCTTTTTCACCCCCGGACAAATCATGGACCATTTTGGCAACGTCATCACCGGAAAATAGGAAGCTGCCCAGAATGCTCCTGATATCGCCTTCAGGAGTTGTGGGATGATCGTCCCATACTTCATTTAGAACTGTCTTGGAAGCATGTAGAGAGGCCTGTTCCTGGTCGTAGTACCCGGTATCAACGCCGGTGCCGAATTGAGCCGTTCCCTTTAAAAAAGGAATGATGCCCAAAATGCTTTTAAGTAGGGTTGATTTACCGACACCGTTTGGACCGACAATGGCAATTGCCTGATTGCGTTTGACATCCAAATTAATAGGTTCGGAAAGCACTTTGGTATAGCCAACCGCCGCATCACTGACTTTTAGAACGTTATTGCCGCTTTTGGATTTTGGAACAAACCTAAAACGAACGTTTTTACCGCCGGTGGTTGGTTTTTCGAGCCGATTCATTTTTTCGAGTTGCTTGCGGCGAGCCTGCGCTTGTTTGGTTGTAGATGCCCGAACGATGTTTTTATCAACAAAGGTTTGCAGTTTAGCAATTTCTGCCTGTTGTTTTTCATAAGCTTTCCAACGCAAAGACAGCTCTTGGTCTCTTTTTTGCGTGTACTGCGTGTAATTACCGGTGTAATGCCGCAAGGTGCCATTAGCCAATTCATATACTTCGTTGACAATTCGATCAAGGAAATATCGATCATGGGAAATAATCAATAAAGCGCCGCTGTAATTTTGGATGTAGCCTTCCAGCCAGGTAATGGTTTCAACATCCAAATGGTTGGTCGGCTCGTCCAGAATCAGCAATTCAGGCTTTTCGAGCAGCAATTTGGCAAGGGCGAGTTGCGTTTTTTGGCCGCCGGACAATTCGTTAATTGGTTTGGCATATTGATCTTTATCAAAACCAAATCCGTGAAGCACACCCCGAATTTCGGCATCATAGCCGTAGCCGTTATGCTGTTCAAAATCGGCCCGAATATGATCGTAAGTTGCTGAAATCTGTTGAAAAGTCTCGGAGTTGGGATCTAAAGTACTCATCTGCATTTCTAATTCGTGAATTTGGTGTTCCTGTTTTTTAAGACCGGCAAAAACCGAGGCCATTTCTTCGTAAATTTCTTTGTCGGAGTTTAGACCGGTATCCTGTGCAAGGTAACCGATTGTGAGATTCTTTTTAGTTGTAATTTGGCCGCCATCAATAGGCTGTTGGCGATAATCATTTTGACGAGGGTTGATTTGCCGGCGCCATTTCTACCCACTAAAGCGATTCGACTTTTTTCCTGGATGGCTAAACTTACTTTTGAAAATATATTAATGCCGTTAAATCTTTTGGTTAAATCTTGGGCTTGTAAAATTATCAATGATTCGGCCACCTTTCTGTTATCATTTTATTTTATCACATCCCAAACGTTCAAATCCTTAACATTAAAACGATTGGTAGATGATTTTGATTGGTTGGCTGTGAAAGTTTTAAATGATTTTAATGCGAATATTTGAAATCCATTTCACAAGGTGCGATGTTATGTTAGAATATAAAGTAAAGAGGGATTCACAAAGTAATCGATTATCAAAAATTAATGAAAACTGGGAGGGAATTTTTCGTGACAGCTGAAAATATTCCACGTGCGACCGCGAAACGGTTGCCAATTTATTATCGATATTTAAATATACTTCATGATACAGGTAAGCGTCGGATCTCTTCGACTGAATTGGCCGAAGCGGTTCAAGTAGATTCCGCTACAATTCGGCGGGACTTTTCATACTTCGGTGCTTTGGGCAAACGGGGGTATGGATATGACGTTGACAGTTTGCTGTCATTTTTCAAACAGATTTTAAATCAGGAACATTTAACTAATGTGGCCCTGATTGGTGTTGGTAATCTGGGACATGCGCTGCTCAATTTTAACTTTCACAAAGATGGCAATGTCAGAATATCAGCGGCTTTCGACACTGATGACGCGATTATCAACAAAATTGAGGATGGTGTTCCGGTTTATCCAATTCAGGAACTGGCTCATCAACTGCAGGAACAACAAATTCAAGTCATTATTTTAACAGTGCCGTCCAGTGCCGCGCAATCGGTTACAGATGACGCGGTTGCCGGGGGCGTGAAAGGAATCTTGAATTTTACGCCGATTCGGCTTTCTGTTCCCGATGATGTGTTGGTTCAAAATGTTGATTTGACAAATGAACTACAAACATTAATCTACTTTATTGAAAATTTTGGTAAATAATTAACCAATCTAAAATTGGTTAAAAGATCCTAAATCTATGGGGAATTTTTGAGTAATTAGGAAAAGGCTGAGACAAGTTATATTGTCCGGCCCTTTTTTATTATAGCGACAACAGTCAAGCTGAAACGTTAATTGAAAGGCAGACTTATCCACGATTTGATAACGAGTAGGTGCTTGTGTAACATTTTTATATTCAAATTCAGGAGCGAACTGAAATGGTCTGTTAATCGCATTATCTAAGTCATATTGTAACAATGATTAGGGGGCTTGAACAAAAAAGAATCGGTTAAAGACTGGTTTAAACTGAAAAATCCTTGCAATTCGAGTCAAAAAATAATATATTATAAGCAGTGATTAGCACTTCTGTCATATGAGTGCTAATGATGCTAAAAATTGTTGCAAATGGAGGGACTAACGTGTTAAAGCCATTAGGAGATCGCGTAATTATCGAAAGAGAAGAAGAAGAGGAAAAAAACGTTGGCGGCATTGTTTTAGCTGACAACGCTAAAAAGAAGCCTCAAACAGGGACGGTTGTTTCTGTTGGAGAAGGCCGCGTTTTGGATAACGGTCAAACTGTTGCCCCAGTTGTTAAAAAGGGTGACAAGGTTATGTTCGATAAGTACGCTGGTACGGAAATTGAAGATAACGACAAATCCTATTTAGTTTTACATGAAAAAGATATCGTCGCAATCGTTGAATAATTGATTTGCGAATAACCGATTCAACAATTTTAAAAATAATCAAAAATAAATTTTTGAGGTGAAAATTGGAATGGCTAAAGAAGTAAAGTTTTCTGAAGATGCTCGAGGCGCAATGCTTAAAGGTGTCGACAAATTAGCAGATACAGTTAAAGCTACGATTGGTCCTAAAGGCCGGAACGTTGTTTTGGAACAAACTGCCGGAACACCAACGATTACAAATGATGGTGTTACGATTGCCAAAGCAATTGAACTACCTGATCATTTTGAAAATATGGGTGCCAAGTTGGTTTCTGAAGTTGCTTCAAAGACCAATGATGTTGCCGGTGATGGTACGACAACCGCAACCGTTTTGACGCAGGCAATTGTTAATGAAGGTATGAAGAACGTAACAGCTGGTGCCAACCCGGTTGGTATCCGCCGCGGAATTGAAAAAGCAACCAAGACAGCTGTTGATGCACTTCACAAAATGTCCCACGATGTTAAAACCAAAGATGATATTGCCCAAATTGCCTCAATTTCATCAGCTAACACGGAAGTTGGTAAGTTAATTGCCGATGCTATGGAAAAAGTTGGCCACGATGGCGTTATCACAATTGAAGAATCCCGTGGGGTTGAAACCAGCTTGGACGTTGTTGAAGGTATGCAGTTCGATCGTGGTTATATGTCTCAGTACATGGTTACTGATAACGAAAAGATGGAAGCTGACTTGGATAATCCTTACATCTTAGTAACTGACAAGAAGATTACCAACATTCAGGATATTCTGCCGTTGCTTCAAAAGATTGTTGAACAAGGCCGTTCACTTTTGATCATTGCCGATGATATTGGCGGTGAAGCTTTGCCAACACTTGTTTTGAACAAGATGCGGGGGACCTTTAACGTTGTTGCTGTTAAAGCACCTGGCTTTGGTGATCGTCGTAAGGATCAACTCCAAGATATCGCAACCTTGACAGGGGCAACGGTTATTACCGACGATCTTGGCTTAAACTTGAAAGATGCAACCATTGAACAATTGGGTCAAGCCAACAAGGTTAATGTTACAAAAGATTCAACAACCATTGTTGATGGTTCCGGTTCAAAGGACCAAATTTCACAACGGGTTTCGGAAATTAAGACCCAAATCGAAAAGACAACTTCAGACTTTGACCGTGACAAGTTAAAGGAACGTTTGGCTAAGTTATCAGGCGGTGTTGCTGTTGTTCGGGTTGGTGCCGCAACTGAAACTGAATTGAAAGAAAAGAAATATCGAATTGAAGATGCTTTAAACGCTACCCGAGCAGCCGTTGAAGAAGGCTTCGTTCCTGGTGGTGGTACGGCATTGATCAATGTAATTCCAGAAATTGCCAAGCTTGAAGCTGATGGCGATGAAGCAACCGGTATTAACATTGTTCGCCGAGCACTTGAAGAACCTGTTCGTCAAATTGCTGAAAATGCAGGTGTCGAAGGTTCTGTTATTGTTGAAAAGCTTAAGGATGAAAAGCCGGGAATCGGCTACAATGCCGCAAATGGTAAATTTGAAGATATGATTGATGATGGTATCGTTGATCCAACCAAAGTTACCCGTTCGGCACTTCAAAATGCTGCTTCAGTATCTGCATTGCTCTTAACAACGGAAGCCGTTGTTGCTGAAGAGCCAAAGCCGGATACACCTGCTGCACCAGCACCACAACCTGGTATGGGTATGTAAAATCAAATAAAATAGTCATTAAGACAAACAAATTTAGCGTCCGAGCTTGTCGGGCGCTTTTTGTTGTTGTATGGTATTAGTGACTATTTTATGTACATAATCAATACTTGTATTTACCGGCAAGATGGACTATTATTTTATGGTTCACCATGAATGGTAAATATGACAAAAGGAGTAACTATTATGTGGCGATATTTAAAGCGGCTCTTAATTGGTAAGCCGTTAAAAACCACTGACGAGGGCGGCCAGGCGTTAACGAAGTTTAAAGCACTGGCATTATTATCATCCGATGCTTTATCGTCAGTTGCTTACGGTACTGAACAAATTACCACGATCCTGATTACCTTATCAGCAGCTGCATTGATGTATCAGATTTGGGTTGCAGCGCTTGTTCTGATCCTGTTAGCTGCGATTACACTATCATATCAACAGATTATTCATGCCTATCCGTCTGGCGGTGGTGCATACGTTGTTGCCAGTACAAACTGGGGTGAACGGGCCGGATTAATTGCTGGTGGTTCACTATTGGTTGATTATATGCTGACGGTGGCGGTATCAACAACCTCGGCTACCGAAGCGATTACTTCGGCAATCCCGAGTTTATATGCCCATCAAGTATTGATTTCATCATTGATTGTTGTGGGAATTATGTTGCTGAACTTGCGGGGGATTCGAGAGTCGGCTTCATTTCTAACATTGCCGGTTTATTTGTTTATCGTTATGATTATGGCGATGATTATTTACGGTGCTTACAACATCGTTACCGGTAACATTCAATATCATGCCGCTGCGCATATCGGCGCGCCGGTTGAGGGAATGACTTTAGTACTCTTCTTTCGGGCATTCTCATCCGGTTCATCTTCATTAACTGGTGTTGAAGCAATCAGTAATGCTGTGCCAAATTTTAAAAAGCCCAAGAGTCACAATGCCTCAGCAACTTTGGCGATTATGGCGACTATTCTGGCCGGCTTCTTTGGCGGCATTACTTTTCTGAGTTACTACCTTGGTATTATGCCGAACAGTCACGAAACGGTTCTTTCACAAATTGGTGTGGCGGTGTTTGGTCACGGCATCATTTATTACTTACTACAGTTGTCAACTGCGATGATTCTGGCAGTTGCCGCCAATACCGGTTTTTCCGCATTTCCAATTCTGGCTTATAACCTGGCGCGGGACAAGTTTTTGCCGCACGCCTATTTGGATAAGGGAGATCGACTGGGGTATTCCAACGGGATCATTTCGTTGGCGGTAGGGGCAATCGTTTTAATCATACTCTTTGGTGGTCGAACCAATTCATTGATTCCATTGTATGCAGTTGGTGTTTTCATTCCATTTACATTGTCCCAGTCAGGTATGATTATTCATTGGCGCCGACACCGGGGTAAAAATTGGCAGTTAAAATCAATTATCAACTTTATTGGTGCGTTCATCTCATTGACGTTGGTGGTTTGTTTATTTCTGCTGAGATTCCCGAATGTTTGGCCATACCTGATTGTAATGCCCATTTTACTGAGAATTTTCTATAAGATTAATCGACACTATAAACGGGTTGCGGAACAATTGCGGGTTGTCGAAGAAGACACTCAGATTACGGCTACGCATCATTATGATGGGTCAACGGTAATTGTACTGGTCGGTGGGGTTACCCGGGTCACCGCCAACGCCATCAGTTACGCCCAGTCAATTGGTGATTATGTCATTGCGATGCACGTTTCGTTTGATTCTAATCCGGAAAAAGAGCATAAAACCTCTGAAGAATTCAAAAAAGAGTTCCCGAATGTCCGGTTTGTTGATATTCATTCATCATATCGTTCCATTGCCCAACCGACGTTGCGGTTTTGCGATGTCATCGCTAAGCGGGCGGCAGATCGAAATTATTCGACAACGGTGTTGGTACCGCAATTTGTGCCAAAGCATCGTTGGGAGAATTTACTGCATAACCAGACCAGCTTGCGATTACGGACGATTTTAAATTCACGTCAAAATATTATTATTTCCAACTACAATTATCATCTAAAAGAGTAGTTGTTTGAAAGATTCCCTTTAGGGTTAGCTGTTTAGCAGCCAGACCTGTTTGGAACTAAAAAATGGCGGTGTCTCAAGGAAACCAGTTCTTGGACACCGCCATTTCACTATTTTCAATTACCAAACCAAAAGAGCAGACCATGTACTTTCGTACCTGATCCGCTCTTTTGGTTTAAGTTCATCAGAAGATTATTTAATTAAGCCCATGAAGTTGGCAAATGTTGGTACAACCAAGTCAACAACAATTGAAATAATAACCACGGCAATGGCGGCCATTGCACCGGATGCCGAACTTAATTGCAATGCTTTGGCAGAACCAACGGTATGTCCGGCAGTTCCTAAACCAAGTCCTTGACCAATTGGCTCAGTTAAGTGGAAGAGTTTAATCAACCAAGTTGCCAATGCGTAGATCAAAACAGCATTTAGGATACATGCCATTGCGGTGATTGCAGGTGTCCCGCCAATCGCGCCGGAAATCGGCATTGCGATCGCTGTCGTAGCAGCTTGAGGTAACATGGAAGCAATCCCATTGTTATCCATGCCAAGCAGCTTGGAAACGCCGTAGATAACAAATAATGAAATAAATAAACCAACGATTAAAGAAATCAAAATTTCCAACCAGAAGCGTTTAACAATATCGTTTCGTTTGTAAAGCGGTACCGCAAAGGCGATGGTAGCCGGATTTAAGAACCAGAAGATAATATCGCCACCCGGTTTATAAGCGTTGGTATAGAACCAGGTTACATCAACGCCGAACGCCTTGGCCATTAACCATAGAACGAAGATACCTAAAACCATGCCGACGAACAGTGGTTGGAAAAGGAAAAAGCCTTTGCCAATTTTAAAGAGCCATTGGCCGAACAGGAACAAAAGAATTGATAAGCAAATCCCAAAAATTGGTGTTCCCAAATACGTGATAATGGTTGTTTGTGTCGCACTCATTTATAACTCACCCTTTCCGCGTTATTTTTTAACTTCATCACTGACACTAACATCACCGTGGAAAACGGTTTTTCGAATCCAGATGAAGAATGATGTTGTGTAGGCAACGACAACCAGTAAGACAACAGTTGAAATAATAATTGCAATAATAATTTGAAGCCCTTGAGCCTTCATAATGTTAAGAGAAGCGGTCAATTGGATTCCTGATGGTACAAACAGAAATGCAATCAAACTGATCATGAAAGTTGCAAACTTATCGACCCACTCTACCTTTACGATATGAAAGGTTAATAATAAATAAAGTAAAACAAGACCAATAACCGGCACTGGAACAGGGAATGTCGGTGGGAATAATGGTGAAATCAAACTTGAAACAAATAAGACAGCCGCAAAAATGCCCATTTGGACTAAAATAGGCGCATCTTTTTTCTCATCTGATGTAGTTTGTGTAACTTTTGCTTTGTCAGCCATGCTGAAAACTCCTTTCGTTTGTGAAATAAAGATTTACATAAATCTTGTTATCTTACAAGTTCAAGTATAATTGTTTTTGTGAAATATGACAATTAAAAAACCCGTTTCAAGCAAAAAATGTGAATAAATGTACAAATAGTAAGTGCAGACAAAAAGCGCTTTCCTATAATCGCTTATTTATCAAGTATTAGCCGTGGGTTGTTTTTATGAAACGGCGTCTGTATAATTGATTTGATAAGAAATGTAAGGAAGTTAGCGAGGTTTCAAATTTGAAATTCGAAATCATTGTGTCTTTATTTGCAACTATGATTATTTCGGCTGTCTTAACGCCATTTATACGGAAGCTGGCGTTTGCCGTCGGGGCCGAAGATCGACCGAATAAACGTCGGGTTAATAAAATTCCAATGCCAACAATTGGTGGGTTGGCCATTTTTATTGCCTACACATTTTGTACAATGGTGTTATTGCGAAATCAATTCCCGACTAAAATACTTTGGGGGATTTATGGTGGCGAAACAATTATTATCTTAACGGGGATTATTGACGATATTTTTGTATTACGGCCACGCCAAAAAGTCTTGGGCATTTCAATTGCTGCCTTATGGGTTTATTTTTTTGCCGGCGTTAAAATGACAACGATTACGCTGCCCTTCTTTACGCTTCACTTGGGCTGGCTGAGTTTACCGGTGACTTGGCTTTGGATTTTGGCGATCACTAATGCTGTTAACTTAATTGATGGTTTGGATGGTTTAGCGACCGGTGTTTCAATTATTGCACTGACAACAATGGGCATTACCGGTATGTTTTTCTTAAATGTCGGAAATATTTTTGTTTCGATTATGATTTTTGCATTAGTTGCCTCCTGTGTCGGTTTTTTGCCATACAATTTTTTTCCGGCGCGAATTTACCTCGGAGATACCGGTGCGCTTTTTATTGGATTCATGATGTCGGTATTTTCGCTGTTTGGTTTGAAAAACGCGACTTTTATTACCCTGTTAATTCCGGTAATGATTTTAGGGGTTCCCATCACGGATACGGTCTATGCAATCTTTCGACGGTTGTTGAACCGTGAACCGATTTCTCATGCGGATAAACGCCATTTACATCATCGATTGATGCAGATTGGGTTAACTCATCGACAAACGGTTTTGGTTATTTATGGGATTGCGTTGATTTTCTCGTTTATTTCGCTGCTATACCCGATTTCAACTTTGTGGGGGTCCATTCTTTTGACAATTGCGGTTTTAATCGGACTGGAGCTGTTTGTTGAAACGATCGGCTTGGTTGGTGAGGATCGACAACCACTTCTGAATGGCATTAAAAAGCTGGTCAAGGACACTACCAGTAAGGAAAATCACGGTAAAGAAGAAAAGTAGCCTTTTCAGGATTACATAATTGCCCTATAAATGATCCTGGCTGAAATAAAACAGGCTTTCTGATTAGATCTCCTTTGTGGGGGAGACTCAGAAAGCCTGTTTTAGTTATTGTCGATGTTCGACATCTTCACGTTTGGCTCGGGAAAACGGCTCTTCAAACAATTGATAATCGCCAATCACAAACGAAACCTTTCCCCCGAGAAGATCCAGGATCCGCTGTTGAAAGTCTTTAAGCTCGGCATCCCTGATTGCGACCGTAACTTGGATGTTAGCGCCATAGACGGTGTCTTGGATTGATATGTTTTCATTATCCAGGTGATATTTTAAGGAATCATACTGACTGTAATCAATCGTTAACGTAACGCTTCTCTTGGATACCAGATTCACAATGCCGACTTTGTCAATCGTTGAAGAAGTTGCGTTACTGTAAGCCCTGATAAGGCCGCCAGCGCCTAGTTTGATGCCGCCAAAGTATCTGGTTACAACAGCCAAAACGTTGTGCAGCTCATTCATCTTGAGTGCTTCGAGAATTGGCACCCCGGCAGTCCCTGAAGGCTCACCGTTGTCACTTTCCCGTTGAATTTGATCTTGATCACCAAGTAAATACGCGTAGCAGTTATGGGTTGCTTTGGCATTTTCCTTACTAACGTCGGCAATTGTTTCTTTTGCCTGCGCTTCATCTTTAATTCGAGCCAGGGTACAAATGAATCGGGATTTTTTAATGATGATTTCGTGCGTGCCGTTTTCTTTGATTGTGAGTGATGGTTTTGTCAAAAAGATACCTCCTAAAAACCGTATTTAAATTCTGTGAGGTGTTAATATGATTAATCATATATCAGAGTTGTTTGGCCGCCAAATAAACGAATTGGAATTGCCGGTAAAGTTTAAAAATGACTGCCGACTGTCATTTCGGCCGGCAGTCATCATCAAGAGTGGGCGCCTGGTGTGCCAGGTGTCATACCAAATTAAATCCGGCCGTAGCCCAACTGCCGGATAATCAGTATTATTGTTACGCGTGTATTCAAATGGGTCGAATGGATACACTGCATCGACTGGTTACGGTTGCCGAGCCAAATCAGTTTGCCAAAATAGTTAAGCCGATGTCTTGGCAGGGGCAATTAACTAATCTGCAGCAACAATGCGCGGATCAGGTTGTAAAAATATTTGATCAACGGCAGCGCCATCTGTTGTGGGCGGTGACGGGAGCTGGTAAAACGGAAATGCTTTTTCCGGCAATTGCGTGGGCAGTGAGTCAAGGGCTGCGAGTTGGCATCGCGTCACCAAGAGTGGATGTCTGCATTGAACTTTTTCCGCGGATTAAAGCAGCTTTCGAACAGGTTTCCTGTATACTGCTTCACGGAAAAGCCGACCAGCCTTATCAGTATTGTCAGATTACTGTTTGTACGACTCATCAGTTACTCAGATTTTATCACGCCTTTGATGTGATGGTAATTGACGAGGTGGATGTCTTTCCCTTTGCCGGCAATCAAATGCTTCATTTTGCCGTTCAAAACGCGATTAAGCCCGGTGGCGGCATTCTTTATTTAACTGCGACACCGGATGAAGCATTGATGCGACAGATCCGGCAAAAAAAGTTATCGGTCAGTTATCTGCCAATCCGCTATCATGGCTTTTTACTGCCGACTGTCAAGATTATCAAAAGTCGGCATTTAAAGCAAAAGATTGATCAAAAGCAACTGCCTCAATCGGTACTGCGAATGATTATTAAATTACTTCAACAGCGGCAGCGGTTTTTATTATTTGTGCCGAGAATCAAAGACCTGACCTTGGTCAGTGAGGCGCTGAACCGGGCTGCAATCACCGGACGTTTTTTAACGGTTTATTCTGCGGACCCTAAAAGAATTGAAAAAGTAGCGGCGATGCGTGATCAAACCGTTGATTTTTTAATAACGACAACGATTTTGGAACGTGGCGTTACGTTTCCCGGTATTGATGTGATTGTGTTGAAAGCGGATGATGAAATCTTTTCAGCTTCGGCACTGGTTCAAATTGCCGGGCGAGTGGGCCGAAACAGTGCTCGGCCAACCGGACGGGTTCTTTTTTATTGCGAACGACGGACGAAAACGATCCGATCGTGTGACAATCAGATCCGGCAAATGAATCGAAAGGCGACCCGTCTAAAATGAATTGCTATTATGTCAGGCCCCGTTAAGCACCGCTCTGACACTGGAAAAAATTTTCTCGTTTCAAAAAGTGCGGCCACCCCGAGCCTGCGCCAAGTGTTTGTCACAGTTTAAGCCGCTTTTGGACTGTCAAACGTGTCGAGTCTGCGGTAGACGGGCTGTCGATTTGTCAGATGATACCTGTTTGGACTGTCATAAGTGGCGTCAACAGTTTCCATACCCGTTTGTCAATCAAGCGCTTTTTGAATATAACGCTGCGATGAAAGATTTTATGAAGCAGTATAAATTTTTGGGTGATTATCGCCTAAGAGCGGTTTTTAACCAGCTGGTAACAGCCAGGCTCAAACAGTCAGGGCGTTTAATTGTGACTGTTCCAATTCACCCAAATACTTTTGAGGAACGGGGGTTTAATCAAGTGTTGGGGTTGTGTGAAGGTGTTCAAACCGTTTCCTGCCTTAAAACCTGCCAGATAACGAAGCACACACGCCAATCGGAAAAGGACCGGGCTGCCCGGCTTCAAACAGCCCAGCCCTTTGAATTTGTCGAGCCGGCCGGTTCACTTATTCGGGGAAAAGCGATTATTATTGTGGATGATGTTTACACGACCGGGACAACCATCCGTCATGCTGCAAGCTTATTATATCAAGCGGGTGCCAATTCTGTGACCGGATTGACACTGGCGCGTTGAATTATTTGAAGCCTGATGATTGTTAAAATGCAAACTTTCATTTATACTAAAGTTGTAGCCGATAATGAAATCACTTTCATTACCGGACCATTAAACCATTAATGGTGAAGGGAGAGAACGTTATGCTAATTTTTAACATTCGTGGAGAAAATATCGAGGTCACTCAAGCGATTCGTGATTACGTTGAAAAGCGAATCAGCAAACTGGAAAAATACTTCGAAAAGGACATGAAGAATACTGCTCATGTCAATTTGAGGGTTTATCCGGATAAACAAGCTAAAGTTGAGGTAACCATTCCTTTGCCATTTCTAACTCTACGGGCTGAAGAACTTTCCAACGATTTGTATGCCAGCGTTGATTTGGTAACCGATAAACTCGAACGTCAGATTCGAAAATATAAAACCAAGGTTAACCGTAAATCTCGCGAAAAAGGCTTCAAGAACTTGGAATTTGTTCCTACTGATGATCAGGCAGCTTCCGATAATGATGATAATCAATCACAATTTGATGTGGTTCGAACAAAGCGCTTAGCCTTGAAACCAATGGATAACGAAGAGGCAATTCTTCAAATGGATATGCTGGGCCATGACTTCTTTATTTATGAAGACGCCGATACATCAAATATTGACATTGTTTACCGTCGTAATGATGGTCGTTATGGCTTGATTGAGACCGGTGAAGAATAGCTTTAAGACTTCCCTTTAAACAGACTGACAATAATCATTCAGTTGTTTAGAGGGAGTCTTTTTGTCCAAAAATGTTAAGAAAAAAATTGTTTTTAGCGTTACGCTTTCCTATTGTGTTGAAATGTATTACGATAAACAAATGCTGTATTTGTTATCAAGGTGTTTTCATTGATGGCCTTGAATGTTACAATAATTAGGTATGTAGTCAATAGTACGACTAAAATATTAAATTAAACTGGATAACTTGATTTAGAAGGGAATTTTCCAATGGCTAATGTTTTAAAAAAATGGGTTGAAAGCGATAAGCATGAACTCAAACGACTAAGCAAAATTGCTGATAAGGTTGGAGCATATGCGGAAGAATATCGTCAACTCAGTGATGAAGAATTACAAGCCAAGACGCCGGAATTTAAAGAGCGTTATCAAAAAGGCGAAACACTCGATGATTTGCTGCCGGAAGCTTTTGCAGTTGCCCGTGAAGGCGCTCGTCGGGTACTTGGCCTTTATCCATTCCATGTGCAAATCATGGGTGGCATTGTTCTTCATGAAGGTAACATCGCGGAAATGAAGACCGGTGAAGGTAAGACTTTAACGGCAACCATGCCGGTTTATTTGAACGCCCTTGCCGGTAAAGGGGTTCATGTTGTTACGGTTAACGAATACTTGTCACAACGTGATGCAACCGAAATGGGTGAACTATATAACTGGTTGGGCTTAACGGTTGGTGCCAACTTGGCTGAAATGACACCTGATCAAAAGCGGGAAGCCTATGCCTGTGATATCACCTACTCAACGAATAGTGAAATCGGATTTGATTATCTGCGGGACAACATGGTTGCCTATAAAGAAGAAATGGTTCAGCGACCGCTTAACTTTGCAATTGTTGATGAGGTTGATTCGATTTTAATTGATGAGGCCCGAACACCATTGATTATTTCTGGACAGTCTACCGGTACTTCGGAACTTTATCAGCGAACAGACCGGTTTGCCAAGACGCTTCATGAAAAAGAAGATTTTAAGATTGATTTGGAGACCAAAACGGTTTCTTTAACCGATAAGGGAATCGAAAAGGCTGAAAAGTATTTTCACTTAAAGAACCTGTATGACACGGACAATACAGCCTTGACCCATCATTTGGATCAGGCTTTGCGAGCCAACTTTATTATGCTCCGGGATAAGGATTATGTGGTTCAGGACGGCGAGGTCTTGATTGTTGATTCATTTACCGGTCGAATTATGCAGGGCCGGCGCTTTTCCGATGGCCTTCATCAGGCGATTGAAGCTAAAGAGGGCGTTGAGATTCAAGAAGAAAGCAAGACAATGGCCACGATTACGTATCAAAATATGTTCCGGATGTACAAAAAACTTGCCGGTATGACTGGTACGGCCAAGACCGAAGCAGAAGAATTCCGAGAAATTTATAACATGGAAGTTATTTCCGTACCGACCAACAAGCCGGTTGTCCGGGTGGATCATCCCGACGTGCTGTATCCGACATTGGAAGCCAAGTTTGATGCGGTTGTTAAAGAAATCAAGCAATTGCACAAAAAAGGTCAGCCAATGCTGATCGGGACGGTTGCAGTTGAAACCTCCGAATATCTTTCGAAGCGGCTGGACGACGAACAGATCCCGCACGTTGTCTTAAACGCGAAAAATCATGCCAAAGAAGCCGACATCGTTATGAATGCCGGTCAAAAGGGTGCGGTAACGATTGCGACCAACATGGCCGGGCGAGGAACCGATATTAAATTAGGCCCCGGGGTTGTTGAATTAGGCGGGTTAGCCGTTATTGGTACTGAACGACACGAATCCCGCCGAATTGATAATCAGCTGCGTGGCCGTTCCGGTCGTCAGGGTGATCCGGGCTTGTCACAGTTTTATCTGTCACTTGAAGATGATTTAATGCGTCGATTTGGGTCTGATAAGATCAAGACTTTCTTGGAGCATTTAAACGTTGAGGGTGAAGATGCTGTTATTCGCTCCAAAATGATTACCAAGCAGGTTGAGTCTGCTCAAAAACGGGTTGAAGGAAACAACTATGATTCCCGAAAGAACGTTTTGCAGTACGATGATGTTATGCGTCAGCAACGTGAAGTTATTTACGGTGAACGTCAAGAAGTTATCGAAGAAGACAAGGACCTGAAGTGGGTCATTTTGCCAATGATCGAACGAACGGTTAACCGAATCGTTGATTTGCATACCCAGGGTGAAAAAGAAGATTGGGATCTGCAAACAATCCTTGATTTCGCTATCAGTGCAATGGTTAGTCCTGATCGTATTTCACTTGAAGACTTCCAGGACAAGACACCGGATGAAATCAAGAAGATGCTGATGGGGCTTGCTGATTCGGTCTACAAAGAAAAGCAAAAACAACTTTACGATCAATCTCAAATGCTTGAATTTGAAAAAGTTGTTATCTTGCGGGTGGTTGATTCCCACTGGACGGATCATATTGATATGATGGATCAACTTCGTCAGTCAATCGGTCTTCGAGGTTACGGTCAATTGAATCCATTGGTTGAATACCAACGGGAAGGTTACAAGATGTTTGAAGAAATGATTGCGGATATTGATTATGATGCAACTCGGCTCTTTATGAAGGCCGAAATTCGTCAAAATATGCAACGGTAATATCGTGATTAAACAAACGGGACTGGACAAAATCACTTTTGTCTCGGTCCCTTTGTTTGTTGATTTTGATTAATAAAATAATTTGTTTGAAATGGGGAATAAATATGGCATTTGAATTAAGTGAAGCCAAAAAACAACTTGCAGATATGCAAAAAGCCATCGATGGTTTTAGGGGGTCGCTTTGACTTCGATGCCCTAAGTGAAAGCATTAGTATCAATGAAGCCAAAATGGCAGAACCTGGTTTTTGGGATGACCAGCAAAGTGCTCAGAAATTAATTGATGAGACAAATCAGCTCAAGACCAAGCGGGATAATTTTAAGACGCTAACCGGTGAATTAGACGATCTAAAAGTAACTTTAGAATTAATTGCCGAGGATCCGGCTGCCGGGATGCAGGATGAATTTACGGCCAAGGCTGAAAAGCTTAAAAAACAGCTTGATCGTTACCAACTTGGCTTGCTGTTAAACGGCAAATACGATCATAACAATGCTATTTTGGAAATTCATCCAGGTGCCGGTGGCACTGAAGCTCAGGATTGGGGAGCGATGCTGCTTCGAATGTACACGCGTTGGGCAGAAGCACATGATTTTAAGGTTGACGTTTTGGATTATCAAGTTGGTGAAGTTGCCGGAATTAATAGTGTTTCTATCCTAATCAGCGGCGAAAATGCTTACGGGTATCTCCGCTCTGAAAAGGGGGTTCACCGACTAGTCCGGATTTCACCGTTTGACTCTGCCGGCCGGCGGCATACGTCGTTTGCTTCGGTTGATGTTATGCCCGAATTAAATGATGATGTTTCCATTAAGATTAATCCGGAAGATTTAAAAGTGGATGTTTACCGGGCAAGTGGTGCTGGCGGTCAACATGTCAATAAGACATCGTCAGCCGTGCGAATTACGCATTTGCCAACCGGAATTGTTGTTGCCAGTCAGGCGCAACGTTCACAGCTTCAAAACCGGCAAACGGCGTTAAATATGTTGAAGTCCAAACTTTATGAGCTGGAAGAACAAAAGAAAGCCGAAGAGAAGGCTAAAATTGAGGGTGAACAACTGGATATCGGCTGGGGTTCTCAAATCCGGTCCTACGTATTTCATCCATATTCAATGGTGAAAGATCACCGAACCAATTATGAAACAGCCAATGTAAATGGCGTGATGGATGGCGATTTAGATCCATTTATTAACGCGTATCTGCAGTGGCAATTGAGTCGGGAAAATCCTGATTAACCCCTGCATGATAAAAAGTGGCGTGAAACCAAATCGGTTTTCACGCCACTTTTTAT
>NZ_BAKI01000012.1 GCF_000583655.1 Lentilactobacillus farraginis DSM 18382 = JCM 14108
CATCACCTCGTAAGGGAAAAGACAGCCACCGCCCTTAAAACTTCTTGCATGGTTTATTATACAGAAACGTCTAAGTGTAGCCAAACTCAAAAATAAATTAAAAGTGCAGGATAATATGCAAGCAAAAAGGGTGTTGTTAGCTTTTTGTGGGGAAGTGCTACAGCTACTAAAACTACTATTGAATTTTATAAGACAGACCTTAGCATAACCTTTAATGGACACTAAACCACGGTTCGATCGTTTTAATAGTTTTGTGTATAAAGTCAACTCGACAATTCCCGTTTCTCGAAGAACTTCATAGCCACGATCTTCTGTATGACTAATTCGGGGAGTGCCAAGAACAGCTGATGAAAAATTAGTTCGTTCCTCATACCAAGTATGGCTGGATTTGATTTCAACACTTAAATCGTTTTTAAAAAAATTGGGTAAAATAACGCTTGTTATAGGGCAGCATCTCCGTATTCAGTTCAGCCAGGTCATTTAGAAAGTTTGGGCCATAAAAACTGGTCATTCCTAAACGGTAGAACATGAGGTGGTTAATCGTGGTATCTGAGAAACCGGTAAATAATTTAGGCGATGTCTTGACGTTTTGAATGAATTCCTGGTCGTCCAGCAAATAGGGCAGTAGACGGTAAGTATCATCACCGCCAATGGCACAAATAATTCCTTTGATCGAGTCATCGGCAAATGCTGCTTTTAAGTCCGCTGCCCGGGCTTTTGGGTGATGTTTCAAAAAGGTTACCCCTTTTAAAGCGTTTGGCATAATAACCGGTGGGCGGTCTAATCCTAGTGCTAACTGATGTTGAGCGGTTGACTCGCCTAAAATGCCACTGGAAAGACTGACGATAGCGACCCGGTCTCCCGGGTGAAGCTGGCTTGGTTTAATCAATATGATTTACTCCTTTGAATCAAATATTCATAAGTGGTTATTTTTACCTTTAAAATTGATTTTAGACTGATTAAAATCAATTATTTGCTATTTAACGATTTATAGTCCTAGAATTTAGTGTATATTTTAATATTTAGCTGTTTTTTAAATTATAAATCTGTATAATAACACTTAAAAGTTAATTATTGAAAGAAGCTAAAAAATATGGAGTACCAACTACTTTCGATTTACAAATATAACGGCAGTGGCCCTTCTAAAAGTGATACTGAAGTTGAGACAGAATATCAACGACGCTTAAAGGGTTATTCGACGATTGTAACTGATATGTATCCTGTTTTGGATAAGAAGGAATATGAACAGGTTGATAATTATCCGTTATTCTTTGTTCAGACAAACGATATCAATAAACTAATTAATCTAGTCACCAGGAATTCACGAAGAATCGATGAAATAGCTGAAAACCTACCCGGTGTGGCAAAAATGAGTTATGCTAGAAAACTTTTAACTTCTGAAATCTATTATACAAATGAGATTGAAGGCGTTAAAACGACTAAGGAAGAGATCGGGACCGTTGTTGGCCAGTTGTCGTCCAAAAGTCAGCCGGATCGGCGACTGGCTTCGACAGTTAGATTATATAATACAGCCCTATCTGGTAAAACCTATCAGGTTAGGAAGCTCCAAGACTTTCGTAAAATTTATGATGAATTGTTGCGTGGTGAAATCAGTGATAATAAGCAGCCAGACGGTAAGATATTTAGGAAGCGGTCTGTGTATATTGGCACATCAAGTCAAAAGGTTCACACGCCGCCGACAAGCGAACAGCAAATTGAAGTAAAGCTACTGCCGTTGATTCAGTTTATGAATCAGCACGAGATACAGGATTTGGTAAAGGCAGTCGTGACCCATTTTATGTTTGAAAATATTCATCCTTCAATGATGGAAATGGCAGAACGGGTAGATACCTTTTATCATCATATTTGGCCAGTAAGTTGGATCATTACACGGGACTATCTGTCTCAAGTGCGATTCATGCCAATCAGTCAGCTTATTATAAAGCATTTAAACAAGCAGATAACTGGGAAAATCGAGCTGATGTGACAGTGTTTATTCAAAAGATAATGGAAATCATCAGCGAAGGCAGATGGATGTAATTGTTAATTTAGGGAAATTATCTGATCAGCTTGAGGAGACTTATCACAAAATATTAGCATCGTTTAAAGATCCGGTTCAGCGGGCAATCGTATATATTCTAGCGCAGTCCAAGTTATTTAGTGAGAACGCCGAAATGGGAATCAAAGATACGGAGCTGATTAAGGTACTTTATGACGAGGATTCCAAGAAGTATCATAAGAATAAAGTTCAGCGTGAAATTAAGATATTAACTGAAAAGGGGATTATTACTGAAATCAAGAGGCGACCATTGCAGCATTTGGTTGATGATCGGTATCTATAACTTAGAAAGGAACCTTTTTTAGTTGATTACTTATTAAATCACCAATAAAATTTAATCGGCTATAAAAGCCGGAAGTCATGTTAAGGAACTAACGTGATTTCCGGCTTTTTTAAAACTATTTAACTGTCTTAGACATTCCGTCGCCGAAAGAATAAGAACCCAATACCAAGAAAGAGTGCTGTATAGCTCAGGCTGCCAACCAGTAGTTGGGTGTCGGATAATTTGGTCAGGGCATCTCGCGTTGAATCCTGGACCTGATTAGCGTAGTTCATAAAGTTAAACGGATTCCATTTAAGCCAGTTGAATTTGGCAATTAATTGAAACATCAGCGTGCTGACAACGTTGAAAGCAAAGAAGGTTACGATTCCAACCGTGACGGCTGTTGTCGACGTTTTGAAAAGGGTGGCGAATAGAAAGACCAGGCTTAAAACGAACCATAACGTCACGAAATTGCTGCCCATATTAGTAAACCACTGCTGTAAAACGGTTTGATGGTGCGTGTAGACACCGATATCGGTTAATGAGAACTTGCTGTTAACAAAGAGTAGCTTTCCCAGCAGCGCGGCAATGCCGGTCATCAGATAGAGATAAAGTGAATAAACCAGCATTATCAGCCATTTACTAATTAAAATTGTGCTGCGGGAATATTGTTGGTAGATGATTTCTTTGATTGTGCCGTATTGAAATTCCATTGATAAAGATGTCGCACAGGCAGCGATCATCACAAAGACAACCCATGTTGTGGCACCAAAACTGGATGTAAAGAACATTTTGGCCGGAAAAACTTTTGGATATAGTCTACTGAGCAGCGCGAACCCAAGTACAATGCCGGCCAACATAATTGAAACCCAATACGTACTCTTCTTTTTTAGCAGTTTAAAACTTTCCTGCCACAATAATGTATTCATTTTTGACCCTCCACTTCAAGTTGATCCTTATTTAATAATTTCAAAACCGAATCTTCCAGGTTTTCATCACGATGTTGAATGTCCAAAACCGTAATGTCATGTTGTTCGAAAACTTTAAGAATTGGTTCCAAATTAGCTTTGGCACCAACGTGGACTTTGAGTTCAGTGTTATCGGTTAACTGATAGCCGGCATTAGTCAGGACTTTTCTGGCCAAAACATCATCACTGGTTGAAAGGACCAGATAGTGATTGCTTGCCGCTAAAAGGGCCTTCATGGTAGTTTCTTGAATAATACGACCGTGATCAAGGATCAGCAGTTCATCGGCTACTTTTTGCAGTTCACTTAAAATATGACTGGAAATCAAAAAAGTAGTTCCTGCCTGGCTTTTGGCTTTGATTAATAGCCGTAATTCCTTATTAGCTTGAGGATCCAGCCCATTCATCGGCTCATCAAGAATTACCAGCTCGGGATTGTTTAGGATCGCCATGGCAATTCCCAATTTTTGTTTCATGCCGAGTGAATATTTTTTGGCGGCTCGATCGATGTACTTTGTCAGGTGCATGTCATGAATAACTGATTGAATCTTTTGACTTTGATTGGCGCCCTTGGCAAATAATTTCAGATGATCCCGGCCAGTCATAAACGGATAGATGCTCGGGTATTCGATTAACGCACCGACTTTTTTCAAAATTTCATGGTGGTCAAATGAGCTGGGATGCCCGTCAATGGTAATGATCCCCTGTGCTGAGGTTAGCCCCAAAATAGCTTTCATCAAGGTTGTTTTACCGGCACCGTTTGCACCAACCAGGCCGATAATGTGTCCTTTTTGCGCCGTGAATGAAATATCGTGAAGCACCTGCTTTGATCCAAACGACTTGTTTAATTGCTGAACTTGTAAAATTGGTTGCTTCAAAAGAAAGACCTCATTTCTATTAATTGCTGATTAGTTTTTTAAAAACCGAATGACTGAAGTTCCTGAGGGCCACCTAAGGCGTTACTTTCACCGCCTTTAAATATTTAAATGGGTGATTCAGCTTTTGATAACTGGTTGGTGACAGTTTGTAGTGAACCGCGTGGATAATCGGCAGATTGGTGACTTGAACGTGTTGGGTATCTGAATAGGTGGTCATGTGAATGGCTACTTTGGATTCAGCATCATAAAAAGTATAGTGGTAGTGAGGGTGAGCATGGCTGAGATACTTTTTTCCCAAGCCCACCTGGTCAACATTGGCAGCGTCTCCGACAATATCGGAAACATAGACAACGTCTGGTCGATTCGTGATTTGTGCGACTTCTTCGCCCTGAGCGTTTGAAACTTTCACCCAGTCATATTTTCTAAAGGATGAAGCTGCTTGTGCCTTCTTGGTACTTGCCATGAGCGTTTTGAGTGATTTTGCCTGGCTGCTGTCGCCTTGGCATCCGGACAGAATCGGCATTAGTGCCAAAACAGCTAATAAAGCAGCTGGTTTAATAACCCTTGATTTAACAATCATTTTAATGACCTCCTCCAATTTAACGATAATCATTTGAATGGCTGAATTTTTAATTTGTATTATTGTACTATTCAACTAATACAGTATAACGAAATTAACGAAGATGCAAGCAAAACTGATTATTTTTTATTAATCAGTAAGTTAAAAACACTACTGGACAAAATACGACAAGGCGCTGATAATGAGAGAAACTAAGAGGCGTATTCTCAATGCAAAAGTATAAACAATGGTCGTTCAAAACATTTTATGGCAACTATCTGATTTTTTGGCTGGTTTGGTTGGTTGCCCAGGAATATTTAAAGAATATTCAGACACAATATGTCACCGGAATGATTAATGATTTAGCCAATGTCGGCATTAAAACGGTTGTCTGGTTGGCATTTGGGTTTGTTTGGTTGCATCGGACACGAGGACAGCTTTGGCTGTCGAAACAACAACTGTACAATCGTCGCTTTCCCTTTGAATTTTGGTTACTTTTCGTTATTCTCGGGGGATATTTATTCTTGTCAATGTGGTTTCGACATCATGGGTTGTACGTCACACCACATCCGTTCACTAAAGCAGGCGGCAACTTTTTAACAGTTACTTTGGCAGCCGGTTTGATCGAAGAATTCGTTTTTCGGGGATTTTTCTGTAATTTCTTATTGACGAGGCTCAGGCCGATAAAGGCACTTGTTATTCAAACGTTACTGTTTCAAGCAATTCATTTCCCAATTTATTGGGCGGAAGGATTGTCTTTGATGGGATGGGCGGCTAATGTTTCAACGGTGTTACCGCTGGGATTTGTGTTCGGCTGGCTTTTCTATCGTTCCCGCAACTTATGGCCGGGGACGATCCTGCACTGTGGCTGGGATACGGCCGTCTTTTTATTTATTTAAATGTCACATCATAACTGGAGGTGCGTTTCAATGGCAGTTGAACTTGGCAGCATGATTAAGCAGACTCGAAAGGCTGGTCATTTGACTCAAAAACAATTGGCAGCGGGGATTTGTTCTCAACCGATGCTTTCGGCCATCGAGCAGGGGCAGTACACGCCGAATGCCAAATTATTGCTGGCCCTATGTAAAAGACTGGGTATTAGTTTGGACGAAATCAGCTTGTCGGCCAACTTTGATATCAGTGCAACAACTAATTTAAATCAAAAATTGGATCGGCTGTGTAACGCGCACCGGTACCAAGAACTGCTCGATTTTCTACAAGCTGATGACGTGTTGGATCATATTGAAACGGACGCACAAATGCAGGCTTATTACTATTACTTAGGTGTATCGAAATGGCACCTGCAAGATGATATTCAAACCGTTGAAACAGATTTTCAATTGTCATTGGCAAACGCGCATCCCAATCAGTTATCAGCATTAACCAGGCTGGGGTTGGCTTCGACCGGGATTATCAAAGCACAATTAGGCTACGTTCGGGCGGTTGAAAAATTATTTGACCAAGCATTTTTGGGAATTGAAAAAGCCGCCTATGAGGAAAACCTGAATGTTATTTTTTATTTGGCCGGCATGAGTTACTTTGAATTAAAACAGTACCCCCAAGTCGTCAATTGGCTTGTAAAGGGAATTGATTTTGCGACAGCGCATGATTCTCACTATATGTTGGCAAATATTTATTATCTTTTGGCTAAAACGGCAGACATTGAAGAACAGAAAGACTTATCCGATGATGCTCATCGACGATCCGAGATTTTCTCGGAATTATTCAATGAGAAGCCCTACGAAAAATTTTAAATATCAGAATACTGATTTTTATCTTGAATTGAAAATTGATAAAGTGAAGCCATTAAATACAAGGAGGCTTCATCAATATGAATACACAATTATTTACCAATGTTATTAAAGTTAATGCCAAGGCAGATCAGGCTCGGCAAATTCTGGTAAATCCGACACGGTTACTGAAATGGGTTCCGGAAATCAATGCGGTTGATCAAAAGGACGGTGCCTTTTCCATCACTCGTTCCAAGGAGGCTTTGAACCAGTTCGAAGTAATGGCCGTTGAAGCTACCGACGCAAAGATCACCTACCACAGTCGTCAGGGACGCTTAGCTTATGATCTGATTTTTGAATTAACTGAAAGTAATGGGCAGTTACAGATTCGAGAAACCTTATTTACCGATCCAACTCAAACCAAATTGCCGCTTAAATTATTAGCGCCAATTGGAAAACAGGCGCTAAAGGTAAATTTGGTAAATCTGGGACGGGTCATTGAAACTTTGACAGTGTAGTGTGGTAATTTAATACGACTGGATTAATAAAAAGACTTGCAACGAATGGCTGCAAGTCTTTTTTTGGTATTATTCAGCGTCTTTGTCAGTGTCTTGTACCCACTTTTCGACGAGCAGGTGGACATTATGAGTCTGTTGGCCTTGGCTTTCCTTTTCGGTATTGTTAATAAGCTTGATAATTTTTTGCCAAAGCTTTTGTTCCTCTGCCCAGCTTAATTTCCAAGTACTATGAATAGCGCCCGAATGGATACCTTTAATATCGGGATTTTGAGTATACTTTTCCATGTCCGACTGCATAGCACCAAGAAATTGTTGTGTTTGATATAAAATCATTTGAGCAACTTCCTGGCTGTGCTTTTGAACCCAGTCAGCCGAAATATTGACGCCTTTTTTAGTTAACTCAGGATCTTCAGGGCCCAGGCGAGGATCATGGTGGGTCATTTGGTAACTGGAATAATAAAATTCCTGAAAATTTTTGATGTTTTTCTTTTGAGTCACTTCTAATAACCCTTCGTCAGTCATTTTCTTAACGGTGTAATAAAGTTGGTTAGTTGGAATGTGAACTTTTTTGGAAATTTCTTTAGATGTGAGCCCCTGTTTATCTTTAGTAGCTCTTAAAATAGCGATAACTTTTTCGTCTGCCATGAGTTTCGCTAATTTAGAAACTGTGTTTTTTGCCATTTTTTTCACCTCGTTTCTATCATAAACGTTTGACAAAGTTTACTCAATTGACTATATTTAATTTATCAACTAAATTTATTTAGTAGATAAAATAAATTTAAAAAACGCTTGGAACTTTAGGATCGAGGTTTTGATGATGATTGAAGATAAAATGGCCATGTCAGCCAAAATGCATCATCGGGTTGCTTTAATTACAAATCGACAATCCAATTATCAAATTTTAAAAGATGTTGTCAGCAATTTTGTTGGTTCCCTTAGTGGTGGCATGTTCTCACTTGCCATGGGATTGATGTTACTTCACGACACTCATTCACCGTTAAGCTTTGGCTTGGAAACTGCGATTGTACCGCTTGTGGGCATAGTGATTCTGATACCGGTCGGCAATCTTGTGGATCAATGCCGGCATAAAACAATTTTAGTAACCAGTTTGGTAACCCGACTAATCAGTTTAGTGATTTTTGCGCTTCTTTTACCTTTATTTAAAGGGGTCAGTGAGTTTATCCCGGTGGTCTGTTATGTTACAGTCAATGCTATTTCAACCAATGTCAATACGACTGCTTATGCAGCATCTGTTCACGAATTGGTAAACGATCAAAAGATTCCATTATTAAGTTCATTGACACAGGCTGCTTCAGCCCTTTCGGCTATTTTGGCACCTGCGATCGGAGTTGCTCTATACGCACTGATCGGCTTTGAAACGTTTATTATTGTTGAAATTGTGGCGACAATGGTAGCGTTGGTGCTGCTAATCCTGATGCAGTTTCACTATCAGGAGAATAACGATAACGTAATGCGTCATCGTCGTGGAATATCCTCACAGCTTTCAGGATTTAAAACGGGGTTGATTTACATTCGGCAACGCCCGTTAATTCGTGATTTAATCTTAATGGCGGTAGTGATTAACTTTCTTTTTACAGCAGTAACGATTGGGATGCCTTTTGTCATCACGAATCAACTGCATGCTGGGAATCTACCAATTGGCTATATCGAAGCCGGTTTTTCAGCTGGCATCTTTGTTGGCAGCTTGTTGACATCCGTAATCCCTAACGATTATCATTTCGCGGTTAAAATTTTGCTGCCAGTTATTCTTATGGGATCGGGGATGGCGATGCTTGGGCTGTTATTTATTTTAGTTACGCAGCCAATTCAGTTGGCAATAATTGGTGGCATAATTTTGTTTATGATCGGGTTAATGAATGCGGTGATGAATATCTCACTAAACATACGGTTGCAAACCACTGTTCCAACCCATCTTTTGGGGCGGGTCAGTTCAACGTTGACAACTTCGGTTACGGCAATTATGCCAATTGGAACACTTGTGTATACGTTTTTATTTCAAAGTAGATTCAATGGCGCCGTGATAATTATGATAAGTGGTTTGACGATATTAGGTTATGTATTGAGTCTTCTAGTCTTGTTGCTAAAGGATATTCGTGAGGATACGGCAGTGGCAGCGAAATAAATATGAGTTAAAAGTGACGTTCAGGGATTGGCTGAACGTCACTTTTAATGATGATCGTCTTATTTAATTTCTCGTGTAATGATCACAGCCGAGTTTAGTTCACAATCCGACGTACCGTACCATTACTTTCTTTTCGCCAGCTGGGCGCGTTCAGAGAGGTAATCCCAACACCACCGGTATCTGATTGACCATGGTCATGCAAAAATAAATGATCGCCCAGGTAAATAGCAACATGTGAGTTGACCTGTCCCTTAGCATTTGTGAAGAAGAATAAATCTCCCCGTTTCATTTGATTAAAACTGACAGGCTTACCCATTGTAACCAGTGTAAAAGTAGTGACACTATCCAGCTTCCTAATGTGATGCCGGCCTTACCGTAACAGTATCTGACAAATGATGAGCAGTCAAAACGGTGATGCCGGATATCAGTTAGATTTCGACCACCGCCATAATCGTATTTGGAATGGCCAACAAGTTTTAAACCGGCAGAAATAGCCGTCTCAATTTGCTTATTGGGGCCCTTTAAAGCGTTTAAATCACGAAATCTGGTTTGCTGGGCGCTAACCCAATAATGATGGTTATTTTGATTGAACTTAATGTAGCCGGCTCGCTGATTATGATTTAAATCGTCTCGAGTCTGGCCGGTAATTTTAGTGTTTAAGTGATTCGAAGCGGCGGTTCCCAAATATTTAGACCCCTTTGTTCCAGCCGGTGCCGAATACAGTTTGGCACTTTTATCCACAATAGTTAGTTTATATGGAAAGCGATATGTTTGATAAATGTGGTTTGGCGCGACTGTCTGCTTAATTGCCGTTACAGAAGTCGGTACTTCGTTTGGATCCCAAGTGGCCTTTGCAAATGCCAAGCCGATCCCGACAACGACAATAATTCCTGTACCCCATAAAATAAGTTTGCGATGTTTCATTAAATGATCCCCCAAATGGCTTTATTGGTGTTAGTTGTAACATGTTAAAAGGGGTTAAAAGATTGATTTAGATGGATCTTATTTGTTTTTTTAGGAAAGCATGGTTAATGCACTTTTTAAGTACGTCCAGTCAGTTGGCCATAGTAGCTAAATGCTCTAGTACCTGTTCAAATAACTTTCCTAAGGATATAATGTGAATAACTTTAATAAGGTGTGAAATGGTATAAGTTAGGAAAGGTTGGTTGCGGTGATAATCGAAAATCGTTGGTCATGGGGTCGCCAGATAACGTTGGCAATTGGGTTGTTTCTGGTTTTTAATGCTTTATCAATGTATTTGTATAATGCGGCGCTTCTGGATTATACAATTGCAGAATTTGGCTTTGCGTTACTATCGTTTGCGATTACGTTTTGGGCGTTAAAGTCGACCAAAGTATTTACACGTCGACTTTCTATGACTAGGCCGTTAATTATTTGGGGCCTAATTGCTTTAGTGATGCTAGTGATCGTATTTATATTTGCGCAGGTGCCGCAACATATTGTGATGGTGTTTCAGGCAAAGCATTTTCTGGTTAATACGCTTATTGCACTGTCAGCTGCCATCTTTGAAGAAAGTATTTGTCGTGGGTTGTTTCTTTCAGCTTTTCTGGTACATGCTGAGTATAACAGCCGTACTTATAAGATGACCCGGTCCGCGGTTTACTCGTCATTTCTTTTTGGCGTCTTTCACTTGGTGAATTTAATGGGGAATAATCCGGCTGCCGTCTTTGAACAAATCTTTTGGGCGTTTGTACTGGGCGTCTTTTTCTCCGCGCTTCGTTTCACGACTAATTCACTTTGGTGGGGCATTCTGTTACATTTCCTGCTGGATTGGTTCCCCAGCGCCGGCTTAAAATCCGGCATTACTGCCACCAGTTGGGGCATAATTCTGGCTGTGTTTGCGCCGTTGCTTGTCGCCAGTATCATTTACCTGGTAAAAGCGGACCAGGCTTATGAATCGAGGGTGGCTCACGGTGCTGTTCAAGTTGATAGTTAACAAAAAAAGCCCGGCAAACTCCAGCCTGCCGGGCTTCTTGACAAATTTCTAAGCTTAATATTTTGGTTCCCACTTGGTTTCTTTAATCGCGTCTACAACTGATTCAATTGGCCGTTGATTGAGCCGTTGGTCAACCGCACTCTTAGCAACGGCTTCCGCAACAGTTTCTGAAAATTCGTACAGTTTTGATACCGGTGGTAGAACGGCCGCACCGGGCTTTTTAACATCGATAATCCCACCAAGTGAATGAGCAGCGGCTGAAATCATCTTATCGTTGAGAACGCGGGCGGTGCTGGCAATCGCACCCAAACCAAGCCCGGGATAAATCAAGGCATTGTTGGCTTGCCCAATTTCATATGAAACGCCGTTATAGTCAACGTTTTTAGATGGAATGCCGGTCGCAACCAAAGCTTTTCCATCGGTCCATTTAATCAGATCGTCCGCGTGCGCTTCAATTAATTTAGTCGGATTTGAAATTGGAAAGATAATTGGTCGTTCAGTATGAGCCGCCATTTCTTTTACAACCCTTTCCGTAAACGCCCCGGCTTGAGTGGACGTGCCAACCATGATTGTTGGCTGAACTGCTTTCACGGTGCTAAGCAGATCGGTTAAATCGTCAGCATTGTCGAACTCGCTTCGTGAACGGGCGAATGGTTTTTGTTCCGGCGTCAGGTTGGACATATCGTCAAACAGTAGTCCTTGCTTGTCAACCATATAGAAATGTTTCCGAGCTTCCTGCGGACTCAATCCGAGATTAACCATTTCTTCAAAGATTCGTTGCGTAATTCCGACTCCGGCTGTTCCGGCGCCAAAGCACAGGTAGCGTTGATCAGTCAGCTTTTGTTTGGAAATGTTTAAGGCACCAAGGATGCCGGCTAAAACGATGATGCCGGTTCCCTGAATGTCATCGTTGAAGACCAGGTTGTTGCCCTTAAAGCGGTTGAGAATATTAGCGGCATTATCGCGACCGAAGTCTTCAAAGTGCAAATAAACATTGGGAAATAATGTTTCCACTGCTTTTACAAATTGGTTAATAAAGGCATCATATTTAGCGCCCTGCACGCGAGGATGTTGGTTGCCCAGGTACAGTGGGTCATGGAGAAGCTGCTGATTATTTGTGCCAACATCCAAGACGACTGGTAGGACCTGACGCGGGTTGATGCCGGCGGCCGCTGTATAAACCATTAGTTTACCCACGGTAATGTCGACACCTTGGGTTCCCCAATCACCGATCCCAAGGATTCCTTCGCCGTCGGTAACGACCAGTAGTCGAATATCACGATCGCCAGCCGCGTCTTTTAAGCTTTCCTTGATAGTTTCCGGATTATCGATGGAAAGAAAAGCCGCGTCTTGTGGCTGGACGAATAATTGGCTGTAATTTTCCACCGTTGTCGCAATAGTCGGATCGTAAACAATCGGCATGAATTCAGCGACGTGCTGGCTAAAGACTTTGTAGAAAAGAACCCGATTTTCATTAAAAATGGTCATTAGAAATAGTCGTTTTTCTAAGTTACTGGATTTTTTCGAGTATTGCGCGTAGACTTGTTCGGCTTGTTGATCAAGTGTCTGAACTTTGGGTGGCAGTGTGCCGGTTAATCCCAATTGTTGGCGCTCCGTTAACGTAAAAGCGGTTCCCTTGTTTTTAAATGGATCGTTTAAAATATTTCTTGTAGGCATTTAATCACTGACTTTCTGTTTAGAATCATTGTCGTCAGTGTAATCGCCGTTTTCTATTATAGTCAAATAGGGTTAATTCGATTATGATTGGTAATAGTAATGTCTATTCGGGCTTTGAAACGAGGGATCTATCATGAATATTAAAGAAGTTGAATATTATGTATCGCTATCAGAAGAAAAAAGTTTTTCAAACGTTGCCAAGAAATATCATGTGAGCCAACCAACCGTTTCGGCGGCAATTAAGCGACTGGAGACGGAGTTTGGCAGTCAATTATTGGTGCGGGGCAATCCACATCGGGCAATTACGTTGACGCACACTGGAAGACAGCTTTTAAGTCACGCGCGAGAAATCCGCTATCATTATCGATTGGCAAAAACGGAAATTGATAACAGTGAACGGCAACGTTTGGTAGTTGGTATGCCACCAATTATTGAGACCAATTATTTCCCCAAAATTGCCAAGCAGTTATCAACGAAAGCATTGATGAGTATCCAAACAATCGAAGAAGGGTCGATTGCGGCACTTAATGATTTAAAGACCGGAGCTCTGGATATTTCTTTTCTGGGATATATTGGCCAAGTTACGGACCAACTGATTGAAGTGAAACAAATTGACCAACAACCATTCACCATTTTAACCGCCGCTGACAGTCGATTAGCCAGACAGAAAAAAGTCGGATTTGCCGACTTGAAAAATCAAAACTTTATTTTATTTAAAGATAGTTTTGTTCACGACCGGGTCTTTCGCCAGCTGGCAACGGTTAACCAGATTCGTCCCACGGTGGTTTTTCGAACCAATGCCGCCCAAAGTATTGTGAACATGGTTGCTCAGGGCATCGGACTCGGCTTTTTGACCAACGCGATTAAAATCACTGATCCGCGAATTGTTCGGGTACCACTGGCAGATTCTCCTCAGCCGTTATTTAAAATTGGTTTGGCATGGCGTCACGGAATGGTTTTTAGTGAACCCCAGGAAAAAATCATGAATGTTTTAAAAATGTTTTGAAAATAAAAAAAGTAATGCCGGTTGGAACTACTTTTAATGGTTGATGATGGACTGGAGCTTGAACAGATCACTGATGAAGGCTTGTTCATGGGCATCGGCCAAGTAGTCTTTTCGGGTGGCAATTGAAATGTTGAATCGTTCGGGCAGCGGATTCCTCAAAGTGGTGGTGGCTAATTGATCGGCCGGACTAATCGCGTCTTTTACTAAAACACCAATGCCGGCATTTTTTTCAACCAACCGTTTCATTGTTTCGATGCTTTGGGTTTCAAAGATAATGTGGGGATGAAATTTAGCCTGATCGGAATAGACTTTTAAAACTTCTGAGTGAATAAACCGGCCATTTAGGCTGATAAATGGCTCATCTTTTAATTCAGAAAAAGAGATTGACTGACGATTATTTAACCAATGATCTCTTGAAGAAATAATAACGAATTGGCGACTGGTTAAAAAAGTTGTGTTGATGGCATCGTTTTGGATTGGCAGTGGGCTGCCTAATAAAGCGATATCGACCTTGCCGCCCAACAGGTCCAATAAGAGCTGCTGAGAGCCGGTTTCATCAACTTCCAAATCGTCTAACAAATGGTCTTGAATAATCCCGTCGATAACCAGGGGAAAATAAAGCGAGCCGATGATTGGCGGTAAGCCAAAGCGAATTTTCTTACTGTTGTAATGGTTGATTTCCAGGTCGGCCAGCTTGGCATCTCGAAGCATGTTGCTGGCATGACGGTACAGAATTTCACCGGCCGGTGTAATTTGAATAAGGCCTTTGGAGCGGTCACGAAAAGCCAATTTGGTTTTAAGGGCATCTTCCAGCCGTTTAATAGCCAATGTAACGGTGGGCTGTTCCACCTTAAAATGTTTGGCAACGCCGGTGAACGTGCCGACTTTATATAAGTAGCAAAAGTATTCCAAGTCACGTAATTTCATTTTCTAAACCTCGGCTTATTTGGCAATAGTAAAACTTCTTCAAGTATAGGCAAATTTAGTGCAAAAATAAATAGGTACTTTAAATATCAACCTGCCAGCCGGCTTCTTGAAATCCGAAAGGGGGGTGTATAATAACCACCAAGAAAAAACTTATGTTAATATACATAAAAATATGATGTTGTGTTATCTAATAATTCGTTGATTATGATAATTTCAAAACATCCTTTTTAATCACTATTTCTGTAAGTTTAATGAAGGAGGCAGCGTATTATGTTGAATCGATTGGTTAAAGTTATTGCTAGGCATCCTGCTGTGACCGTTTGGCTGGTATTCTTATCGGGTATTGGGGTGAATTTGTTAATTCAATTTGCGACCCACCAGTCAAAGATGGAAATGATCAATGGATCTATTTTTCAAGTGGCAATTGTGAGTGTAGCCATTTATCTAATTTGGATCTGGCGTTATCGAAAAGCGATTACTGGTAATCGACCTGTCATCTCATTGCTAATGCTAGTTGCAGGTGGTCTGTTAGTAACGTTTTCGCTTCATGCCATCCCGGAAAACTTGTCACTGTTTACTTTTCTGATTGTTGATATTTGTATAATCAGTGCGTTTTGGTTGCAGGCCAAGGCGCTAAGGGATAACTAATTATTCACTTAGCCACTTAATCGAAACCGGCAGCGAGTTAATCCGCGGTAAGTGCTGAAATGCTGTTCGGTTAAGATAGATAACAGCTGATGACTGACTAGTTTCAGGTTGATGAACCTGAACGGTCAGTCTTTGTTTTTGCTTTGAAATGGTCACGTCACAGAGATAGCCGCCAGTTTTGGGGAGTTGCTGTAAGCGGCTTGACGGATTCACGATGGATAGGCCGTCGATTTTGGCCCGGATAAGCTTACCGGTGGTTTCGTAGGGGTGTCCCAGTAGTTGATTAGCTTCTGTGATTTTTCCCTGACCAATTAGTTTTCTAATCCGAGTTGAACTGATTTTCAAGTGTTGGCTATCCAATTCCTTAACTGTAACCGTTTTGATTCGATGATTACTGATGGCCGCCATATCATCAATGGTTGTGGTGCCCCCGCGGCCAAAGGTGTAGTCAAAGCCGGCAACGACAATTTTGGCGTTTAGCCCAATAACGTAGTTTTCGATGAAGCTTTTGGAGAGAGGCCGGCAAATTGGCGGTTAAAGTCGACGACGTATAAGATATCGGCCGCCAACTTTTCAATCAGTTCGGCTTTTTGCTTCAAGGTTGTCAAATAGCGAAAGGTTGCCAATGGACCGTGATTAAAGATCCGTGACGCGTGACGGTTGAAGGTCATCACAGCTAGTGTCAGGCCATTTTGCGTGGCAATTTTTCGAGCGGTACGGATGACAAATTGGTGCCCTTTGTGAACACCGTCAAAAAAGCCGAGCGCCAAGACAATCGGTTGATTTGACGAAGGAAATGATTGTTGCTGTGAATTGAGATAAATAACTTGCATAATCGGCTGCTCCCCAAAATGGTTTTAAAAAACGAAGATTGACACTTAGGTTCCATCATAAAAGATTCAAAGCAATCACTCAACCATAATTTAATTTATCCAACCACGAAAAGAGTGGGACAAAAGGCGGTTAACTTCCGGAGCGTAACCGAACTATTCGAATATGCCGGGCTTGAATATTTGGATAGTTCGGTTACGAGGCAGGAAGTTAACCGCCTTTTGGCGCACGTTTCTGCTCGGTAATAATTGTGATTATGTAAATAAGAGGCTGGACAAAATTACTTTTGTCTCAGCCCCTTAAAAATAACATTTAAATCATGATTGTCTGGTCGAAATATGAGAGAAGTGATAACTGCCAGCTACTAGTTGGTTTGCAGTTGACCTTCCTGAGCTTCTTTTAAGAAGTAGCTGAACGGCTTCAAATCTTGAGCTTGATACTTCTTAACGAATTCGTCAATCTTCTTTTGATCCTGCCATGCCGGGTCGATAAACATGTGTTGGGTGGTCAACGGCATCTTATGAGTCAACTTAACATCAATGACAACCGGTTTATCAGTCTTATCAGCTTCGGCCATTGCCTGCTTCATGTCATCTTTGGTTCGAACAGTGTAGCTGACGGCTCCCATACCTTCGGCAACTTTTTGCCAATCGGTGTCCGGCAAATCAACTCCGGATAATGGCTGATGTGTATCGTCAGTTTGTTCGGCTTGAATATAGCCGAGTGTCTCGTTGCTGAAGATGACGTTGACAACGTGCAATCCATACTTGACTTGGGTCATAACCTCTTCCATCAGCATGGCAAAGCCACCATCACCACTTAAGCTGTAAACGTCACGGTCAGGTACTCAAGCTTTGCGGCAATTGAGGTTGGCAATGCAAAGCCCATCGTTGCGTAAATCCCGGAAGTAGCCCACTTTTGATCACCATGCATATCGATTAAGCGTTCAAAATTGATGTTGACGTTACCAACATCAACGGCAAAGATTGCTTTATCGCTGGCTGTCTGATTGATAACATCAAAGATTGGTTCTGGACGAACCGGTTTTTCGGTCGAATCCTTAAAGCTGTTCTGCCAGTCAAGCCAGTTGGTTTTGTCGGCTAATGCAGCTTGATAGAAGGCAGACGGCTTTCTTTCTTCGCCGGCATCCAAGATTGCCTGAAGAGCTTTCTTGGAATCAGCTAACATAGAAACATCGTTGTGACGACGTTTACCTAATTTTTCACTTTCAATATCAATTTGAATAACTTTAGCTTTCTTGTTAAAGAGGAAGATACTAAATGGCACGTCATTACCTACCCAAAGAATCAGGTCGGTACTAAAGCCGATTTCAGCGCCTGGTTTTGGTGCAACCCGGCCGGTTGACCCCAGGTATGCCGGATAATTGTCGTCAATAATTCCCTTGGCCAAAACTGATGATACCAGCGGCATCTTGAATTTCTCGGAAGCGGCCTTTAATTCATCGGCGGCGTCTTTGGCACCCAGTCCGAAGTAAATCATTGGCGATTTGGCTTCCTTGATCAGCTTGACAGCTTCGGTAACGTCTTCGGGACGCGGATCCGGATATGCCGGTTCGGTATGTGAGTTAACGTTTGGTTCGTAGGTATCGTTAATTTGAGCCCAGCCAAGATCTTTCGGGATGGTTAAGACGGCAACGCCATGCTTCATGTAAGCCTGACGAATGGCTTCATCCGTCATTCTCGGTAAAGCTTCGGCTGTCATTGCGGTTCGGTTCCAAACGGCAACGTCATCAAAGATTGGTTCTTCATCCATTGCTTGGAAGAAGTCCATGTTCATGTTGCTGGTTGGCACCTGAGCGACCAAAGCGACAACTGGAACACCATCACTCTTGGCATCATAAAGACCGTTAAGTAAATGGACGGCGCCGGGACCGGCAGAACCGAAGCAAACACCGACTTTACCGGTTAATTTTGCGGAAGCTGATGCGGCGATCGCACCGGCCTCTTCATGTCGTACCTGAATGAAATTAATTTTGTTCTTTTGATTGTGAATCGCGTTCATGGTCGAGTCAAATGAACCACCTGGCAGGCCATAGATGTTGGTAACACCCCACTGTTCCAGCACCTTTAATACAGCATCAGAGCCACTAATCTTTTCAACCATAAATGAAGCCTCCTATAAAATTCTATTGGATAATATCCTTCACTTACTCAAGTATAGTTTTATGATTGTGAAATGTAAACGCTTTACTCGGAAAAAATTACTTTTTTTGATCGTGAATTAGGTAAAAAATCGATCTGATTTACGAAATGCCTTTTGATAGACCAGCGGATTAGCCGATTTTATTAAAAATGAGTTTGTGAAATGAAAATTAGTTGAAAGAAACGAAGATTGTGAAAATCAATGCAAATTTAATCTAAAAAATGTAATCGAGAAGTTGAAAACATAAATATTTTTTATTGTACTTTCAAATAAGCAATTGAATCGGCTGGTTGGAATATGGACGAGCTAAATGTTGCTATTAAAGAGGTTCTCTTTTAAAAGCCAGTTCGACATATTAATTAAATTAATGATCTCTTAGGGATTTGACTATAACTTACCCGGGATAGTATTATCACACTGAAGGCTAACTGAAAGCGTTTTAGACCGACTGATTATTTTTTTGGTTGTTCTTGTGATGTTCATAACAATTGAGTGCCTTAATAATGTTAATTGTTTATCTTGAATTTTATTTATAGCGGAGGTAATCACTATGTCAAACAAAGATGTACGCGTTGAAGAAGATACGTTGGGTCCAGTTGAAATTCCCGCAAAAGCACTATGGGGGCCACAAACCGAGAGAAGTCGAAATAACTTCCCAACCGGCCAATTCATGCCGTTGCCGATCATCAAAGCGCTGCTTCAAATTAAGAAAGCCGCTGCCCAGGCTAATGCCGAGGAAGGTGCGCTAAGCAGGATAAAAGTGATTTGATTGTCAAAGCAATTGATTCATTATTGGCATTATCTGATGAAGACCTTCGCAAGGACTTCCCGCTGAAAGTTTATCAAACTGGATCGGGAACTCAAACCAACATGAACGTTAACGAAGTTGTGGCTCACAAAGCTGCCCAAATTGATGACAGTATTGAAATCCTGCCCAATGATGATGTTAACCATGGCCAAAGCTCCAACGATATTTTTCCAACTGCAATGAACATTACGGCAAGTGAAGCCGTTCAAAAATTGGAGAAGGCAGCACAACACCTTATTGATGAATTGAAAGTTAAGCAGGAGAAGTATTGGCGAACCGTTAAAATCGGTCGGACTCATTTACAAGACGCAACACCATTGACGTTTGGTCAAGAAGTCAGCGGTTGGGTCAGCATGGTTGAACATGATCTGGCTTACTTAAAGAGTTTGGACGCAACCCTGCTTGAATTAGCAATGGGTGGTACCGCTGTTGGAACCGGCTTGAATGCCGCACCGCATTTCGCTGATGATATTGCGGAACGTATGAGTCAGGTATACGGTCTTAAATTTACAGCGGACACTAATAAATTTGATGGTTTGGCAGCTCATTCCGGCTTGAACGTTGTCCACGGTGCCATGAAGACCCTGGCTGCTGATTTAATGAAGATTGCCAATGACGTTCGCTTCTTGGCAAGTGGTCCGCGTGCCGGCTACGATGAATTGAATATTCCGGCCAACGAACCGGGTTCATCAATTATGCCGGGTAAAGTTAACCCGACACAGGCAGAGGCTGTTACGATGGCCGCCGTTCGGGTAATGGGAAATGATGTGGTTGTTGATTTGGCAGCCTCGCAAGGCAACTTTGAAATGAATGTTTACAAACCGGTGCTGATTGATGCCTTCTTGGAATCAGCTGATTTGTTGGCAGGAACCATGACCGGGTTTGCAGATAAGATGATTCACGGCTTAACGGTGAATGCCGATCGAATGACTGAATTGGTTGATAATTCATTAATGACGGTAACGGCTTTGTCACCACATATCGGCTACCATGACAGTGCCAAAATTGCCCAGGCAGCGGATAAGGCAGGCAGCACGTTGCGTGAAGCAGCTATTAAGTCAGGAAAAGTAACAGCGGAACAATTCGACGAGTGGGTGGACCCGCTGAAGATGACAAATATTGATAGTGTGCAGAGCTAACCGGGATAAACCGGAGTGTAAGGCATCGATTTCGGAAATCCCGGGTTTGGATTTTTGAAATGGATCCCTTATATGTAGAACGTTGCTTTGAGTAGCAGTCCTAGAGTAGTGTGCGAAGCAAAGCGGTTAATGCCCGGATTATAAGGCATTTTCAAACCGCTCCCTCACATTAAAACAAGCAAAAAACAGAGAGGAAAGAAACGCAAAATGGCAAAATACGTCTTTCAACCAACTGATATTAAAGAATTAAAAGACCAATATGATTTAGTTGTCATTGGATCAGGGGCAACGGGGATGACCGCCGCTCTTCAAGCTCATGAATTGGGATTAAATCCAGTGATCTTTGAAAAGATGGATAAATTTGGTGGCAACACCAACCGGGCCTCGTCCGGAATGAATGCTGCCGAAACCAATGTTCAGTTGAAGCACCATATTGTGGATAGTTATGAGGAATTTTATGAAGATACCTACCGTGGCGGCGGTGAGTTAAATGATAAAGAAATGCTGCAGTATTTTACTACCCACGGGGCATTGGCAATCGACTGGCTGGCTGATCACGGCATTCATCTAGATGACGTGACCATCACCGGTGGGATGAAAATTAAGCGAACTCACCGGCCAAGCAGCATGGCCCCGATTGGCAACTTTCTGGTAACGGAATTGCTTAAATTGGTTGAAAAGGAAAAGATTCCGGTATTTAACGATGTTCACGTTGATAAGTTATTGCAAACTGATGGTGTGATTAGTGGTGTCACTGCAACATTAGGTGATGGCACGCAAAAGCAGATCAATGCCAAAGCAGTTGTTCTGGCAGCCGGTGGCTTTGGTGCCAGCAAAGATATCATTAAGGAGTACCGACCTGATTTGGTTGATTACAACACAACCAATCAGCCGGGCGCTACCGGCGACGGAATTAAATTGGCCCGACAAGTCGGTGCCGGATTGGTTGATATGGATCAGATTCAGGTTCATCCGACTGTCCAACAGGATACCGACCACGCCTTTTTAATCGGTGAAGCTACCCGTGGCGAAGGGGCTATTTTGGTTAACGGTAAAGGTCAACGGTTCGTTAATGAACTGGATACCAGAAAGAACGTTACTAACGCGATTAACCAATTACCGGAAAAGAGTGCTTATTTGATTTTGGATACCGGCATTCGTTCCCATGTTAAAGCAATTGAGTTTTACGATCATATCGGGTTAGTGGTCCACGGTGAAACCATTGCTGAATTGGCTAAAAATATCAAAGTGGATCCTGCCAATTTGGAAAAAACGGTTTCTGATTGGAATGGTTTTGTGGCTGATAAAAAGGATGCCGACTTTGGCCGTTCAACAGGCATGGATCGGGATATCTCTCAGGCACCGTTCTTCGCGATTCATATTGCGCCGGCCGTTCACTACACGATGGGCGGTGTCAAAATCAACCGGAAGGCCCAAGTGCTGACAGCTGATGGCGAGCCAATCAAAGGTTTGTTTGCCGGTGGTGAAGTTGCCGGCGGCCTTCATGGCAATAACCGAATTGGCGGTAACTCAATCGCCGAGACGGTCATCTTTGGCCGTCAAGCCGGTGAGCAATCGTATAAGTATGTTGTTAATAAGTAATTTAAATAGACTGGTTTTGAGCAAAGTTAACCCTTTGCCTTTGCTTTTTAAAAAGGGAGAAATGTTTTATGCAGCACTTAAGTAAAGTAAAATACTCAAAATTTATCTGGCCAATCGTAATTGGGCTGATTATCTGGCTGCTGACGCCGTTTAAGCCGGCTGGTATTCCGGTTAACGGCTGGCATATGCTGGCAATTTTTGTCGCAACGATCATCGGCTGTATTACTCAGCCATTACCAATCGGTGCGACGGCCCTTTTGGGAATGACCGTGACGGTTCTTTTGGGCATTGTTGATATTGATACAGCAACAGCCGGATTTGGTAATAGTACGGTTTGGATGATTGGGATGGCCTATTTCCTTTCGCGCGGGTTTATTAAAACCGGCTTTGGCCGACGGGTTGCCCTGGTGTTTATTCGGCTGTTTGGTAAGCGAACGCTGGGATTAGCCTATTCATTAATCGGAGTTGATCTGGTAACCGCACCGGCAACGCCAAGTAATACGGCCCGATCTGGTGGAATCGTTTATCCAATCATTGATTCGCTGGCCCACACATATGGGTCCAAGCCTGATGACGCAACCCGGCGGAAAATTGGTTCGTTTCTGGTATTTTCCGAATTTCATGGTGATATTATTACGTCGGGGATGTTTATGACAGCGATGGCGCCTAACCTGGTTGCGGCAACACTTGCCAAATCACTGGGTGTGCACATTTCGTGGATGACCTGGTTTATGGCGGGGGTTGTTCCCGGGCTCATCAGTTTGATTGTTGTACCGTGCTGATTTATAAAATGTATCCGCCCGAGATTAAGGAAACCCCGAATGCCAAAGAATGGGCTGATTCGGAGTTGGAAAAAATGGGCAAAACATCCACCCCTGAAAAAATGATGGCCAGTGTCTTTGCGATTGCATTGGTACTGTGGATCATTTCAAGCTTTATCGGGCTGGACGCGGCAACCGTTGCTTTTCTGGCGGTTACCCTTCTGTTATTGACGGGCGTTTTGACGATGGATGACATCCTGCACGAAACAGGTGCCTGGAATACAATTCTCTGGTTCTCAATTCTGATTTTTATGGCTACTGAATTAAACACACTTGGTGTTATTCCGTGGTTATCCAAATCAATTGGAACCGCCCTTCACGGTGTGAGCTGGATATTGGTTCTATTAGTGCTGGTACTGGTTTACTTCTATTCACATTACCTGTTTGCAAGTGGCACGGCCCATGTATCGGCAATGTATTCCGCATTGCTGGGTGTTGCGATTTCTGCCGGTGCGCCGGCGGTCATGGCTGCCATTATTTTGGGCTTCACGGGCGCAATCTTTGGTTCAACCACCCACTTTGCCAACGGTCCGGCAACCGTCTTGTTTGGTTCTGGTTACGTTAAGCAATCGGATTGGTGGCGATTGAATGCCATTTTAGCCTTGCTGTATTTGGTAATTTGGATCGGTATTGGCGGCCTTTGGATGAAAGTGATCGGCATTTGGTAAAAATGTTCGGAAATATATTGGTTGAATCGAAAATAGTAGATTAAAAATCAGAATTTTGATTATATGAAAGGGGCTGGAACAAAATTAAACTTTTGCGCCGGCCCCTTATTCTTTAATGATTACTATAGAAGTAACGGTAATACGGAAGGATTCATTTATGGAATTTATAACAAGTGACAAGGTCAAACTTCAATATACAGACCAGGGTTCGGGAACTGCCGTGTTGCTGTTATCCGGAGTCGGTGGTTATAAGGAAGTTTTCCAGCCGATTATATCACCACTGCTGGAAAGGGGGTTTCGGGTAGTCAACCTGGATGCCCGTAATCAGGGTGCCTCGCAACGGACTGTCAAAGGGCGCCGAATTAGCCGGCACGCGCTCGATGTTAAGGAATTACTGGATGAGCTGCAGCTTAAGCACGTCATCGGCATCGGCAATTCAATGGGTGCCGCTACGCTGTTTGCCTATCTGTCCTTATTTGATGATCGGCGGTTTTTAAAAATAGTTGATATTGATCAAAGCCCCAAAATGATTACGGATAAAACGTGGCGGTTTGGCTTTAAGGGGTTGACCTGGGAAAACTTTCCTGATTATTTGAAGTTTCCGATGGGCAGGGCGACCGTGCATAAAATCAATGCTGAAACGTTTAGTACAATGAAGCAGCAAGCCAAACAGAATCCTTATGATGCTGATCTTAACTACCCATTTTTGGTGGATCATGCCTTTCAGGATTGGCGCGATGTTATTGTCCAAATGACAATGCCATTGTTGGTTGTTGCTGGTGAGCAGTCGCCGTATTTTGATCCGGCCTTTGCTACAACGACCGCTCAACTTGCCAAAAAAGGTGATGCTAAAGTCATTGCCGGTGCCGGTCATTTGGTGATGGCCGAACAACCAGACAAGTTTTTGAAATCACTATGGCCATTTTTAAAAGTAAAAAGTTAATCGCCTGGTTTGGGTGTTTCATTCATTTCCTGCAGGATTCGATTGGCAACCCCCTCATTTGTGACGAATTCAGTTAACAGCTGCCCCCGAAGCGCGCCTAATAATGCCCGGGCCTTAAACTTACTTTTAACGATGCCGATCCTGTGGATTGTTGTCATGATGTTGTCCATTGAGATACCAAAAGTTTTGTCTTTGCCAGCGTTTAAGATATTGCCGTCAATATCGTACGGACGGCCGTAAAGCATACCGGCTACCTGATTCAAATCAACGCCTTCAAAGATCTCCGTTCGGTGCTGTTTCCATACTGGAATCGTATCCACCGAAGACAGCGTTCCGACGCCAGTGAAGAGCAGGTCCATTCTTGAGGCGGTGTTAAAGGCGGGAAACAGTGCCGGTTCCCTTTTCAGTGACGACCGGGCAGAATCATTAATAATGTAAAGTGGCCCTGGCATTGTTAAATATGGGGAGCCAAATCTGGCGGCAGCTTTTTCAACGATTGGCGTTGCCCCGGATAATGAATTATATTTCATATTATCACCGACGAATTGGGTGAAAACAGTATCTTCTTTAAGCTGCGTCTGGAAGTGGGAGATGATGCTTAGAACTGTATCCCCCCATGTTAGGCCGACAACTCTGCTTTGGCGGATTAAATTTTGAATTTCTTCGGCAGCATATTCGATGATATTTTCGTTATTGTCGTTTGGCGTATCAGAATCTTTTATAATGAAAGCATTTCGAATATTGAAAGCTTTTTTGAAAAGGACTTCCAGTTCGAAGTTTCTGGTAATCGGTGTATTGACGGTAATTTTAACCAAGCCGGATGAAAGGGCTTCGTCTAAAGATTTCGTAACCAGGTATCGACTGAGATTATATTTATCGGACAACTCCGTAATGGTTAACTTGGAAAGATAATAATCTTGGGCGATATTGGCTAACAGTTCCTGATGTTTAACATCCATGATGGCGTTCCTCCTCGCTGTATTGTCAATATTATAGCATATTTTTTAATAATGAAATTTTATTTTCAAATATCAAATTATCATAAAAACATTTTTTAAAAATTTCAAAAAATAGCTATAAATTTGATAAATTAGAAAAAATGCAGTAAGCTATTTAAGTGAAAATGAATAACTTAAATGCGCGGCCTAGTGTCGGCATGTCAAATTAAGAGGAGATCGCGTTATGAGTGAGAGAATGGATATTTTAAAACTTCATGAACTGCATACCGGTGTGCTGGACATTCATTCCGATTTAGCTGTTCAAAATCGAAAAGATCTGGGGAAAGCTTACACCCCAGGCGTTGCGGTACTATCAAAATTGATTGCTGACAACCCGGAACTTAAAAACCGGTACACCATGAGTGGTAAATTAGTTGCCTTAATTAGTGATGGTTCAGCGGTGCTGGGATTGGGCAATATCGGCCCGGCCGGTGGATTGCCGGTAATTGAAGGAAAAGCTTTATTGTATAAGGATTTGGCCGGTATCAACGCTATTCCACTTTCAGTTGACCAAGTGCCGGTAGACGAGTTTGTTTCGACCGTTAAGAATCTTTCGGGTTCGTTCGCGGGGATTCACTTGGAAGACATTGCCGCACCAAGGTGTTTTGAAATTGAACAAAAGTTAGCTCAGGAATTAGACATTCCGGTTTACCATGATGATCAGGAGGGAACGGCAATCGTTGTTTTGGCCGCCTTAATGAACGCTGCCAAAGTCACCGGTAAGTCGTTGAAATCCTTAAACGTGGTTGTTAACGGTGTTGGGGCTTCAGGATTGGCAACTGCCAAGCTTTTATACCACGCTGGTATTAAAAAACTGACCCTGGTTGATAAGTATGGGGTTGTGACGCCACGTGACAGTCGTTACAATGCCTATCAACTTGAAATGGCTGCCAAGTTGGGAACCAATCCAGCGTTAAAGGATGGCCAACTATCAGATATTATTAGCGGTCAGGATGCTTTTATTGGGTTATCCGATGCCGATGTACTGACTAAAGCAGATGTTCGCCAAATGAATCAAGCGCCAATTATTTTTGCCTTGGCCAATCCAAAGCCGGAAATTAATCCCGACATTGCTAAAGAAGCCGGTGCTGCGGTAATTGCAACAGGCTCCAGCCAATACCCCAACCAGGTAAATAATATTTTGGTCTTTCCTGGTCTTTTCCGGGGCTTATTGGCTGCCGGCATCAATCACGTGGATGATGACCTTCAAATCGTTGTTGCCAAAGCATTAGCTGAAATGGTTAAAACGCCAACGGCTGAAAAAATTATCCCCGGTGTCTTTGATAAGGGTGTTGTTGAAACGGTCAGTTCATCATTGATCACGGATGCTGACCGCCGAAAAGACAAACAGTTGGTTTAAGTTTGGAGGACGTTGATTTATGTACGAGTCGATTGAGCAGCTCAATTTAAATGATCCTCGAAAGCGACAGCAGTGGGAAAACTTTCTGAAGTCGCTGGGGATTTCAAATTTTAGCGATAAAGAAATTAATGGTATCGATTTAACGCTGGGGATGTATGATGGTAATGAGCTGGTTGGAACAGGGTCGGCTGCCGGAAACGTTTTGAAGTTTATCGGTGTCTGTAACAAAGGTGTGACCCAGGGTGCCCGGTTTAATCGGATCATCAGTGAATTAACCAGTCGACTGTACCAAAATCAGATTTTCCACATTCTGGTTTTTACCAAAAAGAAGTACTCGCAAAGCTTCCAGCATTTGGGCTTTACAGAGTTGGCCAGTACGGATTCAGCGGCCTTTTTGGAAACCGGTAGTCCAAACATTACAGATTACTTGGACGAACTTCCCAAGGTTGTCGATCAAGAGCACCAATCAATTGCCGGAATTGTGATGAATGCCAACCCGTTTACTTTGGGGCATCGTTACTTGATTGAGCGGGCAGCTTCGGAAAATGATTGGGTGTACGTTTTCGTTGTGAATACGGATGCATCGTTATTTTCTACCGATGAACGGGTTGCCCTGGTCAAGCAGGGGACTGCCGATTTAAAGAATGTGATGGTCGTTAGCGGTGGTGATTATATGGTGAGCTACGCGACTTTTCCGGCATATTTTCTACCGGATAGCGTCACCAACATTGCCTATCAGACAACCATGGATGCCAGGATTTTTCGAGACAGAATTGCCCCGGCACTTCATATTGGCACCCGCTACATCGGAACGGAACCTTATTCCAACACAACCAGTCAATATAATAAAGCCCTTTTGCGGGAGTTACCGCCCAAAGTTAAGGTAAGAGAAATTAAACGACTAAAAACGGCTGCCGGTCAATATATAACGGCAACCCAAGTTAGAAAAATCATTCAAGAAGGTGATGTTACCCGAATAAAGGAATTGCTGCCAAAGACAACTTATCAATTTATCGAGGACCATCTCGACATGCTTGAGTTAAGGATTAAGAAAGGAATGAACATTGATGGAAATTAAGCAAACTGCCGTAGCCGGTACGTTGGAATCGTCTGATATTCAAATCATGCTTTCCAAGGGCAATCACGGCATTGAAATTGATTTGGAGTCGGATGTTAAGAAACAATTCGGCGACCAAATCATTTCGGTTATCACAACAACGTTAAAAAAATTCGGCATTGAAAATGCAAAGGTAAAAGCAGTTGACAAGGGTGCTTTGGATTGTGTGATCAAAGCCCGGACAATTGCGGTTGCCCAGCGTGCCTTAAAAACAACGGATCAACCGGCATGGGAGGTATTGTAAAATGGCAAACAATGACGAACGGTTACGACGAACAATGATGTTCGTTCCGGGAAACAATCCGGCAATGGTCAAGGATGCCGGCATTTACGGCGCCGACTCAATTATGTTCGACTTGGAAGACGCTGTTTCCATGGCTGAAAAAGACGCTGCCAGAGACTTGGTTTATGAAGCACTGCAAAGTCAAGACTACGGCGACGCGGAATTAGTTGTTCGAATTAACGGTGCCGATACGCCTTATTATGCAAATGACGTCAAAGCAATGGTTAAGGCCGGCGTTGACGTTATTCGGCTGCCAAAAACCGAAAGTGCGGGGATGATTCACGACCTTGAAAAGGATGTCTTGGCAGCAGAAAAACAGTTTGGCCGAGAGGAAGGTTCAACCCACTTGATGGCGGCCATCGAAAGTGCCAAGGGTGTTTTGAATGCACCTGAGATTGCGGCGGCTTCAGATCGGATGATTGGGATTGCATTATCTGCTGAAGACTACACAACCGACATGAAGACCCACCATTATCCGGATGGCGCGGAGTTGTCATTTGCCCGTAATATGGTGCTGCACGCGGCCAGAGCTGCCGGGATTGCGGCGTTTGATACCGTCTTTACCAATATGGATGATACCGAAGGCTTCTATCGTGAGACCAGATACATCCACCAGCTTGGCTTTGATGGCAAGTCATTGGTTAACCCACGACAAATTGCGATGGTTAACAAAGTTTACGAACCAACGCAAAAAGAAATTGAGAATGCCAAGAACGTAATTAACGCTATCGAGGAAGCTAAGATGAAGGGTTCCGGCGTTATCTCAATGAACGGTCAAATGGTTGATCGACCGGTTGTGATGCGGGCACAACGTGTTATGAAACTTGCCAAAGCTTCCAACCTGCTTGATGAGGAGGGTAACTACATTGAAAAATAGTGTAAATCGTGATTTACCAGATGATTTAATGAACAAGTTAAATTATGAAGGCTTCAAAACAACCGATATTGGTCAGCCAACTGTTCAGCGAGTGGCACCAAAAGTCCGAGTTACAACGGGTGATGATAAAGTCGTTGATTCAATCGAAACGGTAGTTAAAAAAACGGTTCGTGACGGCATGACGATTTCATTTCATCACCACTTCCGAAACGGAGACTTTGTCTTTAACAAGGTAATGCGAATTATTATTGATGCCGGTATCAAGAATTTAACACTGGCACCGTCTTCGCTGACCGGAGTGATGAATGATATTGTTATTGAAGCCATTAAAAAGGGCACCATTACCAATATCACCAGTTCCGGTATGCGTGGCTCGCTTGGAGACTTTGTTTCACACGGCGGCTTGAAGAATCCGGTTATTTTCCGTTCACACGGAAACCGAGCTCGAGCAATCGAACATGGTGATATTAAAATCGACGTTGCTTTTCTTGGCGTGCCAAATGCCGATAAATTGGGTAACGCCAACGGTATGGAAGGTGACGCGGTTTTTGGTTCACTGGGATACGCCTTAATGGATGCCCAATATGCCAACAACGTGGTTTTACTGACCGATAATATTATGCCTTATCCGAATACGCCGGCTTCTATCAAACAAACGCAGGTTGACTACGTTGTTAAAGTTGATAAAGTTGGCGATCCGGATAAGATCGGTTCCGGTGCTACCCGGTTTACGAAGGATCCCAAGGAATTAAAAATCGCTTCGATGGTTAATGACGTGATTGTCAACTCGCCTTACTTCAAAGATGGCTTTTCATTCCAAACCGGTTCCGGTGGTGCAGCGCTCGCGGTTACGAGATACTTACGTCAGGCAATGATTGACAATCAGATTAAGGCTTCCTTTGCCTTGGGCGGTATTACCAAGCCAACCACTGATTTACTGGAAGAAGGTCTGGTCCGTCGGGTAATGGACGTCCAAGACTTTGATAAAGGTGCGGCCGAGTCTATGCATCATAATCCCAACCAACAGGAAATTGACGCGTCCTGGTACGCGGATCCTGATAATAAAGGGGCCATGGTTGATCAGTTGGACGTTGTTATCCTGAGTGCCCTTGAAATTGATACCGGCTTTAACGTTAACGTTATGACCGGTTCCGATGGGGTTATTCGGGGCGCTGTCGGTGGTCACCAAGACGCGGCAACGGCGAAGCTGACGATTATTTCGGCGCCGTTGGTTCGTGGGCGAATCGCAACGGTAGTGCCAAAGGTAACGACCAATGTCACACCGGGTGATTCTGTAGATGTTTTGGTTACTGAATATGGTATTGCCATTAATCCAAAGCGCCAGGATCTGGTCAAAGCCTTTGCGCATTTGCCGGGTGTTCCGGTTTACTCGATTGAGGAGCTGCAACAAATGGCTGAAGCAAAGGTTGGCAAGCCAAAGCCACTCGAATTTACTGACCGGACAGTTGCCCTGGTTGAGTATCGGGATGGCACCATTATCGATGCCATTCATGAAGTGAAGGATTAACGTTTTAATATGATTAAACATATGCAGTAGTTAAAAAAGTGCAGCAAAGCCGATACAAGCTGGTGGCGCTGTGCTAATACATAGTGTGCGGAGCAAAGCGGTTAGCACCCGGAGTATAAGACGTCGATCCGAGAAATCCCGGGTTTGGATTTTGCGGATCGATCTCTTATATGGAGCGGTGCTGCTTTGAGCAGCAGTCCTAGATAGTGTGCGGAACAAAGCGGTTAATGCCCAGAATATAAGGCGTGAATCTTAGAAATCCCGGGTTTGGATTTTTAAGATTTATCCCTTATATGGCGTGGCATTGCTTTGAGCAGCAGTCTTAAAAAGTGTGCGGAGCTAACCGGGATAAACCGGAGTGTAAGGTAAGCGGCAGTGAATTCCCGGTTTTGGAATTTGGTGGCGATTGCCTTACATGCAGGTTTGTGGTTAGTGCAGCAGTCCTAGAAAGTGTGCGGAGCAAAGCGGTTAGCACCCGGAATATAAGGCGTCGAATTGGAGGAATTTGTGTGAGTGAGATATTTAAAGTTGGTTCCGAGCAGGGAATTATGGCCATTTTGCAGTCAAAAGACGAACGAGTGGCCTACCAGCATCAACTGTTAAACGAGTATCCAACTAAAAGTATATTAGCCATCAAATTAAATATCCCAGGGCCGATTAAAAACAATCAGTATCTAACTCGGCTGTTTAATGCCGGACTAAAGCGTTTCTTGACCCAAATCAAATCGGTGAGAATAGTTGAACAATGGCATAAGCCAACCGGCAATGAAGCCTTTGCGACTTCTGATCGTTCAGCTGACCAGATTAAAGCGGCGGCTATCCAGTTTGAAGATGAAGACCAACTGGGCAGGCTGTTTGACATTGATGTATTCGGTCATGACAGTGCCAAGGCAATCTCGCGGAAAGAATTGGGATTTCAAGCCCGTAAGTGTTTTATTTGTGGGCGTCCGGCAAAAGAGTGTGCTCGATCCAGGCGTCATTCGGTTTCGGAGTTGCAGCGGGTTATCCAGCAAAAATATAATCAGGAATTTGGAGAATGAGTATGACAAATCGTAAAAAACCAGCTGAAGTAACTCAACTGGCTTCGATGGCGTTGGAATCGCTATTGTATGAAGTTGTGGTAAATCCCAAGCCAGGATTGGTTGATCCGGTAGATGTCGGGCCCCACCCGGATATGAACGTCTTTATGTTCATTGACAGTGCTGTCAGCCTACGGGGATATCTGGAAGCCTGCGTTTCAGCCGGCTATGAGTTTGACGGAGATGACCTGACCGAGTTGTTTCAAACAATTCGCGGTATGGGCATCAAAGCCGAAGAAACGATGTTTGAGGCAACGCACCATGTCAATACGCATAAGGGCGCTGTCTTTTCGTTGGGTATTCTGGCAACCGCCGCTGCTTATCAAGCGCGTATTGGGGACCGAGGCCTGAAACAACTGCAGCAGATTATCAGGGAAATGTTGCAAAATCTGATTACAGATGACTTGGCGACACCGCATTTTGAAACTACCAAAAATCTCACGGCAGGTGAGCGGCAATACCTTAAATACGGTTTACTGGGGGTTAGAGGTGAGGCTGCAGCGGGCTTTCCGGTGGTGTTTGATTATGCCGTTCCGTTCTTGGAAAAGCGGACTGGTCCGCTAAATGCTCGGCTGCTGGATACCTTATTATTAATCGTATTGCATGCTGACGACTCAAACTTAATCAAGCGTTCGGGGGATCCTCATATTTTGAAAAAAGTTCGCCAGAAAATCCGAACCTATTTTGAACTCGGCGGTTATCAAACCGAGGCGGGTTATCGATTGTTACAGGACTTGAACACAAGTTTTAAAAACCAAAACTTAAGTCTGGGCGGGTCAGCAGATTTGTTGATTTTAACGATTTTTGTGGGACTGAAAACGGGGATTGTGGTTGCTAAATAGTGTTTAAGCTCATTTTACAGTTTGTGGTTTCTGGTTTGCGCTTTTAAAGCCTGGCATACTTAAGCAACTCCGACCTATCAGTTAAGCAGTTTGAAAAAGTCATTTTCTGAATAGGTGTTTTAGGCCCGCCAGATTTATAAAAGATTTTGATAAAGCAGATATAGTTTCGTGTTGTTGACAAAGTCACATGGAAATAATTGTATGAAACAGATTAAAGCGTGTCTTAACTACTGATTAACAAGCAATCAAGCCGATTTACCAATAGTATGTTTTAAGAAAATAAACGGAGGAACTAGCGCGATAAGATAAATGCGTTTTAGTTCCTCCTTTATCGTGTTATTTTGAAAGTTACAATGGTTTAGCTAAATTAATACTCCAAGCTTTCGATCCGTTTTAACATAATTGATAAATGTTGGTTCTGTTTTAAAATCTGCAGGTGACTTAGCAAGTAAACGAGTAAGATAGCCACTCCAGATCCAACTTTTAATTTTGAAATCAGCACTGGCACCAACGTAATAGTAAACCGCTTGCTTGTTATTATATTTTTGACTTTTATGTAAAAATCCGCCAAAATTAATTCCGTAGTGTTTAACCATCTAAATTCAAAGATTAAATACTTGCGAGATTATGAGAGTGAGCGTTTGAAAGGAAAGTTTAACCAATGAAACGATATTTATTGTTTTTAATTATTTCAATAGGTTTAGGAGTTTTAGGAAGCACTTCGATCACTACTCGCGCTGCCGGAGTGTACCATCCTATTAAATCGAAAAGTTTCAATAACATTCCCTACCACTGGAATGGAAACAGTAGCAATGCCTATCTATGGAATTACAACCTTACCAAGCACCAGCATCGTCTGGCTCACTATCCGGTAACGACTTGGTACGTTTCTAAGTCATTAAAAATGACCAATGGCCGTAAAACAGGTATTTTTTATAAAGTTTCTAATGCTCGAGGGTTCGCTAAGGGATACGTTTGGAAAGGCTACTTGTCTAAGGGTCCAATTACCAAAGGAAATTATCCCGCCGGTTTAATTGATAAAAAACTAAATCAAAAGCTAATCAGCTTATTTCCGGGGACTATTCCAAATAAGCAATTACAAAAACTGACTGAATATTACATCTATGCGATTCAGACTACGGAATCAGGTGACTCATATTATGATCACGAAATGTCGATTCTCGGCGCTAAAAAAGTTAATGCTTCTTTTGGATTAATAAACGACACAGCAGCTAAAAATGCATACAAACCACTTAGAACTAATCGAATTAGCTTTTTGCCTTTTGAAAAATCTTGGATACAAAAAGCTTTAGCCTCTGAGAAAAAGAAATTTACTGATTTTTCAGGATGGTCAATTGGCGCCTATGCCTTTCCTAAAAATAGTCTGTACTACGGTGTAATTGTTATTAAACTATTACCACCAACACAGAAATGAATCCCAAAAAATGAGATTGGGCTTCTCCGTGTAAGCGAAAGAAGCTTAATCTCATTTTTGTTTCCCTTAAACTTGTTCTTCATTAATTAAGAGCATGTTTATCAAATTCATAAACTCGATTTTGTTGTGTAACTTTTTCCTTATCATGGTAGGCAATATTAATATACATTTTGCTTCCCAATTGTAAGCCCTCAGTTTCAATTAAATAGGGTTCCCAATGACTGTTTCTAAGCGTGACTGTTTTAGCTGTTGTGTGTCCCCAGAGGATTTTAGCAACTTTAGTTGGATCTCCAGGAGCGCCACTAGAAATGTAGATTGCCTTGCCATCAGAGACTTCAAAGCCTTGAATTGAATTTTGACCAATTACACTACCAATATTAGGAACTTCAAAAGAATCAATTTTACTGATTGTTGTTACATCCACAAAGCCATGACTACTTTCAACACCGTCTAAGGCACTATTAATATCAGCTAAATTGTATAAGGCAAAATGAGCATTCCCACTGTTATCAATTGCCGCAATTAAGAAGTACTTCCGTGTAGTGGAAACCGCTGCCTCGACCCGTTTAAGACTGAAAGTACCGTCAATACTGTCCAAGTTAGCCAATCGTGGTACTTGCGTATGGGAAGTCAAAGTGGTGGTATCAAAAGCGATCCGACCAATCTGCTTATCCCAGATGCCATCCTTACCTGGATTTACCGCGATAAACCATTTATTGTTGCCGGCATAATCCAATGTTTGACCGTGATGAAACCCCTTCATTAATTTTGAAGGAGCATCTTTAAAACTCACGTTTTGTTTTTTCGACTTTTTGGGTGTTCGGGTGAGTAATGCATCAGTTTGATCATTAATTAACTGTAATGCGTAAATATAAGATGTTCCAATATACGCTTTTTGAACAACCGTGTGTCCATACTTTAAGTTTTGTAACCGATATGTTAAATCTGCTTCTGTCATGATAAAAACCCGCTTTCATTAATTTTTTTGCTAATCCAATTCCGGAGTTGAATTAGCAGTTTGCATCAAATCGATTTGACGCTTATAGCATATCGTCATTTCAGCTAAATAGTGCGCCATCCTTACGACCACTTAACGCCAGGGTACCGCCAATTTAGATAGCCAAAAGCTCCCGCATCAGGAAATTCTTGATGCGGGAGCTTTTAAATAACCGGTTTAATTACTAAGGGTGCCGACGACAATCCCTTTAATTTGAAAACTAGGATTATCTTGAACCTCAATGGGAGCATATTTACGATTTAAGCTAATTAGTCGACAGGTTCGTTCTGTCTGCTCGAATTGTTTAATATAACTGCAGCCATCGACATAAGCAATCACAATTTGGCCATTTTCAGCTTCAAAGGCTTTCTTAACCAAGGCGACCTGTTGATCATGAAACCGCGGTTCCATGGAATCACCATTAATCTTAATGGCAAAGTCAAGTTTAGGTAGTTGGCCGCGGTAATTAATTTGATCGCGTTCGTCAACTAATTCTTCACCAGTACCAGCAGAAGCAACTCCTGCTATATTTAATATTTCTAGAGGTAATTCGACTGCCTTGGCAGCGTCTCGTTGCTGTTGCAGTTCTTGAGCAACCACTTCATAGACATGCTGTTGACGCTCTGGAACCAGTTGTGTATACATGGGTAAAATATCGCGGCTTTTATCTAAGCGACTTAAATCATACTGTAATAGATCATTGGCTTGAACCTTAAACAGAGCTGCGATCTTTTCCAAGATTGGCAATTTGGGGGTATACTTCATTACCGTCACAATCTTGATACCTCTTACTTTAGGATGTTTGACAAAGAGCCGAATTTTGCCGGCGCCTGATTTTGGGGTGATAAAAATAAGCTAGCTGATACTGTGCCACTAGTCCACTATTTATTCTGGAACTGCGATAGTAAATCCAGGGGCTTCATCGGTGATTAGCCGATGTGGATTATTGTAGTAATAAATGCCAATTTGATATTGACCCAACGCAACCCGTTTGGTTTGATTGTAGCCACTTTTGTCCAAAGCGGACTTGATTAATTTAAACCTCTTATTGTCAGAAATATTCTGCTTATAAAAGCGCTTATTAAAGTATCTTTGTACCGTTGGAAATTCAAGAACATCTTTATATCCTTTAACAGTCGGATCGTTAAAGTCCCAAGCACTGGCACCCCCAGCGGCTTTAGTAAGTTGAATGGATAGCTGGGTGTTGGGAAATAGTTTTAGAACTTCGCGGGTTAATTTTTGTGAGGGTGATTTTTGAATATAACTTAAATATTCCTTGTCATTATTGAAATAACGAAAGTTAATATTATTAAGTTGCTGATAGTTGGGATTAACACCCGGAGCTAGATACCCATGCCAAACAATTCCCTGCAGTTTACTGCCCTCATTACCATTAGGCGTAATTCCTTGAACATAGTAATAAACTGATTTTTTAGAATTATGCGATAGAATGACACTTTGATCATAATAACGCCAACTGTAATTCTTAAAATGTTTTAAATTAGCTTTAACTTTTGTATGATTACTGTTCCATAAGTAAGTATTTTTAGACCTGTTAGTTAGATGATAAGCACTGTTAGGGTGATTACCAACAATTTTTTTGACAATGGTATATCCCGAATCAGCACTAGTACAAATCATCGTTGTAGCCAATCCAATGATCAGGCTCAAAGTTAGCAGCGTTAAGAATTTTATTTGCCTTTTTATGGTGACCACCTTCTGATTCATTATTAAATCCCCTTTCAATAACCAAATTATCTAATAGTCAGGGGACATTTGCAAAGTTATTAACTGTTATTGGGTTAGGTTAATATAAAAATCTAACGAAAAATAATATAAGCATCTAATAGGTTCTTTCAAATGTTTTAGAGCCATTTTAAACAAAACAGGGTCAATGGAACATCCAAACGAAAGAGGAGAACGGATCCTAAAATACTTTTTATTTCTTTTTTTAAAGTGCAGGTGAAAAACATTCTTTTAGCCGTTATAAAAACTGTAAGCGTACCAGTCAGTATTTTTATAATTGTTTAAATTATGCAGGCGTTTTGTATGTGTGGGATTCCAAATACAAGTTTTATGTGGGCCCACCGTTTTTTGTTATAAAAATAGTGTATCCATGCTGTTGAATCATTAAGACAAGCTGAATCACCAGAAGGATCAGCTGCTGCATGTGCATCAAACTGATTCAATGAAAAGCCACCCCATAGCAATCCAAAAACCAATGGAACTAAAACCCCATTTCTTTTTCATCAATATTTCCTCCAGTTACTTTGAATTGCACCGGTTATCGTTATAATTGCCAATAGTACAGCAGTAATCTAAATTGTTTGGGTAGTTATCACATAGTCCCTTTGCTAATCAAATTGTGTAGCTGAATAAATTTCTGAAATGTAATTATCGAGTATCTTTCAAAAATTGAAATTTGAAATTTCTTATTAATTTCAAAGGAAATGGCTAATCAAAATAGGGCTTATGACCGGATAGTTGAGAATAATTAACCTTAATTTATAAGTTGCCAAGACTAGTGGCTAAACGTTTATAATTATAAAAATTAACGCTTATCAAAGTATTTTTATTAAAAAAGACTGTCTGATAAAAATAAGGATGATTCTAAGGATATTTGAATTAGTGATTAACATCACAACTGTTTCAAAATTAACCATTATTTTCAGTTTGATTTTCAATCATTTGCATAATTATTGCTGAAAAAAGGCTTATTTTGATGATTATTTAATAAGTAATTTTAACTTTTATAAAAAATAGCTTTTATTTTGACATTTTTTAAAAAGCATTGTACAATGTATGAGAATTCACAAGTAGGAAACTTATCCTCATTTTTGTATGGCACAATCAAGTAGCGTTTAATAAAAAGATTAAGTCTGGTTAATCTGGCTCGCACGGAAAATGGAGATGCTCAATGATGTTAAATAAAGCAGAAAAATTTAAAAAAGTAATTCTTGTTGGTGACGGTGCTGTTGGTTCTTCGTATGCTTTTTCGATGCTGCAGAATAATGGCGCAGATGAAATGGTAATCGTTGATTTGAAAGAAGACCATGTTCGTGGTGACGTTTTGGATCTTGAAGATGTCTTACCAATGACCAGCCCAATGAAACTTCGTTATGGTTCGTACCAAGACGCGGCAGATGCGGACCTAGTTGTTATCACAGCAGGTGTTCCCCGCAAACCCGGCGAAACCCGTTTGGACTTGGTTGCCAAAAACGCACGGATTCTTGAATCAATTGTCAAACCAATTGTAAAGAGCGGCTTTCACGGCGTCTTCCTGGTATCCAGTAATCCGGTTGACATTTTAACCACCATTACCCAGGAAATTTCCGGCTTCCCTCGAGAAAGAGTGATTGGAACCGGGACATCCCTCGACACGTCTCGACTGCAGGTTGCACTGGCCCACAAGTTTGATGTCAGCACTCAAAATATCGATGCCATGATTTTAGGCGAACACGGCGATAGTTCCTTTGCTGCTTATGATGAAGCAACTGTTGAAGGTCGACCGCTTCGAATGGTAGCCATGGAAAAGAATATTTCCGATGACGACCTGGCCCAAATTGAGGTGGATGTTCGACGTAAAGGTGGTCAAATCATCGGCTTAAAGGGTGCCACATTCTACGGGGTTGCCATTAGTCTGATGCGACTGAGCAAAGCGATTCTGTACAACCAAAATGTTGTAATGCCGGTAAGTGCGCCGCTAACCGGTCAATATGGCTTAAAGGATATCTATATTGGTAACCCGGCTGTAATTAACGCCAGCGGAATTGCCAAGGTGATTGAAGAACCACTTTCCGATAATGAAATTGACAAGATGAAGAAGTCGGCTAAACAAATGGCTGAAATTGTGATGGCTGCGAAATAATAATTATTATCAAATCATATTTAAAAGATCATCTGTGAAAGGATGGTCTTTTTTCTGTCCGTAGATAGTTAATGTGCGTTCATGACAAAAATTTATGATGATATTGCCGGAATTTAATGGTAATCTGGAAGCAAACAATTATGTGATTTAATTATTAAAGCCAAAAAGAAAGGGTGCCTGTCGCATGGAAGTAACTGTACCGTATGGTGAAAAGGATGCTTTTGACATTGACGTTCCATCTGATCAGCTGGTTGGTGTATATAATCCCAACCCGGTTACGAAGCCGGACGCTACCGAGGTAATTGATTCGGCGTTAAATCATCCAATTGATTCGGTGTCGTTTGATGATTTTATCAATACGGATAAGAAGATCGTTTTTATTGTTAATGATGGTACTCGGCCGACGCCGACAGCTAAAATTTTAAAGCTGATTTATCCAAAAATAAAAGGTAAAAATATTTCCTTTATCGTTGCGACTGGCGTTCACCGGGCACCGACCGAGAAGGAATATCGATTTATTTTTGGTGACAAAATCTATGAAGAGCTGCATGCCCGTGGTTTGATTCATAGCCATGACAGTAAGAACGATCCAATGGATTATCTGGGCAAGTCCAAGAATGGCACCGAAATGTACATTAATAAGATTGTTGCCGAAGCTGACCGGGTGATACCAATCAGTTCGATTGAACCGCATTACTTTGCCGGTTACACAGGTGGTCGAAAGTCCTTTTTACCAGGGGTGGCATCATATAAAACGATTTCGGAAAATCATCATTTGGCATTAATGGATTCAGCCCGAGCGATGAATTTAAAAGGCAATCCGGTCCATGAGGATATGATGGATGCGATGCATGTTTTGAAGAACCTCAATATTTTTGCGATCGAAACGGTGCTGGACAGTGATCATGATATATATGCCGTTACGACGGGGGATTTGAACGGCTCCTTTTATGCCGGCATTGACAAAGCCAAAGAAGTTTTCGGCGTCCAAATTCCGCATAAGGCTGATATTGTGATTTCAGCGGCACCTTATCCAATGGACGTTGACCTGTATCAATCCCAAAAGGCGTTGGATAATGGTAAATTAGCGTTGAATAAAAACGGCATTTTAATCTTGGTCGCGACCTGTCGAACCGGCATTGGTCCCAAGCCGTTTTATAACCTGCTGAGTTCGGAAAAAACGGCTGAGGGGGTACTCAAGAAGATTGACCAAAGTTGGCATCTCGGCTACCACAAAGCGGCTAAGATGGCTCAAATTGACACTTGGGCCTCGACTTGGGCGGTTACGGAATTAACTGATGAAGAAATGCGAAACGTTCATTTTAAGCCGTTTCATGATTTAAAAACCGCTTTTTCAAAAGCATTGGCCGAAAAGGGCCCGAATGCGTCGGTTATCGTATTGCCGGCCGGTTCACTAACGGTGCCGGAAATTTCAACTGCCGCTTCGAATCACTAATTTATTGAAACTATTTAAAGGAAGTGAGCGCGTGGCAGAGTCACTTAAAGACGTTTTGAAACAATTGGCCCAACATCAAATCAGCGTTGATGACGCGGCTGACCGGTTAGCCGGGCTGACGATTTCGGACTTGGCTTTTTCCAAGGTCGATTTGGAACGGGAACGGCGAACCGGTTATCCGGAAGTGATTTACGGTGAGGGCAAGACTGTTTCACAAATTATTAATATTATGACGGCGTTAAAGGGGAATGGTCAGAACATTTTGGCAACCCGAATTTCAAAAGAGCAGTCTGCCGGTATTTTAAAGCAATTTCCTGAAGCGACGTATCACGCTGCCGGCAGGTGTCTTACCGTAATGCTAAATCAACCAGTGCCGACCGATTCTTATATTGCGATCGTGACGGCAGGGACTACCGATATTCCGGTTGCCGAAGAAGCTGCCGTAACGGCTGAATTGTACGGTAACCGGATAAAGCGGATTTACGACGTTGGGGTTGCCGGCCTGCAGCGGCTGCTGGCTAACATTGAAACCATTCGAAAGGCCAAAGTCGTGATTGTAATTGCCGGAATGGAAGGTGCTTTAGTTAGCGTGGTGGGCGGCCTGGTAGCCAAACCGGTGATTGCCGTGCCCACCAGCGTTGGTTATGGTGCGAGTTTTCAAGGTGTCACGGCATTATTGGCGATGCTGAACAGCTGTGCGTCCGGCGTGACGGTGGTCAATATTGATAACGGTTTTGGTGCGGCTTATTCAGCCAGTATGATTAATCATTTGGGAGGTAAAAATGGCGACTAGTTTATATTTGGATGCATTTTCAGGGATTAGCGGGGATATGTTTATTGGCGCGCTGTTGGATTTGGGGCTTGATTTTAACGAATTTAAACGACGATTGGCGCTTTTAAACGTTCCCGGATATGAAATCAACGCGAAACGGGTTGCCCACAGCAGTATTTATGGGACCAACTTTGATACAGTTTTAAGTGTGGCGGGTAAAGATGACGCGGTGGTGACGGCAGAAGAAGCCCAAGCCCATCACCACCACGAACCACACCGGCATTTAAGCGATATTAAGCAATTGATTAACCAAAGTAAGCTGAGTGATTTGGTTAAAGCTCATGCCATTGCCGTTTTTACCGATATAGCCCAAGCGGAAGCCAAGGTTCATGATCGGCCCTTGGAAGCGGTTCATTTTCATGAGGTAGGCGCATTGGATTCCATTGTTGATATTGTGGGGGCGTTTGTAGATCTGGAAATGTTGGACGTAACCGACGTTTACTGCTCAGAGATCGCTGATGGCTCAGGCTTTATTAAGGTTGCCCATGGGATAATGCCGGTCCCAGTGCCCGCGGTAATGCAGATGCGGTCGGTACAACCATTCCTATTCGTCAAGAAACCAACATTCGCACGGAATTAGTCACGCCAACGGGAATGGGGATTATCAAAGAAATCGTGACCGGCTTTGGCCCCTTGCCGAAGGACTGGGAAATTACGGGCGTTGGTTACGGCTTCGGTAATCGGCAGATTCCACAATTCAATGCATTACGGGTCTTAAAATGTAAAAAAAAACGCTAAGTAACCAGGTTGTCGATGCACACCGCGATCAGGTTATTTCGATGGCTGCCAATATCGATGATCAATCTCCCGAAACATTGGGACCGATGATTGATCTGTTAATGGAAAAAGGGGCGTTGGATGCATATTTTACGCCGATTCAAATGAAGAAAAACCGGCCAGCCATCGAACTGACAGTTCTAATGGCACCGCAAGACCTCGATAGACTAACCGCTTTGATTTTTAAAATGACGACAACCATCGGGGTTTGGTTTCAATTTCTTGACCGGTTTGTGATGGCCCGCAGTTTTAGACGAGTGATGACAAAATACGGGGTCATCAAAGTCAAAACAGCCAAATTTCACGGCATTGAAAAGACCAGCCCGGAATTCGAGGATTGCTTAAAGGCTGCCAGGAAGTACCAGGTATCACTGCAGGACGTTTATCAGGCAGTTTATCAAAGTTTATAAATGGATTAATGGAAAGGATGAATACGGATATGACTAGATTAAGTGACAAGCAACAACGGTTGGAATCATTAATCAAGCCTTTTGGGAAGGTGGTTGTCGGCTTTTCCGGTGGTATTGACAGTACACTGGTTCTTGAAGAAGCGCTGCGGGTGCTGGGAAAGGACCACGTATTGGCGGTAGTCGCCAACTCGGTTCTTTTTAGTGACGAGGAATACCAAAAGGCATTGTCACTGGCAAAGGAACTGGGTGCCAATGTCAGGGGGATTACGATTGATTACCTTTCAAATCGACACATTGCTGCCAATGAACCGGAGACTTGGTATTATAGTAAGAAGTTATTTTACGAACACTTAACGGCGATTGCCAAAGAAGGCGGTTATCAGGCAGTTTTTGACGGGATGATTATGGACGATTTGAACGACTTTCGGCCGGGACTGGTTGCCCGAAACGAAGCGGGCGCCATCAGTATCCTGCAAAAAGCTGATTTTTATAAAACCGATGTCCGTCGACTGGCTAAGGAACTTGGCCTTCATAACTGGAATAAAGTGGCCAGCTGCTCGATTTCGTCTCGTTTCCCGTATTACACGCCGTTAACGCCTGCTAAGATCAATCAGGTAATGCGTTCGGAAAAATACTTACGGGAGCTTGGCTTTCCAATAGTCCGGGTTCGTTATCATAATGAGATTGCCAGAATTGAAGTGCCAACAACTGATTTGCCGGCGTTAATTGCCAAGCATGACCAAATTCAGGCAGCGTTAACAACATTTGGTTTTAAATACATCACGGTGGACATGGCCGGCTTTAAGAGTGGCCGGATGAATGATGATTTATCAGCCACGACCAAACAAAAATTAACGGTTGATAAAAAATAATCAAAATCATGAAAAGACTGAAATGGCAGATTTACGCTGTTTTCAGTCTTTTTAGTTCACGTAAGATAACCCAAATAGCTGTTAATCTTTGAAAGAAAGCGGATACAGAACTATAATTAAAGACAGAGAATCGATTGCTGAATAATTTTGGGAGATGGCATAATGGATGCAATTAGATTTTATTCAAGAACGGGAAATACTGAAAAATTGGCTAACTTATTAGGCGAACAGTTACATGTTAAAGCTGAGTCAATTGATTCGCCCATTGATGAACCTGTTGACCGACTATTCTTGGGCGGTGGTGTTTATAACATGAGCGCCGATAAGCATCTGAAAGCCTACGCGGCTGATTTGGATCCTACAAAGGTTAAGGAAGTTATTTTGTTTGGAACTTCTGGAAGCGTATTCACTATTGAGCGGCAATTAACCAAAGTCTTGAAAAAGCGTAAAATTCCGGTTGCCGATGAGCATTTGTTCCTGCATGGCTTGATGCCAAAGATGGGCAACATTAATGGTCATCAAAAGCAGGAAATTATCGATTTTGCCAAGGGCGCCGTTACGCAATAAAGCTGATTAAATAAAAAACGTTCGATTAACTGCCTTATTCTATGATTAAATAAGGCAAATAATCGAACGTTTTTAGGCAGTCGCTGTTAAATCCGGAGTTGGTTTTTTAGAAAGTCAACGGCGATTGCGAGTCGTCAGGATTTCGATCATTTCAAACGCAAACATAATAATGCCAACGCCAACCAATTCCGGTGACAAAGTAAGTGGTGTATTGCCCCCAGGCATACGTGCCGGTATAGGACAAATCAACGATTCCTTTCACGATAAATAGAATGGTTCCCAAAGAGATCGCTGATAGTAACAGGGAATTAACCAGACGAGAAATAAGTTCTTTTAACATGGTTACCACCTCCGGCAATGGTTGTGTGCGTTTCGATATTTTGTGCTTCTTATCATTAATTAATGTTACTATAATTGATTTTAGGCGGTAAAACAAGCAACAATTAGTTTACATTTCAAATTAATTTGTAACATTCTACGTAATATTTTGCCTAACCACGATTTGAAATGTTTGCGCTTGGCTTTATCTGAGGGACTTGCTACTATAAATAATAGCAGGCACATTGATTTTTATTTAGAACAATTCTAAATTAGGTTGAATTCCTAGTTTAGAATTGTTACAATGTAGATGTAGTTAAAAAACAGGAGGGATTTATCGTGAAAGTTATTGTTGTTGGTTCATCACATGGTGGTTACGAAGCTGTTCGCGAATTATTGGCAACACAACCGGATGCGAGATTCAATGGTATGAGAAGGGCGACTTTGTTTCATTTCTTTCTTGCGGCATGCAGCTGTACCTTGAAGGCGTTGTGAAAGATGTTAACAGCGTTCGTTACGCAACGGCAGAAGGGATGCGGTCAAAGGGCGTGCACGTCTTTGTACGTCAAGAAGTTGCTTCGATTTCACCGGATAAGCATGAAGTTCACGTTAAGAATCTGGCAGACGGTTCTGAACGTGATGAGAGCTATGACAAGTTAATCCTGAGTGTTGGTGCAGTACCGGTCGCATTGCCAATTCCGGGCAACGATCTGCAAAACGTTTACTACATGCGTGGTCGTGACTGGGCAATGAAATTAAAGCGGGCAACTGTTGAACCAACCATTAAAAACGTGGTGGTAATTGGTTCCGGCTACATTGGCATTGAAGCAGCCGAGGTTTTTGCCAAAGCCGGCAAAAACGTCACGGTTGTGGATATTTTGCCACGCCTGTTGAGTGTTTACCTGGATAAAGAATTTACGAGCGTCTTAACTAAAGAAATGGAAGCTAATGGCATTCACGCCGCTACGGGTGAAACGGTTAAGGAAATTGTCGGCAAGGACGGTAAAGTTGCCAAAGTTGTGACCGATCAAGCTGAGTATCCCGCTGAACTAGTCGTTGAAGCTGTTGGGGTTAAACCAAATACCAAGTGGCTTGCCGATACATTGGACTTGAACAGTAACGGTACGATCAAGACCGATGAGTACCAGCGGACAAGCCAGCCGGATATCTTTGCGGTTGGGGATGCAACCAAAGTTAAGTTTGCACCAACCGATAAACCGGCTCAAATTGCTTTGGCAACTAATGGCCGTCGTCAGGGGCGTTATGCCGTGAAGAATTTAACGGATGCCAAATACCCAACTCCGGCAGTTTCCGGTTCGTCGGCTTTAAGTGTCTTTGACTACCACTTTGCTTCGACTGGAATTAAAGAGGGGACTGCCGATAAATTCGGCGTTCAAACCCAATCCGTTTACGTTGAAGATACCTATCGACCACCGTTTGTACCTAAGGACCAAAATCCAAAGGTTCAGTTCAAATTAACGTTTGATCCAAAAGACGGCCGGATTTTAGGTGCCCAAATCATGTCAAAGGCTGATGTTACTGCCAACATGAATGTTATTTCGTTGGCCATTCAACAGAAGCTCACGGTTGATGATTTGGCATACGCTGACTTCTTCTTCCAACCAGGATTTGATCGGCCATGGAACATTATTAACGTGGCTGCTCAAAAAGCCCAGCGTGAATTAAATCAAAAGTAATGACCATCTTTTACAAATTAATTTGCTAAATGAAACAGGCGTTGACGCTAATTGTCGACGCCTGTTTTGAGTTATGAGACTTGGCTGATCTCAACACAATACCCCCGATAGCCGCAATGCGGACAAGTTAGTTTGCGCATTTTGGCGTTATGCTTTGAAAATGAAAATTGGCGCCAGGACGGTTGAAACGTTGTGTGACAATGGGGACAAACGTATCTGACCTGCTGGTAGTAATGGTTAAGAAGCCAGGCGGCCATTATAATCACGAATCCAAAGCCGATCAATACCGGATACCAAATTCCGGTCATCAGCCAAAATACCAGCGTTGCAATTTCAATGACGTCCATCAGTAGACCCAATAACAGCATGGTTGCATGCAGCTTTCTCAAATGCTTTTGACTTTCCATAATCTTTTCAATGCCGATCAGATTATTTGAAGAAACCAGTCTTAGATCCGTAATGCTTCGTTGAACCTGGTGGATTGTTCGGAGTTGTTGCTCAATTTCCTGCTTTTGCTGTGTCAAAGTGGCTGCCTGTTCTGTTAATAAAGAATTAAGCACGTTGGTTGTATCAGGACTAGCCAATAATGAACGGATATCGTTAAGTGACAGGCCCAACGATTTAAGCAGACGAATTAACTTTAAGCGTTCAAGTTCTCGATCGGTGTATTGTCGTTTGCCGCCTTCAGAAATAGCTGCCGGTTTTAACAACCCTTTACGATCGTAATATTGAACGGTTCTTATTGAAACCTGTGCCTGTTTAGCGATTTCTCCAGTAGTGTAGTTTGGCATTGAAGATCACCTCCGACTCTTTTTATACCGCATGACGTAACGTCATCAGCAAGTGATTTTACGAAAAAGATTATTAAAAATAGCTAACTTCTATTATGCTGCCTGATAAGTCGAAATGCTTGCTAAAAATACAATCCGGCATATACTTTTACTTGTTAAAAGTTAGGGCACAGTTTAATTGTGCTTGTTTTGATAGTCTAGGAGGGAAATGAATATGGTTAAAATTGGGATTAATGGTTTTGGACGAATCGGTCGGTTAGCACTTCGTCGGATTTTGGAAGTAAACGATCCTGAAATTGAAGTAACAGCTATTAATGATTTAACAACACCTTCAATGCTCGCTTACCTGTTCAAATATGACTCAACCCATGGTACTTTGCCATATGATGTTAGTTCAACCGACGACTCAATCATTGTCAACGGTCATGAATTTCACGTCTATGCTGAGCGTGACGCCTCAAAGATTCCTTGGGTGAAAAATGATGGTGTTGAATTGGTACTTGAATGTACCGGTTTCTACACTTCCGAGGAAAAGTCCCAGGCGCACTTGGATGCCGGCGCTAAGAAAGTTTTGATTTCTGCACCGGCCGGCCCGATCAAGACAATTGTTTATAACGTTAATGATGATACGCTAAACACCAACGATCAGATTGTTTCTGCCGGCTCATGCACGACAAATGCATTGGCACCAATGGCTTATGCCCTGAATAAAGAATTTGGAATTGAAGTCGGAACGATGACTGTTGTTCACGCGTTTACGAGTTCTCAAATGATTCTTGATGGTCCCAAGGGAAAGAAAGCACGGCCAAACCGAACCGCTTCGGCCAATACAATTCCGCATTCAACCGGTGCCGCAAAAGCAATCGGTTTGGTTATCCCGGAATTAAATGGTCATTTAAATGGTCACGCACAACGGGTAGCGGTTGTTGATGGCTCAGTTTGCGAATTGGTTTCCGTCTTTAATAAGAAAGGCGTTACTGCTGAACAGGTCAATGATGCGGTTAAACCTTACACGAAGGATAATCCGGCATTTGGCTGGAATGCAGACGAAATTGTTTCGTCTGATATCATTGGCGATACCCACGGGGCTGTTTATGATCCAACCCAAACCGAAGTAACCAGTAATGGTGACTTCCAAGTTGTCAAAACAGCCACTTGGTTTGATAATGAATATGGTTTTGTATCAAACATGATTCGAACGGCCAAGGCATTTGGCGAAAAGTAAATTAATAAGAATGTGACTCGAACCATCACATGTTTAAAACCGGAACGGTTATGTTCCGGTTTTTTGTGTCAAGAATGAGATGTTGTGTAATTTAAACTTGGTTTTGGATGAAATAGCTCGCTTTTATCGTTTGGAACTTTCGAGATTAAAAAAGTCGGCACTAGTAGTGATATTCCATGCTAATGCCGGACTTCTTTAATTATCAATAAACAAATCGGTTCTTCCGAACAACCCGAATCAAAAGAAAACCAACTGCAATGTTAACGACAGCAATCGCGATAAGCACGATTAAAGTTTGCGGCCAGTTGCCAAGTGTGGTTTTGATAACACCAAACATAGTGGGGCCGATACTGGCGATTAGGTAACCGATTGATTGGACAATTCCACCGACGGAACCGGCTTCTTGTGGGGTTGTTGAAATAGTTGTGATCATGGTTAGCGACAGCGTGAAGACGGATGCGGTTGTAATCCCAACAATCATGCAGGCAATAATTAGCAGCCATGTCGCGTTAAAGGCGATCAGGATTCCGATTCCTGCCAAGTAACCGGCTAGTAGCGCGATCATCAGCGATTTTAAGTGAGCAGCACTTGTGGTTGCCCGTGGAACCAGATAGGCGAACGGTGCGCCGATAATCTGAAAGATGGAAAATAACCAACCGGCAGTAGTCGCGGATAGGCCGTGAGAGGTTAGAACACTTGGCAGCCAAGCGACAACGGTATAAAAGGTTAGGGATTGAAGCCCCATGAAGATGGCCAGCAGCCAGACGTGCCCCCGCTTCCAAATTGGCGTGAGTGATTTGCCGGCAGCGGTTTTGGTTGATTGCTTAGACTGCTTGGTACGTTGATGTGGCAATAACATAGTTCCCAGAAAGGCTAAAATTGCCGGAATTGAGAACAATTGAACTGTGAACTGCCAGCCGATGGCATTGGCAACCGGTACGGCAATCCCGCCAACAATCGCGGAAATCAAATTAATTGAGGCAGTGTAGACGCCATTTAATTTAGCGGACTGCTCGGGATGTCGTTCAACGATTAATGCCGGCAGTGAAACATTCAGCATCGTAATGCCGGCACCGACAAAGATAGTACCAACAAACATTCCCCAGGCAACGTATGTACGAAGCAGATTGGCAATTGCCAGCATTAAAAGGGCGTAGGAAATGGTTTGCTTAGTTCCCAGCTTACGAATAACGGGTGCTGTTGCCACGGATAAGAAACCGAAGCAAAGTAACGGAATTGTCGTTAAGACACCGGTTTGTGCGGTCGTTAGTTGAAAATATGATTGCACTTTGGTGACGATTGGCGGAATGCCGATAATTGCCAGCCGTAAGTTAGCGGCCAGCAGAAAGACCTCGAATGTAAAATTAATGCCCCCATGTTTTGTATTCAATTATTTTTACCTCCAGTATTTATTTTGAATATCCCGATTATCAGGATATTTTGGCAGTTAGTTATTGACTGTTTGTTCCAACAGGTTAATGTTTTGTTCGATCCAATAAACAGCCTGTTGCGCATTTCGCTGTTCAATAGCTGTTAAAATGTTTTTGTGAATCGGAGTCTGTTCCTGAGACAGCTCGGCCTTTGCGAACTGCTCGCCAAAGCGAAGTTTAAACGAATGCCAAAAATCAGCATAAAGATTGGTCATTACCAGGTTGTGCGTTGCTTTTGCGATTGCCTCATGAAATTGTTCATCGGCATGCTGATAGGAATCCAAAGATCGAAGCTTTGCGGCCGCAACCCGAATTTCCAGATAGTAGGTCATTGCTTTTAAATCTGTTGCGTTACGGTTATGGCAGGTGAGATAGACGATCCCTGTCTCGATAGCCTTACGGGCTTCACAAACTTCAATTACCGACGCCTTTTTTAGCGTGGTTGACATCGTTTGATCGGGCAGTGAGTCGTTAATAACAGTTGTCCCCCGTCCTTGTTTGACCTCGATTAAGCCCAAATTTACCAATACTTTGACGGCTTCTCGAACGGTAGATCGACCAACGTTAAACCGGGCCATCAATTTGGGCTCTGTTGGCAGGCGTTCACCAATACTGAGACGGTGATTTAAAATGTCGGATTGTAACTGTTGGGAAACCTGGTCGGCAAGGCTGAGCGGCTTGAAGTTTTGATTATCTTTGACTGGCACTGTTTCACACCCCGTTACAGTTTACTTTTTTCCTCGTCATAGCCTTCCAAAAGGTTGGCGTAACGAGCTAACGCAAATAAATAATCGGAAAGCCGGTTTAAATACTCCAGGATTTCGGCATTTAACGGCTGCTGTTTATCGTTTAATTCAACAACCAACCGTTCGGCTTTTCGAGCCAGCGCTCGGGCATATTGAAGTGAAGCACCCGAAGGATGGCCGCCCGGTAGAATAAATGCCTTGATGACTGGAAGTTGGGCCATTATCTCGTCAATTTCGGTTTCAAGCTGCTGGGTATCCGCGGTTGAAATTTTGTGATGCCGTTTAACGGTAATATCAGCCTGAAGTTCATAAAGGTTTCGCTGAACGGTCTTCAGCTTGGGGGCTAATGATTGGGCCTTGGGTGAAAGAATTGAAATAACGTAACCGATCCAAGAGTCCAGTTCGTCAATAGCACCCAACGATTCAATCTGCAGATCATATTTGGGGACCATTTTACCGGTTACTTGTTTGGTTTTACCGTGGTCGCCAACCTTAGTGTAAATTTTAACCATTGTTGTTCAAGGCTCCTTTTATAAAAAGTAAGTAGTTTAATCATAAGTGAATTTTGAAAAATTTGCGATAGTTAATTGCAAAAATTTAGGAGATGTTTCGCCCGGTAATCATGTGACGGATAAATCTTATCAGGCTCTCGCGGCCCAGCAAAAAAAGTTTAAAATGAATAATTCTTAATTCAGCTTTTTCCCGTCTGATTTCGTGGCGGTATTCCCGGTGTACGCGTTTGATTCGAATCAGTTCTGTCTGTGAATCATTGCTGGCATCCGGTTTGAATTGCTGGAAATCGCGTGGATCGATAAAGCGGAGACTCTTTAGGAAATTTTCCGGTTCTTTTCCTGGCTTTTTAAAGGGTTGCAATCTGAATCCTCCTGGTTACTAAAAGTTGTTATACTATATAATACGATAACACCAAGGTAATTTTTTAACAAAGCCATCCGGTTGTTTAAAAGTCGATAGTAGTATGTAAAAACGGAAACCTTGAAGCGGGTTTCCGTTTTGGCTGATCAAAAAGGAATTGATCATTTGAATTCGGGTTTAATTGTGCGGGAAATAAACATGATTCATGCCGGCCAATTACTTAATTGGGCAAGCGCCACCCTCACAGTCGGTTTGGCCGATGATTTCGGCACCCTTTTGATCGTGATTATTGTTTAACTGATTGAAGACACGTTGAACGTCACCATGAATCTGCATAACTTTCTTTTCATAGGTCTTACTATCAATCGGCTCTTTTGGTGCTTGTTTAAATTCATTACCAACGTATGGCAACAGCGATGTTGACTTGGTTGTGTAACGATACTGTTTCATTAATGGTGCGATTTGTTCGCCTTCATCCGGTTGGAAGGTAACGGTACAACTAACCGCATTATCGGACCAGTAAGTCTGCAGGAATGCCTGAGTAGCGAACTGTTCCGCAATCGAAACGTTACCAGCCGAAGCGAATTTCTTGCTGTCGGCGTGAGCTGCCCGGATTGGGAATTCAGCAACCATTGTATTCTTGGAATAAATGTCTGCTTCAACATGGTAACCGCAAGCCTTTAGTGCTGGTAGTAACGGGTCAGAATCTTGGAAACGAATTCGTTGAATCAAGTATGGGGCGTAGTGGAAATGCATGCCTTCAGAAACGCCGGCTAACTTGGCTACAGTACCGGACGGCTTAACAGTTGTGTGCTTGATAGAAGGCTGGCAGCCGAGTTCATCGGAGTAGTCTTTATCAGCTTTAACCACTGCATGATACAAATCATTAACTTTATCGATGGCACGTTGATCATAAATCGGTTTCTTATATGAATCGCCGGTTTCAGGATCAGTAACGTCTTCATAGCCTGTAACGACCCGGTTGCCAAGTTCACTTAGAATCCAATCTTGAATACCGGACATTGAAATCCCGATTCGCCGATTCTTTTGGATTGCTTTTCGGGAGACTTCCCAGTCATAGGGCTGAACGTTACGCGTTTAGAAAAACGAGTGCCCAACGTAAAGGCTTCATCGAGATCCCAATTTTGTTGAGATGCCACGTAAGGGAAGACTTCAAACAGGTTGCACGGCTCACCATTTGAAAGGGAAATTTCGCCACAAGGGTTGGTCCCTTCAACGTTTGGATCGATATCCTTTTGCAGCCCATCGATCTTACGACCGTAGTTTTTGGAAAGCTCCAAGTTAACGATTCCGGGTTCACCGTTGTGGCGAATAGAATCGGCAATTGGACCATAATTATCAAACTTGGAATCAACCGCCACGCTGTTATTGGAAGCCCAGCGGTGATGGTACAGCTTTTCCTTATCCTGTTTCATGGTAATAAAGGCTTCATCGTCGGCTGAACCCAGAGCTAATTCTGCGGAACGGCGGACATTGCCGGCAACCACGGTTTTACCAATCATATTGCCGATATCGGTCATATCAACGGATGAAAGGTGGCGACGGGATCGATTGTTGAGAACGTCATTAATATCAAAAAGCATTTCAATTAACGGCATTGGACCTGAAGCAGTCCCACCGAAACCTTTGATTTTAGCGCCTTTTGGTCGAATATCACTAACATCCAGAACCAGATTTTCCTGTCCCTTGGGGTTGGTTGACTTAAAGTGTAAGTCAATTAAGTGCGCGTTGGCCAATACCCAACCTTCACGGGTATCAGGCAATCGATAGTAAGCGGCATCCGTTACAGCGTGTTCTTTGAAGTAGGCGTCCTTATCAACGGCACCCATTTTTAAAGAGGCATCGTATGAAGCGCTATTCTTATCGATAACAACGGTTAAGTTGACCTTGTTGTTAACCAGTGGAATCTTGTGGACGTTTTCTTTAGTAACGGAAAAGCCAACGCCACCGCCCTTCATCAATTGGTCAAACATAAATGAATAAGGCATGGAAACGGCCGGCTGGTTGGCCTTAAGATATTCCGGCACAATATGGCTGTCGCCGTACGGTTGTGGGCGAACGGCAATAAACCAGCAATTGTTCAAGGCGTCACCGTTTCGAGCCTCGTAAGGTGTCCCGGAAATCCAGAGGTTCCGTCCTGAAGGAGTTGCGGCCAAACCGTAAATTAACTTATAAAGTTTCTTTGCTTCAGCTGTTAGTTCGCTAATCACTTGTGGATCAACGTTATCCTGATGGAGCCGTGGATCGAGGTTGATATTACCCTCAACCACTCGTTTAACGGTTTCATCCCAATTTTCCGTCCGTTGCTTTTCCGGGATCCAACGGGCATAAGTTCTTTTATATGTAACCCAGCCCAATTCTCCCCAGTGCGGTGTAATTTCGTTTTTAATTTGATTGATAAACTCATCAGAGAGTGAGACTGATGACAATTTCATTGCTTGCATAACGATTCCTCCCGTCGATTGATGCTGATATTGATTCTCGTAATTCGTTCGAGTTAACACTATATATAGTATCTCGACGGGAGCTGATAATCAATATATTGTGCCCGGCAAAATTCAGCAGATGATCGAGTCAGCCCTATAGTGACAAGGGATCGTTAGGCCTCAAAAAAATTTAACGCTCCGTTGTCTTAAAACAACTATCCGTTAGTTTTATGAGTTTCCATAATTATTTGGTTTTTAACGGGTTGCCCGCAACCTGATTTGCTATGGAAGTGGACCTCCAAATTAAAAGCGGCCGACAATTTCTATCATACTGACTTTTGAAACGGGACACAAGACCGGAATTTATTTTTGGGACTTGACGTAGGTTTGAATGCCGCGTTTGAAACGTTTTAAACGTCCTGGAGCATGAGTTGCGGGCAGGCAATGTTCACTCTTAGGAATTGATTGCCATTGCCACCATAGACGGTCCCGGCGGATACATAGAGGCCGGTTTCCTGCCGGATGAATGCCTCAAGCTGACTGGAATCGTCGGTTATTTCGCTGCAATCGATCCAAACCAGATAGGTTGCGTTTGAGGCAACGACTTTAACCTGGGGAATAAACGACTCGCAATAATTCGTGAAGGTTTCACGGTTCCGACTAATTTGCTGTTTGAGTTCAGCCAGCACTGGTGGCCCTTGGTATAGGCCGCAATCGTACCGGGAATCGCCAAGAGGTTGGGTTCACCAAGTTCATCATTATTGATTCCCCGGTTAACAATGTTTCGCAGACCTTCGTTGGGAACAATCACCGTTGCGGCGTGAAGGGCGGCTACATTAAATGTTTTACTGGGGGAAACACTGATGATCGCGTTTTGAAGTAGTGATTCCGGCAGCGAAAAAAGTGGGGTGTAGGCAGGTTCGCCAACAACCAAATCACCATGAATTTCGTCACTGAACAACGTAACGTGGTGGGTTGCGCAAAGCTTGCTGATGCGGATAAGTTCATCACGCGACCAAACTTTGCCAACGGGGTTGTGCGGATTACATAGAATCATCATCGTGCTTAACGGGTCTGCTAATTTAGCTTCCAGATCGGCCCAGTCGACACTGTATGTGTGTTGACGCCGATTATAAAGTAAATCGTTTGAGAGGACATGGCGGCCGTTATTGACGATTGAATGGTAGAAAATATTGTAAACGGGTGCTTGAACGACTATATTATCGCCGACGTTTGTGACTCGGCGAACCGCGGAAGAAATTGACGGCACAACGCCGGTGCAAAAAAGCATCCAATCAACGTTTGGGCGGGCGTGATGTTCGGCCTCGTACCAATCGGCTACGGCATTGAAATAGTCGGCATGGGGTTCTTCGTAGCCAAAGATACCAAAAGCCACCTTTTTTTGCATGGCTTCAATAATCTCGGGAGCGGCCTTAAAGTCCATATCGGCTACCCACATCGGTAATTCATTAGGTTTAACATCCCATTTAACAGAGTTGGTATTGCGACGGGGAATAATCGATTTGAAATCGTACATTAAGCTGACTTCCTTTTTGTGATTTTGGTGTCGGTTGTAATCGTGGTTTTGCTTGGATCAATTTTGGCAGGATCCAAGATGATTTCACCGATTGCGTGGGCGTGAATTCGACCGCTGATGGGATTTTTGACACTGACAATGGTTGATTTAATATCTGCATCAATATTTGAGCAGTATTCAAAGGCCAGGTCGGTTTTCAACAACCGGCAATTGCGCATTGTCAGGTGATCGATATAGCACAATCCCTGATCGCTTTCAATAGTACAGTTAATCAAAGTCAGATTTTTAGTGTTCCAGCCCAGGTACTCACCATTAATAACCGAATCGTAAACGGTAACGTTTTTACAGTTCCAAAACGCATCTTTGGAAACCAATGTTGAATGATGAACTTCAACATTTCGAGCCCCGTCAAAACAGTAGTTGCCGATCAGGTCAAGATGGTCGATGTAAATATCGCTGCTGTTCATGCCAAAATAGTTACCATTGGCTTGAACGTGGTCGATATTGATGTGTTCGCAGTTCCAAAGCGTTTCGGCGGCGTTTGAAAAGTGATCATCAACCAACTTGATATGACTGCTGCGACGGAAAGTTTTGGTTGCCTGAATCGAGCAATTGGTCATCTCAATATCGTGAGTGTACCAAATGCCGGCATGGGCGACTTTTTCCAGAATGGTGCGATCAACTTTTGCATGGTTGGTGTACCAAAGCGGGTATTTCCACTTAAAAATAGAATCTTTTAGGGTGATATTGCGGCTTTCTTTTAATGGTGATTCACCTTTGCCAAAGGTCGTGTTGACAATTGTGGCGTCCTGCTCGCCAAAGAGTGGGCGTTCCCCTTCGAAATACTGATCTCGATATTCTTTCATATAGTTTGTCGCTTCCTTAGATGGTTGACTGATAAATTCACATATAGCTTAATCTTAACCCTAATTGAGGGATCTTGCCACAGTAGTAAATAATGGTAACAGTTAAGCGGGGGCTAACTTACAAACTATCAAATGATTTAGCGATTATGGGCATCATTGTTCCTCTTTAAGCCAAAAATAAATGGCTTGTTACCGTTAAATGCGTTATTATAATAGATATTAACGAACTATATAGTGGTTTATAATTGTAGTGTTCGGATATGGAGGATTAATTAAATGCATTGGTTGGCAGACTTTCTTGCGGCAGTCGGGGTGGTCTTAAACGGGATTCCTCAGGGCATTATGGCAATGACCTTGGGGTTTGCGGTATTTCCAACAACGTTTTCGTTTGCGTTTGCATCAGCTGTTAATGGCGTATTCGGATCGGTGGCGCCAATTTCGTTTCAAGCCGAATCTTTAGCTTTGACGGGAAATCTGGGGGAAACGCCCCGGGAGCGGACATCGATTATTTTTGGTGGTTCGCTGGTTATGGCAGTTATTGGTGTAACCGGGACGTTGACTAAAATTGTGGCAATCCTTGGAAACGGGATTATGGCTGGCATGATGGCCGGGGTTGGCATTATGTTAGCGAAAATTGCGGTTGATATGGCCCGAAAAGAACGGATTTCGGGGTTATCGTCAATCGGGATTGCTGTTTTAAGTTATTTGGTGACTAAAGACCTGGTTTGGACGATTGTTCTTTCAGTTATTGGCTCAAGCTTAATAGCTGTGTTTGGGACCCATTACCGAGCTGACTTACCTGAACATGTCGTCGAACGCCGGCTTCGATTTTTAAACCGGTTTTAGTTTGAAAGTTGTCCGCGGCGCGTTAAGTTTAGCCTGCCTAAACGTTGGGGCTAATATTTCCTATGGGCTGATTACAGGTCAAATGACGGGAATTAAGCCGAATCCGGTTAATTTGAATTTATTAACCGGAACGCAAGCGTTTGCCGATATGGGAACCAGTCTGTTGGGTGGCGCACCAGTAGAAACCATCATTTCCGCGACTGCCAGCGCGCCCGAACCGGTAATTGCCGGCATTATGATGATGTTAATGATGGCAGTTATTCTGTTACTTGGTTGGCTGCCAAAAATCGGCAGGTATGTGCCAGCGTCCTCAATTGCTGGTTTCCTATTGATTTTAGGAGCAGTTGTTATTTTCCCGGAAAACGCAGCGACTGCAATGCAGGGAAATGATAATGTAATTGCGGCTTTAACGTTGGTCATCACAGCAATTATTGATCCGTTCGCCGGCTTAATGACCGGCGCAATTTTAAAATTTGGTTTACCATTAATTGGCTTGGGGGTTTAATCATGCAAAAAACTTATGAATTGACTGTTGGAAAATTAAAACGAACGTTACCGATTATTCCGGTTAATCAAACGACAGCCATTGCGTCGTTTGTACTGCTTGGCGATTCCGAATTGGCACACTATGCGGCGGGTAAATTGGCAGCTAGGATTTCAAAGCCGTTCGACTGTATCGTTACACTAGAGAGCAAGGGAATCCCGTTGGCAGAAGAGTTGAGCCGAATCACTCGTCATCCGAAATTTATTGTGTTACGGAAAAGTGCGAAAGCTTATATGAAAGACCCGATTAAAGTTTCCGTAAAGTCAATTACGACGACTACCCAACAAAAGCTGGTTTTGGACGGATATGATGCTGATTACCTGCGTGGTAAACGGGTGATATTAGTAGACGATGTTATCTCCACCGGCGGCTCACTTGAAGCTGCCGAACAGCTTTTAAAAAAGGCTGGTGCAGAAGTATTGGTTAAATGCGCGATTTTAGCGGAAGGCGACGCTGCCAAACGTAACGATATTCTTTTTTTGGAACAGTTGCCGTTGTTTAAACTTTAAATGAAAGTAAAACAAAGCCCACCAACATCTTGATTTGACGTTGGTGGGCTTTGCTACATAAACCGATTCTCGATACCGGTTGGTTGAATCCCTTATTTTTCAACCGCTAATTTTTTAACGGACAATGAATCGCGAATCAAGCTGATTAGGGCAAAGCTGCCCAGTAGAATTGCAGGACTCGCAATTGTTGAGTCATGAAATTTAAGTAGTACGATAAAGGCAACCATTACAACTAAGAAGGTCATAATCCAGCCAAGACCGGAAATCAGGTGACTTCCCGGTCTCTGTTCAGGGTGGCGGCGGAAGTATGACCGTTCAAAGAATAGGTAATAAATCAGCCAAAACGCACCAAGGATAACCAACGGAACCGAGAATCGGCTCCACCCCCTTGGGCTTAAACCGTTGAATGCTAAGAAACTAATCCATAACGCAATGAGTGGCAGGTTATTGATAAGACTGTAACGCCATTCGATTTTCATAAAAATTATTCGACTTCTTTCTATACTTATAGTTATTTAGCTGTTTTGGGAAATGCAAAAAGATCTCGGATGATCTGGGTAACAAACATTAACCATAACATTAATCGGAGCAGATTGTCTGGGGAATCAGATGCTTTCATAAAGGAAAGTAAAATTGAAATATTTATGATTATCATAAATGTGGTCACAGCCATTCCCCAACCATTTAGATGTCGGTTGCTTTCTTTATCTTGAGGGTGCTGGGTTAAATAGGGCCGTTGAAAGGTTAAGTAGTAAATTAACCACAGGAGACTGATTATAATAACGAGAAATGGAAACATCAAATGCAGGTCATGATCGAATGGGAGATCGATAGTAACGGTCATTGCCATAATCAACCACGGAACATTATTTTGCAAGCTGTAGCGCCATTGAAATTTCATAAGAGCACTCCTTTTATTGGGCCCCCCTATTATCCCCTATCAGAATATATGTAATTATAAACAGGATAACACTAACTATTTCAGCAACGCAAATTTGTTATGAGTAATCATTTAAAGGGTTTTCATTCGGATTTTGACAGATTACCATGCCATTAGAGCAATTATAAAAATTGCAACGTGAAGTGCCAGTCGAATTAAATGGTGTGACCAGTGGGGCCTGCCATATAAATAGTAACCGTTGGCGAAGGTAAAAATAGAAATGCCGACTAAGCCCAGTAAAAGCGTGTCCAAAGAAAGAATCCTGGAAACAATCATCAGACTGGTTAAAGTGATGAAGGCAGACAGGAACAACGCGACTACCAACAAGAGTGAAATGTCTTTGCTGAAAAGATGCATAACAGTCGCTGCCATGGTTAGTAACGCGTAAATAGTGATGAAAATATCGATGGCAAGGGCCATATTGAAGCACATCTCCTTTATTAATAATAATGTTTATAGATCCCGACTAACTGAAACGTAGGCGCTTTTCAGGTGTTTGTCAACTACCAGCAGATACATGATTGTGCTGATAATGATTAAAAGGAAAGTTAGTGAGCCGGTTAGCCAATTTATAGATGTGGAGACAGCGTTTAGGGTAGTCACTTGGAAATCAAGATAGATGTGTAAGGCGATTGGTATGACAAGTGTATTAAAAGCTATTCTGGTAAAACAAAAAAACAAGCCAAATGAAAATGCATAACTTACTTGAGCTACAACTGGCAAGAAATTATTGCCAGTAAAGTTTACAAAATGATAAAACCCGAAAAGTAGTGATGAAAAGACGGTTGCGTATGTAAACATCGTCTGGCTGTGTCTTCTTTGAAGGATTTTTAAAAAAATCGAAAATAACAATCCACGAAATAGGGCTTCTTCGGAGAATCCGGCTGTAATAGCAGTAGCAGCTATTAATAGGATATGTTTGGAATGTAATGCATACCAAAAAGAAAGAGGTGTCCCACAAATCAGCATGACAAAGAAGAACGACAAACAAGCAGCTATTTTCAAGAAATTGATGGGTTTGCTTGAAAATGGATAGTTAAAGAGTTTTGATCCGCCAATGGCCTTAAGAACGATTGAAATTGAAAATATTGAAAAGATTCCATATTGAAAGAGATATGTTGTCATGGGGGTATGTGCAAAAAAAATAAGGCAAAAAATAATTGATAGTGTGATGGTTAAGCCAATTTGTTTGGAGAGAGGCCATTGATTGTTTGCTTTTGTGATGGAAATCATCTCCTGCTTTCTTATGAACTAATAAAAATATTAGTATATTTTAT
>NZ_BAKI01000011.1 GCF_000583655.1 Lentilactobacillus farraginis DSM 18382 = JCM 14108
AAGTTGTCAGTGGCAATCCCTCGCTTTTGACAACTATTTAATATTACCACGCTGCTTTTGCGATGTCAACAACTTTTTTCAATCAACTAAATTGCTGAAAATCAAAACTTGGTAACTCACTGAAGCAGCATAGATAAATATACCGGATAACACCGCATTCGTCAACCCCTAAACCCAAAAAGTTTTTTGACAAAGTCCCCAAAACACTCGCCAATTTTCGTACTTTCTGGCCAATCACGAACATCAGACTATTTTATATAATTATCGTTCGCTTTAAAAGTGGTATAGCTGTTAAAAAGTCGTGATACCCAATTATTTGTTCACGTTTCAGTTAATAAAAAAAGAAGCCAATATCATTTTCTGATACCAGCCTCATAAAAGATCTGATGATAAACAGCCAACATACTTAGCTGTCAAATGCACTCAAATCATTTAAAATTTCGACAACTTCTGTGATTAAAAGAACCTAAACGGCGGTATAAAGCAACTCCTTTAAAAAGCTTATTTCAGCTCGGGAGCATCCGTTTTATATAGATCCATGGTCGACTTGCCGTCATTCTTATCCTCAATACTTGTTGGATGCACCTCATTAGCTTTCTTAAGGTTGGCAATCCCCTTAGTATACTGATAAGTAAAGTCCTTCTTATTAACTTTCTTGAAACCCTTAGGCGTGTAGAAACGCAATAAATCACCATAAATAACCCGATCAGAAAGGGATAGTTCCGTCGTTACATGGTTTTGAATTGAAGCAATTTCTTTCTTTTGACTAGTGTTGGGCGTGATTTCCTTCCCTGTCTTAGTTAAGTAAACGGAGCTGCCGACTTTCGTATATTTAGGTGTAACAAAGTCGCCGTCTCTAAACGCCACTCGCTGGTCATGTTGTTTAGATAACAGATCGGTTCCAAACTGAATCGTGTCATTATCTTTAATCCCCAATAAATGAAGCAACGTCGGCAAAACGTCAATTTCGCCGCCATACGTATGCCGAATGCCGCCTTTTAAGCCTGGCATGTGAATCATAAATGGTACTTTTTGAAATTGTGCCAAATCATAATTATTGATGCTCTTTTTATGCAGTAATTGTGCAATTGCCGGCCGATGATTATTAGAAATCCCGTAATGGTCACCATAAAGAACAATCATGCTGTTCTTATAAAGACCCACTTTCTTCAAATAACTCAAAAACTCGGCAAATGCCTGATCCAGATAATGCGCTGTCTGAACATACGGATCAACAGTTTTGTCCCCCGTTTTGGTAGCCGGGAAATCAGTATTCTGCTTATCAAGCAGGTATGGATAATGATTGGTAAGCGTAATCAGCTTGGCATAAAACGGTTGCGGTAATTGCTGGATATAGTTTGCCGCGTCTTTGAAAAAGATTTTATCTTTCATACCATAGCCAACGTTATATGACGGCTTGGTTTTGTAATACTGGGAACTGAAAAAGTACTGATAGCCCCATGATTTATAGGTACTGTCCCGATTCCAAAAGCTGGGAACATCCCCATGAAAGGCAGCTGTCGTGTATCCATGTTGATCCAGAATGGCCGGCGCAGCCTGGAAGGTGTTTTGGGCCCCATAAGTGACCATCGCGGAGCCCTGCGGCAAGCCGTAAAGCGAGTTTTCCAACATTATTTCAGCATCGGACGTCTTCCCCTGGGCAACTTGATGATAAAAATTATCGAAACTCAAGGTGTTTTGGTTTTTGTAAAAAGCATTCAAATGCGGGGTAACCGCTTTACCGTCAACCTTATAGTTAATCAGAAATTGCTGAAAACTTTCCAAATGGATGATAAACACATTTTTCCCCTTAGCTTTTCCAAAATACTGTGGATTGGCAGCCGCTCGATTATTTTTTAAGTACTTCAAAATCGAATCCATGTCACTGGCTTTGGCATGTGATCTGGTAGCCGACTCCTTATGTGTTTGATAGGCGTTAAAAGCCGCATACTCATTTAACCCCAGATATTTTACAATGTAGTTATTGTCAAACGTCCGAGTCAATAGTCCCGATCGGTCACTATTGGCAAGACCGTATTCACCAACCATCAAAATCAAAGCCAATCCTGAAATTAACGCAGCATAACGCTTTTTAAACGGTCGCGCATCAATTCGAATAACTTTAAAAGCCAACAATAAAATTAAAACAACGATGTCTAAAAAAACCAGGAAGTCCGAAAAATGAATAATTTCCATCAAACTTTTTCCCAAGTTGTTTTGGACATTGCCACTACCTTTTATAATTCCCATTGATAAAAAATCAGAAAATTCACGGTAATAAACGATATTAGCGAAGATCCAAATACTTTCAAGAAAATCGATAATCATCATCAACCAATAGGATAATCGGCCACTAAAATACAGCGCGATCCCGACTGTTAAAAGAGCTGCCGGAATTGGATTAACTGCCAACAGAAACTGTTGCATGCCACCCTTTGCGCCAAGCGTAAACTTTGTTTGATAGATAATATACGTTTTGATACAAAACAATACCACAACCAGAAGAAAGAAACCCAATCTGGTATTAAAGAAATTTAATAGTCGTGATTTCTTTGTAGACATTATGCTTGTTCCTCCAAAATTTCTTACAGTCGTTATTCAGCCGACTGAATATGATATCTCCTGGGGCCTGCCTATCCAGTCCTCAAAAATAAAGCTATTTTGAACCATACCCAAGCCGCCTTCGCTTCCAAAACTTAATCAGGAAAGTTTAAGTGAACTTAATTTTTCTTTTGAATTTTCTTGTGTGAATCGTTAACTTTGTCGGGTTTAATCAGCAGTGCCGCCGCACCAACAATCATCCCAAAATAATACGTTAAAAGCCGCCATAAAATCATTGCCAATACCAATTTACTGTTACTGGAAATGTAACTTTGAAACAACGATTCAAAACTGAATTCTGCACCACCGGAGCCGCCTGGGATTGGAAAGAGTGAAATGATCATGACAATCATAATATGCAGGCTGGTAACCATAAAGACGTTAACATTATAGTAACCAAACGCCAGCATAATGAAGTAGGGAATTAGGTAGTAAAAGCTCAGCTGAACCAGCGTTAACAGGACAACCTTGAACATCAGCTTCGGTTGTCGGCCAATTCGAATACTTTCTTCATACAAATTATCAATTTTTTCGTACAAAGTCGTTCGCATTTGGTAGTATTTCTCATCCTTGACAAACCATTTTACAGGATGAAACAAAATTTTAGTAACCTTCTTGGTAAACGCCGGCCAATACATCACCATTAGTAGTCCGACAATAACAAAAAAGTGAATCAGAAAACCAAAGAGGACAAACAACGATAGGTAATGCATCTTAGTAGCTACATAATGAAATCCGATAATCAGACTAATAAAAAAATTGACAACGATCATGGCTTGATAAACCACAAACTTCATCAACAAAACCGAGCTGGCCCGGCCGCCGTCAATCCCAGTCTGCAGCATAACAACCAACTGGCCCGGCTGCCCACCGGAAGAAAACGGGGTAATGCCATTAAACAGCTGCTCTACCAATGGGACTCGAAGCGCGTCTTTAAACGTAAACGAGGTCACCCGGTTGGACACAAGCACCTTCGTGATAACCGCTTCAACCAAGAGGTACATACAAATACAGCCAAATGACACGAGCAGCCACAACGGATCCAAGGTAAAGAAATCATGAATCAGAACACGCAACTTGACATCCCGCATTGAATAACCAATGATTAAAATGCCTATTAGCACCATCAGTATGAAAGTAAATTTATTTTTCCGTGACATGCTTAACCTTTCTCAGCCTGTTGATTATAAAAATCATGCCAAATTTGCGCCAAATGACTTTCCGAATACCGTTGGCTGGCGGCTGCCGCCTTTTTAGTCAGCTCCGATAACGCAGCCGGATTCAAAAGCAGAGCCTGGAGCTCTTCATTCATTTCATCGACATTGGCAGCCTTTAGATAATATCCCTTAATAATCGACTCATAAAGGTCCAAATTGCGAAGCATCACTGGTGTATGGGTTGAAAAAGCTTCGAGCACAGACATCGGAAACAGCTCATTATACGAAGGCAACAAGAACAAATCAGCCATGTTATAATAATCAACCATTTTTTTACGATCAATAATTCCAGGAAATGCCAAGTTATTAGGTGGATCCTTCACTATTTTTTCAAGCTCGGGATATCCCTCAGTCATTTTTCCAAACGAAAAGCCGCCGGTCCAAATGAACTGAAGCTGCGGGTTTCTTTTTGCCAATTCCACGAAGTCCAACACCCCTTTGCGGGTTTGAATCTGGCCGCTTCCCAAGATGGTAAACTTATCCGGGTCATACCCCCGCTTTTCCCGCAACCGTCGTTTAGTTGCGTCATCAGCAGGATGAAACTCCTCGCGATTAACAAAATTTGGAATGTAGGTAATGGCATCATGCTTAATGCCGTATTTTTCCAATTTCGGAATAAAGGACGGGTTAACAACTACCAAATGATCCATTCGTTTATAAAACGCAATGACATACCAATAAACCAATCCCTTAATTGGCTGCGGAATTTTTAAACTGCCTTCCAGTGTTTCGGGCAGAAAATGGACATAGCCGATTTTTCGCCCCCGCTTTTTGAAAAAGGTTGATGCAAAAAAAGTCGGATTAATCGTGTGATAATGACTAATATCTGAACGGGAGTAGTCATTAATTTTAATATCAAATTCCTCTGGAAAATATTTTTTTAACATATTTATCAATTCAGAGTAGGCACTTCCCACACCCTGGCCCTTAACTTTCGTAGCCGTTGAGAACATATTGATTTTAAGCATATAAACTCCTTTAAAAACAATTATTCAATATTTGTAGCGGTCGGATCACCCTGCAGCTGTTGTTCAACCGTGACACTATGGTAAAAATCCACAACCCGTTTTGCAAACGTTTCAGCAGAAATTTCTTTGAGCTTCTGATCTAAAATCTTTTTGGCCTGCGGGCTGTTATTATCCACCGGATTTATTAGATACCGGGCAACTGTTTCGACAAACGCATCAGCGTCTTGAACGTTTTTCCAAGTGACGGATTGTTCAACAGGCCGTCCGTATAATCACTGGCGGTTACAACCACTGGTAGGCCGGCTGCCATTGCCTCAATATAAGTTAATCCCTGGGATTCAGAATTAGACGTCGAAACGAACACATCGGCCGCCTGATAAAATGCGTTTACGTGATCATTATTGACCTCACCCGTAAAAATAACGTGATCCGCCACGCCAAGCGAATCTACCTGATTAATCAAATCTTCTTTGGCAGGCCCATCACCGACAATCATTAAAACGCCATCTGGAACCTGTTTCAAAATTGAAGGCAGCAGGTTAATCATCTCGGAAATATTCTTTTCATAAGCTAATCTACTGATAGATAACATCATCGGCGTTTTCTCGGAAAGATGATATTTTTTTCGGATGTCAACGTGTGTAGCTGTTGCATACATACCAATATCCACACCAGTAGGAATAATTCGCATTTGACACTTAACACCATATTCCGTTAATTTATCAAGCACTCTGTCGGAAGGTGCAATAACGCCAGCCAAATGGTAGCAAAATGCCAATGTACCTTCTTTAACGTGCACCGGTTTTAGCAGCTTACCGTTCGCAACATAGTGTAAATAATCTTCATACATCGTGTGATACGTATGAACACAAGGAATGTTTAAATTCTTGGCAACAAATTTGCCAATCATGCCCATTGAAAATTCCGTTTGCGTATGGACAATATCCAAATTCAACTCCTTGGCAATTTCATATGCCTGGAATAACCCCCGGACAGCAATTCGCCGATCCGTAAACGAAATGAACGGAATGCTGGAAAAGCGAAAAATATTTCGTTCATATGTATCCTTATCAACATGGGGGTCCGTTGTCGTAAAAATATAAACCTGATTTTCCTGGCGTTCCAACTCGTTTTTAAGTGTCTTAATTGAAGTGGCAACACCACTAACTTGGGGGAAATAAGTGTCTGTAAAGATACCAATATTCATGAACAGCCCCTCCTTTCTAAAGGAAACATCAACTTTCTAAACGCTACCCATCAATTTAATCTTAGATGCACTTTGCCGGACCGAAAGCTTCCCACCGCCAGTCTGACAATCATTGTAATTATATTTGTTTAAACCCGTGAATGCAAACAATCAATGTTAACAAAACAAGCTGTCAAACGGCATCCGTTAGCCATTGACAGCTTGTTTTTAAGTTATTTATAAGTATCTCTCACGGCTTTTCAAGCGCCTGATGAACATACTTCAAAACCTGCTGGCTGGTGCTGGCCAAACTGACTGTTTTATTGGCCAACGTCACCATCTCTCTTGAATCAAGCTCCTTAATTAGTGCTCTTGACTTCAAAATTGAAGTGGCACTCATTGAAAACTCGTTAAGACCCATCCCGACTAAAATCGGAATTGCCTTTTGGTCACCGGCCATTTCACCACACATATAAGCAGGCGTCCCATTATCATGGCAGGCATCGATAACTGACTTAATCAGCCTCAAAACAGCTGGATTATAAGGCTGGTACAAGTATGAAATTCGCCGGTTGCCACGGTCAGCAGCCATCACATACTGAATCAAGTCATTGGTGCCAATACTCATAAAATCAACCACGTTTGCGAATTGATCCGCCAATAATGCTGCCGCTGGCACTTCAACCATTATGCCAAGTTTGATATTGCCCACGGGGATATCTTTGGCGACTAATTTTGTCCGTTCATCCTCAAAGATTCGTTTGGCGTGTTTAAACTCCGTCACCGTGGCGATCATTGGAAACATAATCGATAAGTTTCCGAAAGCAGAAGCTCGAATTAACGCCCGAAGTTGCGTTCGAAAAACGTCCGGCTGATCCAAACTCATTCGAATTGCCCGATAGCCTAAAAACGGATTTGCTTCATGCGGTGTATGCAGATATGGTAGATCTTTATCGCCACCAATATCAGCTGTTCTGAAAATAACCGGCTTTCCAGCCATTTTCTGAACAACCGTTTTATAAACGTTAAATTGCGCCTCTTCCGATGGAAGTTTATCAGAATCCATATACAAAAATTCAGTCCGGAAAAGACCAATTCCTTCGGCACCATTGTCAATGGCTGCTTGTAAATCATCTAAAGTGCCAATATTAGCCGCGATAATCGGATGCTTGCCATCTGAAGAAGTTGTCGCAGCGTTTCTAAAGGCTCCTAACTGTTCATTTCGCTGCTGATATTGGCGCTGCTTCTCATGATATGCCTGTCTTTCATCGGCCGTTGGCTTAACGATGACATTACCAGTTAAGCCGTCAACAATGACCGGGTCGCCGTCCTTTATGTCTGCTAACGATCCTTGAAAACCGACAACCGCCGGAATTTCCATTGTCCTGGACATAATTGCTGAATGAGACGTCCGACCGCCCATATCAGAAACAATCCCTTTAACATAATTAGGAACAAATTGCGCCGTGTCACTTGGTGTTAAATCATGGGCAATAATAATTACTTGATGATCAATTAAAGCCGGATCACTCAGCGGAACACCTAACAAATGGCTGAGTACCCGCTTCATAACATCCTTGATATCAGTTGACCGCTGCTTTAAGTAATCATTATCGGTCATTGAATTAAAGATCTGAATATAACTGTCCGATACATTTTTTAACGCGTATTCTGCATTGACATGTCGCGTCTCAATCATCGTTTTAATTCGTTTCAGCAGTTCCGGATCCGACAAAATCGCAATATGTGCTTTAAAGACCTCAGCTTCATGTCTACCGAGGTCTTTAAGAGTTCTTTGTTGGATTGTACGAAGTTCCTGCTTGGAAACTTCAATTGCCTGATTCAAACGCGCAATTTCCGCATCTGAATCCTTAATCGTTTCTTTATTAAAACTCAGATCAGGTTCAGTCAACCGAAATGCAGATGCAATCGCAATTCCATCACTTGCGGCGATCCCCTTAAACTTTGTCATGAATTTAGTCAGTCAATCCTTCTGATTTCATAGTTTCGGTAATGGCATCCAATGCTTCTTTTTCATCGTCACCATCCGCAGTAATAGTAACTGACGCACTTTGGCCGACCCCAAGTGACATAACACCCATAATTGACTTCAAATTAACAGACTTTTCTTGATATTCAAGTGTAATATCCGAATTAAATTTGCTGGCTGTTTGAACCAATAAGGTTGCTGGGCGTGCATGAATCCCGGTTTCTGCAGTGATGTTGTACTGACGTTTTTCCATTTCAATCATTCTCCTCTGGTCATATTATAAGAAGGCAGGCAGACTATTTAATGCTATAACAAATGAGAAATCACTCACTGTCTGACTTACTTTCTAAAATTATTCCTTACTCATCTAAGAATAGCAATATATAAGCGAAAATACAAGCTTTACATGAACCGCTTACACCATTTTTTAAGATTTTTGATTTTGTTCATCGTGTTCAAAAATATAGGTTATCACACCACCTTGGCCAGCCGTGCCAATAATCCGTTTTCGCTTATCATAATTCATGTAAGCCGTTTGAAAAGCCATAAATGCTTCGGGCTGAACCACAATTTTTTTAATTTCACCAGTTTCAAGCTGCTTTAACTGTTTTTCAAAATCAAAGCCCTTTGTGTTGTCAGTCAAACGTGAATCCTCTTTTCAATAAAATTTAATTACTCATCAATGTTAGAAAAATTTATCGGCTACACCGATCAAATAACCGCCGAAACCGAATTAAGCGCTTTGCTTTACTTAATTCTAACATAAGTGGTACTTTGATATTGTAACGCAACTTGGAAATTTCTCAATCTATCAACCAAGCCTATCGGATAGGTCAAAGTGTTAGACAACAGCTCAATGGCTAAGGGCATCGCTTTTTAGGACACTTTAAAAACAACGGGAAACCGTTGCTGGAGACTTAACCAACCGGTTGATTACTTTGAGTTCAATTACTTGATTCAAATTGCGCTTGTTGTATAATCATAGTCAAAGGTCAAAGTTGGTCAGTACCTAATTCGTACATTATTTTGTCCTTTTACTTTCTATTTACAAAAGGAGGAAAGCAATTAATGCTATGCCAGAATTGCCATAAGAATCCAGCAACCATTCATCTTTACACAAACGTGAATGGTCAGAAGCAAACTATTAATCTTTGTCAAAATTGCTATCAACTCCTCTCTAACAAACAACGCAACACAGGAGGTGCTCAAGATATGGCTCAAGATCCATTCGGTTTTGGTGGTTTGGATGATATTTTCCGAGCAATGCAAGGCGGAAATATGAATCCAAATCCACAACAAATTCCACCAACCCAACCCCAAGGGCCCGGTGGAAATGGCCGTGGTAACGGCAGCCGTCAAGGCGGCAACAGTCTACTCGGCCAATATGGGATTAACATGACACAAATGGCCAAAGACGGCAAAATTGATCCGGTTATCGGCCGTGACAATGAAATCCAGCGGGTCATTGAAATCCTCAATCGACGAACAAAGAACAATCCTGTTCTGATTGGTGAAGCCGGTGTTGGGAAAACAGCCGTTGTGGAAGGACTTGCTCAGGAAATTGTTTCCGGCAACGTTCCTGCCAAACTTCAAAACAAACAAATTATCAGACTTGATGTTGTTTCACTTGTTCAGGGGACCGGAATCCGTGGTCAATTCGAACAAAGAATGCAGCAATTGATTAAAGAAGTTCAGGATAATCCGGACATCATTCTCTTCATTGATGAAATTCATGAGATTGTGGGCGCCGGTAATGCTGAAGGCGGCATGGATGCAGGTAATGTTTTGAAGCCTGCGCTTGCCCGTGGCGAATTTCAATTAATTGGTGCCACAACTTTGAAAGAATATCGGGATATTGAAAAAGATTCCGCTCTGGCTCGACGTCTTCAACCAGTTACGGTTGATGAGCCGTCACCTGAAGAAGCCGTTAAAATCCTCAAGGGTATTCAAAAGCGTTATGAAGACTATCATCACGTTAAATACACTGATGATGCCATCAAAGCTGCTGTTAAGCTTTCGGATCGTTACATTCAAGATCGATTCCTGCCTGACAAGGCGATTGACCTTCTGGATGAGGCCGGTTCAAGAAAGAATTTAACAATTAACGCGGTTGATCCAAGAACCGTTCAAGAAAAGATTCAAAATGCCGAAAAGCAAAAGCAGGCTGCTTTGCAAAGTGAGGACTACGAGAAAGCTGCCTACTATCGTGATCAGGTAAACAAACTTGAAAAAAATGCCAAATCAGATAGTCTTGACGCGGCAGATACGCCAAAGGTCACTTCTAAAGATATGGAAAAAATTGTCGAAGAAAAGACCGAAATCCCGGTTGGCGAACTTCAAGCCAAAGAACAAACCCAACTCAAGAATCTGGGGCCCAACCTTGAAAAACACGTCATCGGTCAAAATGAGGCTGTCGAAAAGGTGGCTCGAGCCATTCGTCGTAATCGAGTCGGCTTTAACGGTACCGGCCGACCAATTGGTTCCTTCCTGTTTGTCGGTCCAACCGGAGTTGGTAAGACTGAATTAGCCAAGCAATTGGCCCGTGAACTCTTTGGTTCCAAGGACGCCATGATTCGGTTTGATATGTCTGAGTACATGGAGCCGCATTCAGTCGCTAAATTAATCGGGTCACCTCCCGGCTATGTTGGTTACGAGGAAGCCGGTCAACTAACTGAACAAGTTCGTCGTCATCCATATAGTTTGATTCTACTGGATGAAGTTGAAAAGGCCCATCCTGATGTCCTGCATATGTTCCTGCAAATTCTTGACGATGGTCGATTAACCGACAGTCAGGGACGAACCGTTTCATTCAAGGATACCATCATCATCATGACCAGTAACGCCGGCCAAGGGAATGCAGAAGCCAACGTTGGCTTTGGGGCCGCCGCATCCGGCAAGACGCATTCAATTATTGATAGACTTACCGACTACTTCAAACCGGAACTTCTAAACCGATTTGACGACATTGTTGAATTCAATCCACTAAGCAAGCCGGATCTTCAAAAGATTGTTGGGTTAATGATCGATGAAGTTAATGGCATGCTCGCTTCTCAAGGATTGTTCATTAATGTCACTGACAAGGCAAAGGCCAAGTTGGTCGATCTGGGTTATAACCCACAAATGGGCGCTCGACCGCTCCGACGCGTTATTCAAGAACAAATTGAAGATAAAGTTGCCGACTACTACTTGGATCACGAAGGTGCTGCAAGATTAACTGCTGACGTTAATAATGATGGTAATATCACCATTTCCACCGATGACAGCCATCAAGCAGACGCCTCAACGACTTCTGAGCAGACAAAGTAATTTAGATTACCTTTAAATTAAAGCACGCGGGAAAATTTTCCGCGTGCTTTTTTCTTGGGCAAGAAACGGCTAACCTTGCCGAAAACCAATCCAGGATTACAAAAATCTCTTAAAAGTTTTTTTCAAAGTTATGCCACCCCGGCCGGTATGCTATAATTTTCTTTAGAATGTTTGATGGGGGCAATTTGATGACTTTCTTTAATTGGCTACAAAAACACTTACAAACAATTACACCGTCAATTCGGCCAAGTCAGCGAAAAAGACGCGGGCGGCATTTTGACTACCATCATCGCAAGCGGCAGTTTTTAGAAACCAATCGGACTGCCCCACTTCACCCCGATGAAACCGCGACAAGCATTTCAAAAAAAGATAAATCAGACCCGGAACCGGCTAAAATTGTTGACCCCTCGCCACTTGACAATCAGCATCAAGCTCAGGTTATCTTTAGTTACTTGGATGAAGCCGAAATTCCAATTGCTAAATCCGACATTTTTCACGGCATCGTAGGTGACAAAATTCAGTTTAAAATTCCCAGCTTTGCTGATTACTACTTAACGGCAATTGATAATTTCACTTATCAATTTGAAGCAACCAACCAAACCGTCACTTTTCGATTTGCCTTGAAAAACGGTCTCCCCGTCATGATCTATTGCTTGGATACAGATACCGGTCAGATTTTAAGATCTGTTCAGATATTAACGGGAAAGCTTGGCCATCAATACCGACTAACAGCCCCAGAAATTAAGGGCTTTCGCGTCATCAGCAGTACCGGAGCAACCTATGGCCAATTTGACCGCCAAACCCATGGCGTCATCTTTGCCTATCGCCGGAAAAATTGGGAGACCGTCCAACCAGTTGAATACTTCGTAAAGCTGAAAAATGCCCACGAAGTTTTCAATAATCCGCAAGGACAGACATTAAAAACCGGCCTACCGGCAAACATTATTATTAAGGTCTTTGCCAGAATTGACCTGGCTGATAAATCCAGCTGGTTAAACATCGGCGGCTTTGAATGGATCCGCAATACTCATCTCGAGCCAAGCAACCCGCCGCTTCATCATTTAATCGAACAAATCACTAAAACTTCTCGAAATCCGGCCCGATTAGCCGGCACAATTAATTTTGTACCCCATAAGGCAATTGCGATTTTTAATAAGCCCTATGGCAAAAAAACCGGCGCTTTGATGCACGGCAGCCGGGTTTCAATCACCGCAACCATTGTTGATGACCAAAACCTAATTTGGTATGAATTAGCTGATGCCGGGGTAGTTCCGAAAGCATATGTCACCGTTGATTAAAATCAAAATAAAACGGGATTGCGGCAAAAAATAATTTTGCCCAATCCCGTTTGTTTATTTAATCTCGATTATTGCTGAGCGGCAACGGCCGCCAAAAGGCAACTTTCTGCCCCAAGCTTACATTAAAGGTTTTTATCCATATTAAACGTTAAGTTTGAAAGTGTTAAGCCCTTTTCAAATAGTTGATGAATCATTTGTTCAGTCGCTATTCTCATCATTTTGACAACTTGATGATTTTGCTCCGTCAAATAATTTGTCAATTCTTTTCCGGTAAGCCCATTTGCCTCGTCAATTGTTGCCTGAACATGTCGGCGTAATTTTTCCTTCACATCGGTCAGAAAGTCGATATCATCCTGAATAAATTCAGAATAGTGTGATTCAACCAAGACGGACAATTTTCGATACATCCAATAAGCGCTCTTATCATCGCAGTGAAGGGGCGTTTTCTCATAGCTTTCATCAGTATCATTAGCATTGCCAAAGAATGGCACGTAAGGAGAAAAGGCTGGCACCCCAAAGTTCAACCACATAATTGCCGCACAATCGTTTGCTACGTCATTACGAATTTGCAGAACGTGCGAATTTTGCGTTCGATTCATCGAAATCGGCCTAAAAAGGGTCTTGGTTGCTTCATTGCCCTTCCCCAACGGATCATATTCCGTTTCATTGTAATGAGAACTTAAAATATATTCAACGTCCTCAACACTAATCTTCTTATCCGTTCTGCAGATAAACGGCAAATCCGAAGAAGTTGGCGATTGCTTGATTTCCGGATTTAAATACCGCTGACCAAACCATACCCGCGGCGTATTATAGTGCCGATCCTTTTCGTTATCGGTTCCAAAAATCCGCCGAAAGTTAAAGCCCGTTTTACTGGTATTTAAATGATACTTGGCAACAAATTCCTGAATACCATCAGAATACATAAAATTATCGGGGTCATCAAAGTCAACTTGTTGAATAGCAACTTGGTTGGCTGTAATGGCATAGGCGTCATCAGGAATTCTTTGCGCGACCCAGTGATGGCCGGTAACAATTTCCATGTACCAGACTTCATCCCGATCACTGAACAAAACGCCGTTGCCCTCTGGTGAGCCATACTGCTTGATTAAATTACCAAGATATGAAACCCCTTCCCGGGCAGAATTAATATACGGCAAAACCATCGATTGGAGTGAATCCTCCGCCAGGCCATCCGCAACCAATGGATCAAAAGCCAAGGCACGTTCGTTGCCGTACACGCTTTCAGTGGCACTCATCGCAACATTTTTTTCGTTAAAACCACTTTCAGCATAAACCCCTTCTTTAGCAACGTCAGCGTTCGGCGTTAAAGAATACCGATAACCCTTTTCAGGAAGTGGCGCGGTAAAACCGTTTTGATTAGATTTCCACGTCTCGTGACGATCCGAAACAGCCGGCTCAATATAGAATCGTTGCGGTGTCAGCGGCAGAAAGGTATCGTCATTTCTGGCAATCATCGTTGAACCGTCAATCGATGCTTTTTTACCGACCAATACTGATGTACAAGCTGACAAATGCTTCAAAGCCATAAAAAATCTCTTCTTTCAAAATTATAATTTAGCAGTTAACGTAACGTCCGGATATTTTTGCTTAAACCAGCGCATCGCAAATTCATTTTCAAATAAGAACAACGGCTGACCAGCCCGATCCTTAACCAAAAGATTTCGTGAGGAGGACATCTTTTCATCAAGTTGATCCGGTTCAACCCAACGGGCAATCTTATGCCCCATCGGTTCCATATTGACATCCGAATTATACTCATTTTTCATTCTGAATTGGAAAACTTCAAATTGCAGTTGACCAACCGCACCTAAAATGTAATCGTTTGTCGTATAAGACATGTATAATTGAACGGCGCCTTCCTGGACCAACTGATTAATCCCCTTATGAAATGATTTTTGCTTCATCACGTTTTTAGCAGAAACCCGAACAAATAATTCTGGGGTAAACTGCGGCAGTTTTTCAAATTCAACCGGTTTTTTACCGGTGTAAATTGTATCCCCAATTTGGAAATTACCGGTATCATAAAGCCCGATAATGTCGCCAGCAACGGCCGTCTTGACGTTTTCCCGGGTATTTGCCATGAATTCGGTTACGTTGGATAACCGCAACTTTTTCTGGGTACGATACAGATTTACGTCCATTCCTTTTTCAAATTCACCCGAACAAATCCGCACAAAGGCAATTCGATCACGGTGATTTGGATTCATGTTCGCCTGAATTTTAAATACAAACCCGGAAAACTGATTTTCATCAGGTTCAACCACATCACCGGATTGGGTTTTGTGAGCACTCGGTGCCGGTGCGTACTTCAAATAGGCATCGAAGAATGTTTTAACCCCAAAGTTGACTAAGGCAGAGCCAAAGAAAACCGGCGTCAAATCACCTGTCGCAATTTTGGCCTCATCAAATTGATTTCCGGCCATATCCAATAAATCAATGCTATCGCGGGTTTCTTTAAACTGATCGTCTTCTGCCAGTTTCGGATCGTCAATCGGATTATTATCGTCATCCAGCTTAACCATCCGACTTTTTTGCGCGTGCGTGTATAACTCAACTCGATGATTATACCGATCAAAAATACCTTCAAGTGTTTTTCCCATTCCAATCGGCCAATTCATCGGATAAGCTTGAACGCCCAAAACGGTTTCCAATTCATCAATTAAATCCATCGGATCACGGCCGTCCCGATCCAGTTTATTCATAAATGTAAAAATCGGGATTCCCCGCATCTTACAAATCTGAAACAGCTTTTTTGTTTGGGGCTCAATTCCTTTAGCCGAATCAATTACCATAACGGCCGAATCCACGGCCATCAAAGTCCGATAAGTATCCTCGGAGAAATCCGCATGCCCCGGCGTATCCAAAATATTGATCCGTTTGCCGCCATAATCAAATTGCATCACGGAACTGGTTACAGAAATCCCCCGCTTTTGCTCAATTTCCATCCAATCTGATTTGGCAAAATTCCCCGTCTTTCGAGCTTTGACGGTCCCAGCCTGTCTAACAACGCCACCGAAAAGCAACAGCTGCTCGGTAATCGTCGTTTTACCGGCATCCGGATGGGAAATGATCGCAAACGTTCTTCGAGTACTGTCCCTTGTCTGTAAGTCTTGATTACTCATGTTTACTTCCTTTCAAACGCAAAATAACTAACTAAGTTTAACATATTCACACAGCAAAAAGCCACCAACCGACTGATTGGCAGCTTGGCTTGGGCCTGAATCAAACACCGCTCTCAATTTGATGCATAACGTAGTTAACCACTTTCAACGAACTTAACCCATCATTAATCGCACAGAAACGATTATAGAAATTCATAAATCGCTGATTGGCACTCATATCCGAATGCTCAAGTGCATGGTGAATTTCAGCCAGTAATTCTTTAGAATTATGGGCAATCTTTCCCGGTAAATCACGTTCATAGTTTAAATAAAAGCCCCGTAACTCTTCTTTATACAAATGGTAATCATACGGATAAAACAAAATGGGCCGCTTCAAATAGGCGTAATCGAAAAAGACGGACGAGTAATCGGTAATCAATAGATCGGAAACCAGATATAAATCACTAATATTTGGATAGTTTGAAAAATCATAGACAAAATCAGAATAATCAGAAATATCAAGCGCATTGGAGATCAAGTAATGCATCCTTAAAATTAAAACAGTATCATCGCCGAAGGACTTGCGAAAATCATCCAACCAAATGGCAGTTCAAACGTATACTTTCCCTTTTCCGCGAATTGATTATCCCGATAAGTTGGCGCGTACATGACCACTTTCTTATCCAAAGGAATCCCCAATTTATTTTTAATTTCCGTAATTTCATCAGGTTGGGTATTGATTAATTCATCGTTTCTGGGATAACCGATTTTAAGAATCTGGTTATTGAACCCAAAAGCCGACCTAAAAATCTGAGTTGAATAATCATTGGGTGAAACCAGGGCGTCCCAACGGTTAGCTCCCGAACAAAGTTCTTATGATATTTGGCAGTCGTGGTCCCCGGCATCGACACGTTTTCGATATCCAAGCCTAATTTCTTAAGCGGGGTACCGTGCCAGGTTTGAATATAGGTAACGTAATTCGGTTTCTTGACCCACGACGGAAAGCGGGCATTACTGATCCAGAACTGGGATTTTTCCAGCAGCCGAACCCACTTTGACGTGCGTCGAATCACATAAGCAATCTGATTTTCTTTACAAAAAGCCTTTTGCGAACGATCAATTGACCAAACCATCCGAATACCGGGATACAGCGTTTGAAACAACCGATAAATGGCATATGGGCTGTCACTGACCTGACGGCCGCCAAAGCTTTCAAAAATAATGGTCGTGTTTTCATAAGGCGAATGACCTGCTTTAAACAGGAACCGCATTCTGGCCAAATTTAATTTATCCTGGACCATCCGACAAACGTCAAGCACCCCATGGGCTTTACCACCAGCAGCAATTAATTTCTGAGGCAGCGACGCACCCTTAAACTCTTTTACCAAAATACCGTTGTCAAACCGTTTTTCAATCGTAATGACCCGATTTCCCGGTAAGTCAGCTTCAATGGACTGCCCGCTTAACGACTTGGAAATAATCAGTCGCTGAACAATTTCCCGCTCATGAAGTTCATATCTGATAAACAATTCTCCAACAGAGTCTTGTGGGATATCGGTCAGCGGAATGCCAACTTTAAACATGCCCTTAAACATTGTTTGAGAAACCGGATAGTCTAACTTACCATCGGTTGTTCGATTTTGTAGAATAATCCGTTGATTCTTAATCGGTGTGCCGTTAATTTTATTATAACCCGTAATTTCCAAGCCCGTATCCGTCAAGTTAATGGAATTGATCATAAAATCCTGATCAGACTGGTGCGTCCGAATATTAAACAGTGCCATCCCAGCGGCATCGCTATTAAACTGATAGTAACTGGTTAATTCCAGTTGATGACGATCACTTAAGTACTCACTTTCGACTTGAACCACATTTTTAAAATCAGCCGCATTATCGATTAAAAAATCTGCCATTCAAATTCCGTTTGATCAGCTGATTCAAAATGGAACTCCTGGGCATCGATTTTTACCCGTACAATATTATGGTTCAACACCTTCGTGATGGGCTTCATCATCGATGCCAAACTGTTTTTTTCCACGAACAGCATATAAGCATGTTCTAGTGAACTGGCAACGTCTAATAATTCAAATTCCAGAACTTGAAGCCCTTTTTTTTGATGGACTCCCGATAAGATTGCTCGCAATGTTGATTTCCCCTTAATAATTAAAGATTTGCTTTCCTGGTAAATACTTGGAAGCATCAATCACGTTATCGATATCCAAGTAAACTCGAGCACTATCCGTATTTAAATTCAGCAATACCTGATGATAAAAAGCGTTGATATCATTATAACGATGATAATCACTATACGATGTCGCCTTTGTCACCACCGATTCACCTTTAGTTTCATAATGCGTTAGCGGATCTTCTTTTTTATTACCGGAAATTTCCGACAAGCTGCTTGGAACCGGAATTAGTGATGTTTTGGCAACGCATAGTGAATCTTTTGCTCAATCACGTAATTGCTAAAGCGAAAGACCAGTTCAGAGTTGGCATTCAACAACAGACTTTCCGTCACCAAATCATCGCTGCATCGCTCAATGCCATACAAATGATCCTGTTGATTATAATTATTAATCTGAATAATCCGACTATTTTTATCAAACAAGATTGTATGTAACCGAACCTGATTTTTGCCGTAAAGTGTTTCCGCAACAATATTGCCGTCATGATCAACGTACCTGACCACTTTATCGTGACCGGCATGTGATTCATAAGGTGTCAAAGCTGTCAGCTCCACCTTCAGATAATCTGTATCCGTTAACCGAACACCTGAACGATCGGCATAAACATCGCCCAAGGTAATCACATTGACCCCCTGCTGAAGATGCTCCCGATTTCTGATCATCTCAAACTCGCGTTGGGCTTGCCAAACTTCATCAAAGTTGGTCATCGCAAATAAAATTGCCACTTCATAGTGGTCATTCAACAATGTCAGCAGTTGCTGCAAAAAAGTCGGCTTTCGAATACCTTGAATTGTTGTTACCAAGAAAATTGCCCGTCTCATTATTTTCCTCCTAGCCCTTTACAAATCATAATAAAAGGGGGCTGGTGCAAAACACCCAGTTTTGCGAACAGCCTCTCTTTAGTCCGGTAACACTTAGGCCTGCCAATCCTTTGAATCGGTCAAGCCCAAATCTTCCTTAATTTTGGTAGTTGAAATACCTTCTGTTCTCGGCAAATAAACAACTTCACAGTAATCCTTCAAAAAATCAAATTTACCTTTCCAGTCGTCGCCCATTACAAATACATCGATGTTTCGTTCCTGCACATCGTGGATTTTTTGATCCCAATTGGTCTCCGGAATCACTTCATCCACATATTTAATTGCTTCTAAAATGTATTTTCGATCTTCATAGGACGTGTATGCTTTTTTACCCTTTTCAGCATTAAACTCATCAGAAGATAAGCACACAGTTAGATGATCACCAAGGGCTTTGGCCCGCTTTAACAATCTAACGTGACCCTTATGCAGCAAGTCAAATGTCCCGTAAGTAATTACTTTTTTCATAAAATCTCCTACTATCTGTTACTAGAAATTAAAATAAACACAACTTAAATAGTAGCATAACCAGATTCAACGTCAACATGAATTAAGAATTATTAAAAATAATTAACGTTAATCCAGCTGGTAGATATTATACAAGTGAATCAAAATGACCTTTACAATCGCGTAAAGCGGGATCGCCAAAATCATTCCCATTAAGCCGGCAATATTTCCGGCAGCCAGCAAAATAATGATAATTGTCAACGGATGAATTTGCAGTGACTTTCCAATAACATTCGGATAAACCAGATTACCGTCGATCTGCTGAACAATAACGACAATAATAACGTTGTAAACCATGCTCAGCCAGCCACCGTGGGAAAAGGACACCATTAAAGCCGGGGCAATTCCGATATATGGACCGATGTAGGGAATGACATTACAGATACCGGCAATTACGCCAAGCAGCAGGGCATATGGCAGTCCAATAATTAAATAACCAATGGCCGTGAAAGTCCCGACAAATAAACACTCAATCATTTGACCGGAGATATATTTTGAAATCGTTTTATTCATTGCAGACAGCAAATCCATTGTCTGCTCGCGATGCTTTTCAGGAAGTAATGCTTTGATGTTGGGGGCTAACCGGTCCCCATCTTTTAACATGTAAAAAAGAACGACCGGAACCGTAACAGCGATAATCACCGCATTGGCGGCTGCTGAAATAATACCGCCAATTCCGCTGGTTAACCCATTAAAAAAGCTGTTGGCGTAATCAGTAATATTAGTTGTGAATTTTTTTGACAATTGCGTAAAATCAATTTTCTTTAACAGCTGCTGGGAATTCATTTCCTTTAACGTTTTTTCAAGCAGTTGCCGGCCATCATTAATAGCACCAGGAACGTTGTTGGCCAAGGTCATCAATTGATTCAACACTTTGGGAATAAAAACGGTTGCCAACAGCACAATAATGCCGATCAGCAATAAAAAGACCAACGTTACCGCCCAGGTACGGGAAAGCCGCTTTTTTCCCAACGGAATTCTGGTCAACAAGCTGACAATCGGATTCAACATGTAGTAAAGAATCCCTGCCAGTAAAACCGGAATAAAGATGGTCGAGAAAAAAATTGCAATCGGCGAAAACATAAAACTAATTTGTGTACAGCCCCAAATGATCCCAACAACAATTAAAATTTCAAGGGACCAAAACATCAGCGAGGAGCTTCTCAATTTTTTTAGCAATAGCAGTGTCCCCCTAACAGATTCAACTTAATTACGTCAATTGTATCATGGAAACCGATTATGAAAAAACAGCCGTTAAGCAAATTAAGCTTTGCCAAACGACCGTTATTCAAGTGACTCTCATTTACGTTGGCGGGATAGTTCCAAGTAGCGCTCATACCAGATTGCAATAAAATCCTTTGAAAACGGACCTTTTTCGTTGTCAATCCAATCAACAATCATCCGAACGTTTTTTTTCAGGATATGGTCGATCTCCGGCCCATAATCCCAGCGTTTGCTGAAAGCCAGATATTCATCGACATCCAACAGCTTTCGCCTGCCGTCCGGAAAAACTTTAACGTCTAAGTCGTAATCAATGTATTTCAAGGCTTCTTTGTCTAAAACATACGGGGAAGCTAAATTGCAATAATAGGCAATGCCGTCATCCCTAATCATCGCGACAACGTTAAACCAATAATGTTTATGAAAATAAACCAAAGCGGGTTCTCTGGTCACCCAATGACGACCGTCATCTTCAGTGACCAAAGTGTGATTATTACATCCAATAAGTGAATTTTCGCTATTCTTTAATACCATCGTATCTCGCCAAATCCGATGCAAGCTGCCATCATGTTTGTAGCTTTGAATCGCAATGAAGTCACCCTCCTTTGGCATCTTTTGTCCACGTGGCATTATGGTACCCACTTTCTGAATAAGCTATCAGCTACGATTGTTACCAATCCAATGGTAATTATATCAGAATGGCCGGCTTTTTCCGAATGAAATAAATAACAACCATTATCCAAATTGCTATTCATCCAAATTAGACAGTGCTGTCTCAATATCTGCCATTGTAAACCCCTTACGAAAAAGCGCCTGTTTTGTTTTTTGGATTCGCTGATAATTTTCAAGCCCGCGATACTTTCGCCAATACTTCTCGGCCGCTTGACGAATAATTTCACGGTCATGATCGGCCAATGGCGTCATATCAACCCGTTCCATGATATCGCCGATCAGCTCAAAGCCAAAGCCGCGGCGAACCAACATTTCTTTTATTTTATTAATTGCCATCTTTTGAGATTCCCGTTGATAATGCTTCATCTGTGATTCAGCTACCCGCACACCAATTTCAATCACCTGTGATTCAGGAAAATAGTCAGCCAGAGCCGCCTCGATTAATGATTGGTCAATCTTTTTTTCGAGTAGCTTTTGATGAATCCAGCCGGGGCCGTTTTTCCTTTGGCGAACAATCGTCCGCACGTAACTATCTGCGTACTTCCGATCGTTTATCAGCTGCTGATCCTTTAATTGATCAATCACCTCGTCAATTGCCTCGTCATCATCCGTTAACGTCTGCAGTTTGGTTCTCACTTCAGCTTCCGTTCTTAAATTATGAGCCAGGTAATTTAACGCCCGTGTATGTAATTTTGAGAGGTTATCAGCAGTTTTTAGGGTCTCAATCAACTGTTTATCAAGTTCCATCCCCTTAAACAGCCGATACTTAATAAAGACTGCCTCACTAATTGGGAAAGCATATTGGCCGTCTACATAAACATTGAATCGTCCCTTCCGTTTTTGGGCTTGGATTTTGGTAATTTTTTGAGTCATGCAACCACTCCCTTCACTACAAATCTGTCAGATTAAATTCACATTACCGAATGGATTTGCTATACTGAAATCAAATTAGAATAGAGGAATGACTAATATGATAACTGCTCACGTTGTTTATGCCACCATTACCGGCAACAATGAAGACATTGCCGATATTGTCACGGAATACTTTGAGGATGCCGGTGTTAAGGTAACCGAAACTGAAATTTCCCAAACCGATCCATCCGTTTTTGAAGATGTTGATATTTGTGTCGTTTGTCCTTATACATACGATGAAGCGCACTGCCGGAAGAAGGACTGGATTTTTACGATGACTTGGCCGATGAAGATTTAAAGGGCAAGGTCTTTGGGGTTGCCGGTTCTGGTGATACTTTTTACGAAGAATACTATAACGTTTCCGTTGACAAATTTGAAGAAACGTTTAAAAAGACGGGTGCTACCCAAGGTGCCGACAGCGTTAAAATCAATTTGGAACCGGACGAAGACGATATTAAAAAGCTTGATGCTTTCGCCGAAAAGCTTATTGAAAAGGCAAAAAACGGCCAATAAATCAATCAACTATCTTAAACAGTTTCAGGCAGCTTTACTGCTTGAAACTGTTTTTTATTCGACTTATCGTTTACGGTGCCTTTTTGCCCGCCTTAAAACCGAGTCAATGGCATCCGGCTGCTCCTGAATACTGCCCATTTTCAACTCTTGAATAGTTGCGTTAATCACGCCGCCTAAAAGCATAATCAGACCGGAAAAATCCAGCCAAAACATCAGGACAATAAACGTCCCGATCGTCTTATAAGCATCAATTCGATGAGCAAAAAAAGTAACATAAATCGAAAAGGCCTGTGCCAATACCAACAATCCGACCGTCGTGAATAAGGCCCCAACCCATACATACTTAAACTTCACTCTTGCAGTGGGGACAATATAAAACAAGATACATAGTAACAGCCAGATTAATAAAATGGTGGTCGGCCATTTGGCAGTTGAAACAAGGTTGATAATCGATGTTGGTATGTGAAGCAACGGCGAGAGCCAATTAAAAATAAACTGACTCAGCGCAAACGCAACCATCACCGCAACTACAACCACAATCAACAGCAGCATCCACAAAAAGGACAGCAGCCGATTGGCAATGGCCGTTTGGTTTTCTGCTACGCCGTAAGCTTTATTAATACTGCGCTGAAAAGCCGCGATTGCCCGGCTGGCAGACCAGATTGTCACAATCAGTCCAATTGAAAGCTGACTGGTACCGCCGCTTTTTAAGGTGGAATCAATGACCGGTTCAAGCGTCGTATAAATTTTATCAGGGAAAATCGGCCTGGCATAAAGCATAATCTCTCCTGTATGAATATGAAACAGGTTTAAAATACTGCCGCCGATAAATAAAATCGGAAAAATTGACAACAGCGAATAAAATGCCAATACGGCCGCGGAATCGGAAACATCCCCCTGTGAATAACGACCAACCAGGATTTGAATAAACTGTTTAATTTTTAGAAAAACTGATTTAATCATTATTCGCCCAACCTTATCAACATTATTTATTCGAAAAATAGTCAACTATTGCTTTCAAAATTCTTTCAGAAGCTTTTCCATCACCGTACGGGTTTTTGGCAGTTGCCATCTGCCGATATTCATCCGCATCATCCAATAGTTGATTCATATTTTGAGCCACCGTCTCAGGATTGGTCCCAACCAACCGCAGTGTCCCCGCTTTGATTCCCTCGGGCCGCTCAGTCGTCTCCCGAAGAACCAAAACCGGTTTCCCAAGTGACGGTGCTTCTTCCTGAACGCCACCGGAGTCAGTCATAATAAAATAACTTCTAGCGGCCAGATTATGAAAATCCAAAACGTCAAGCGGCGCAATTAAATGAACCTGCGGGTTACCATCAAATATTTCATGGGCCACCTTCTGGACGGCTGGGCTGAGATGAACCGGGTAGACAACTTCCACGTCGGGGTGGGCCTTTAAAACCTTTGTAATCGCTTCAAATGTCCGTTTCATTGGCGCACCCTGGTTCTCGCGTCGGTGCATTGTCAGCAGAATCATTTTTGAAGTCGATTTCAACTCCTCTAGGACGGTATGCTGATAGTCTGTGGAAACCGTCTGTTTAAGCGCGTCGATTGCGGTATTTCCCGTTACAAAAATATTAGCTGCCGGATGATTCTCTTTAAGTAAATTATGCCGACTTAATTCGGTGGGCGCAAAATATAAGTCTGCCAAAACATCAGTTAATTGCCGATTCATTTCCTCCGGGTAGGGCGACCATTTATGCCAAGTTCGAAGGCCGGCTTCAACATGGCCAATCGCAACCTGATGATAAAAAGCGCTCACGCCGGCAGCAAACGTCGTCGTGGTGTCGCCATGAACCAAAATAACGTCCGGCTTTTCCTGTTCAACAACCGGATCCAGTAATGTTAAAACCCGGGTGGTAATATCGCTTAATGTCTGTCCCTTTTTCATAATATTCAAATCATGATCCGGTTTGATATGAAAAACGGCCAACACTTGGTCAAGCATTTCCCGATGTTGCGCTGTCACCACCGTCACCGGTAAAAAGCGCTCCGGTTGCTGCTGCATCATTAAAATAATCGGTGCCATCTTAATTGCTTCGGGCCGGGTTCCAAAAATGGTCATAACTTTTATAGGTTTCATTTCAATTCTCCTTTGACAAGTGCTTTCATTATAACAAACCTGGTTGGTTCGAAAAGTCGTTTCAACAAAGTTCGGTTATTTTTTGAAAATCAGCAGCTGTTTGAACTTCAAAAATTGTGTTTGGGTTATGTTTGCATAACAATCAAACTATCGAACTGGCAGTTTTAACCAGATCGTAAACCCGAACTTTTTTCCATTATGTTATAATTTGATGATGTACATACCATAAGGCATTTTGGAGGGTGAGTAAATTGCGCCGTAGTTTCAAAATTACTGGTCAAAATTGGCTTCATAAAGCCGACTTTTTAGGTATCGCCTGAACAGATACCCGGTAACCATTGGCTATAACACGTTAACATTGATTATTTTTAACAATTGGAGGATCTATCGTGAAGACAATCAGTCTAATCGTTCCTTGCTATAATGAGGAACCGACTGTCGAGCTTTTCTACAATACAACGGAAAAAGTATTTAAACAGTTAAATGAAACCCGCAGTGGCGACTACCAACCGGATTATTTATTTGTAAATGATGGTTCTGCAGACAAGACACTGGCAATCATGCGTCGACTGCATGACGAACATCCCGACACCGTTCACTACCTTTCGTTTTCAAGAAACTTCGGCAAGGAGTCGGCTTTAGCTGCCGGCTTAAGCAATGCCAAGGGAGATTACGTCGCAGTGATGGACGTCGATTTGCAGGATCCACCACAATTGCTGCTCCAAATGGTGGCTATTTTGGAAGACCCCAATCAGGATTATGAGGTTGTTGGCTGTGTCCAGACCTCACGTAAGCAAAATCCAATTCGAGGCTTTCTTTCAGCCAGCTTTTATAAAATCATTAATAAAATGTCCCGAGTACAATTAAAACAAAATGTTCGCGACTACCGGTTAATGACACGCAAATACGTCGACGCTTTATTGGAACTACCGGAATATAACCGGTTTTCCAAGGGCATGTTCTCCTGGGTCGGCTTTAATACCAAATATCTGGAATACGAAGGGGTTCCCAGAGCTGCCGGAACCAGTTCCTGGTCAATCTTTCAACTCTTTGAATATTCATTGGAAGCCGTTGTCGACTTTTCAGACGTCCCGCTAAAGATGGCAACACTGGTTGGCGGCTTAATTTGCTTTTTATCAGTTATCGGGTTAATATTTGTCGTTGTTCGGGCACTTTTCTTTGGTGGCTCCGTTAACGGTTGGGCATCACTGGTTTCCATCATTCTGTTCTTAAGTGGCGTCCAACTGTTCTGCCTGGGAATTGTCGGTAAATATATCGGCAAAATTTATCTCGAAACCAAGCACCGACCGAAATTTATTATTGCAGAAAGAAAATAATATCCAATGAAAAAAATACTTGCACTTTACGACAAATATCAGGAAGTTATCGCCTACCTTTTTTGGGGCGTCATCACCACAATTGTTAATATTGGGGTGTTCGAAGGTTTTCATTTGTGGACAAACTGGAACTATATGATTAACAACGCCATTGCTTGGTTTATCAGCGTTCTCGTAGCTTATTTATCAAATCGGGCATATGTCTTTCATTCAACGACCCGCGGCTTTGGAGCCTACCTTGGTGAAATGATGTCGTTTTTCGGTGGCCGGTTGCTTGTTTTGGTCCTCGAACAAGGTATTCTGTTTGTTGGGATCACTTTACTGAGTGGCAATCAGTTAATCGTAAAAATTATTGATAACGTTATCGTGGTAATCCTTAACTACTTCTGGTCAAAGTGGGCAGTCTTTCGAGATCAAAAGCAAAAATCTTGACTTGGCCAATCAATAATTGAAAGGAACTTGATCATGCAAAGATTTAATTTCAACCGTCAAACCCTGCGTAAACGAAAAGCCGAATTTCCGGAAGGGTACTATACAGTGGCCGACGGCTTTAAACTACTGGGGATGGCCGCCATCTTGATCATTATTTTGGTTGTTTGCGCGCAATACTTAATGTAATCACTTAAAAAGACGGTTATCAGCGTCAGCTCATCAGTGCTGGCCTTGATAATCGTCTTTTATTGTACCTGCATATCGCTTAATAAAACCGTTGGAACTGACCTCACCCGGACTCGAACCGGGATCAACCGCTTAGGAGGCGGGTGCCCTATCCAGTTGTGCTATGAGGCCAAAACAATACATACCGATTTTCTCATTTATCAATCGACATGTAAAGGATAATTTTTAAGATTCTCTCTTTCAACTGCCCATTAAACATTGTAAGCCGAAGTATCAGGACTTTTTGGCCCGTTTGTTCCGCATTCCTTTTCGCTTTAAATGCTTATTTTTCTTAGGATGTTTTTTGACAGCTGCCGGTGCTCGGCGTGGCTTGTGTGATTCATGGGACAATTCTTTTGAACCATCAACGGGCGTTTCGTGATTGACCTGCGGTGCCGGCTGCTTAATCGTTGCTTTTTCAGGCTTGACGTCCGACAACTGATTACCGTTAAAATAGATATTTGACAGATCGAACTGATCGCCAACCTGCTGCTTCAAGCGGCGCAAATCATGATCGTCGCCCATATTAATGACCAACCCGGTTTGATGCATCCGTCCGGTTCGGCCTACCCGATGCGTATAGGTTTTGGCATCGCGTGGTAAATCAAAATTAATGACGGCCGGCAGCTTGGGAATGTCAATGCCGCGCGCCGCAACGTCCGTCGTTAAAAGTAATCGGACTTTTCCCTTTCGAAAGTCCCGCAACGCATTTTGACGACTGGTTTGATTCTGCTCACTGGTCAATTTGGCAGTTTCACGAACGTGGCGATGAATTAAAAATCCGGATACTTTTTGTAACGTATTAAGCTGGTCAAAAAAGACGAGGGCTTTAAAATCTTTCATATGCAAAAATCGCAACAACATCTGCTCTTTTTTTAAATTTGAAACCTGCAGCAGGCCATGCTTGACAACCCCCCGGGTATCATCAACCGCTGTCACATCAATCGATTCAATCTTCTGATTAAACCAACGATTGGCATGGCTTAAAATATCATTTGAGGTTGCTGAAAACAGCCCTAACTGCGTATCAGCAGGTGCCTGATCAACCAGATTTCGAATATCATCCAGGGTATCTTCACTTAAAAGATTATCCGCTTCATCAATCACAATCGTCTGAACTGAATCCAACTTTAATTTTCCGAGCTCAATTAAGTTCATCAATCGACCAGTTGTGCCGACAATCACGTTTGGGTGCTCTTTAAGGCGATCAATCTGTCGGGAAATGTTCGCACCGCCAACCACACCTTGAACCGTTAAATTAACCAATTTACCCCATTCAAGCATCGTCTTCTGCGTTTGCATCGCCAGCTCGGCTGATGGCTCTACCACGATTAGTGACAAGCCGTCTTCGGGTCTAAGCCGCTCCAGTAGGGGAATAGTAAATGCTACCGTTTTTCCTGAGCCGGTCGGCGCGATGCCGACAACGCTTTGCCCCGCCGCCAGTGGCTCGTAAACGGCTTTTTGAATTGCTGTCCACTGTTGATACCCCAAAGCCTTAGCATGCTTTTCAAATTCACTGATCATGCGTTTTCTCCATTCTGTTATTCTGTTTCGCCAACAAAGAAGATGTGGGCATCCTGTCGTAAATTAAACAGAATTTTATTAACGTAAACACTTAGTTGACGCCAGTAAGCGTAGTCTTTTTGATTTTGATCGTTGGCCGGATCATTGATAATTCTGGCAAAATCATTAGCCTCTGGAATCATTGGATTTTGACCGCTATCAGTTCCCAGCGGATGACGGGTGCCATCCTGGTCAAGATAATCAACGTGTTGAATCTCACCAGCATCATCGATTTCAATCAAGTCCTTTAAACCATAAATCTCCGAGGTCATGTGCGAATTGGAAATTTTGGAAAAGTTCAGGGTTACGGTATATTCCGGATAACTCAGAATGGCTGTTCCTTTTCCGTCAACACCGGTTCGAATTAATTGCGGATAATAGGCAACCTCTTCCGGCATTCCAAATAACGTAACCGCATCATAAACTGTATAGACACCCAAATCCTGCAGCGCGCCGCCACCAAACTTCGGTGAAAAGACATTGGGCGTTTCACCATTTAGGACTTTGTCATACCGGGAAGAATATTTCGAATAGGTGAATTCCGCACCGGCAACAGTTTTCAGTTCACCAAGCTTTTTCTGAATAGAAAGAAAGTTGGGCGTGTGAATATTTCGCGCTGCTTCAAAGTAAAGAACGTCGGGATGTTGATCCAACAGCCGCTGAATTTCAGCCATCTCTTTCTGGTTCATAAACGCCGGTTTTTCAACGATCAGATTTTTACCATGTTCAATCGCCAGCTTGGCTTGCTCAAAGTGGACGCTGTTGGGTGATGCGATGTAAACCGTATCAAACGTATCGCTGGCAAAAAATGCCTTTAAATCATCAAATGAATCAGCCGCCCCATTTTTATCTGCAAATTGTTCAGCCGTTTCAATGTGTCGTGAATAAACAGTTGTGACGTCATACAATCCCGTGCTTTTAACTGCGTCAACAAACTGTTGGGTAATCCAGTTGGTACCGATAGTTCCTAATTTAATCATCTAGAAAACCGCCTTTCCTATTTAAATTGTAACAATGTTTTAACGTGATTAACATCTAAAATAGCTATCTTCAACTAACAATGACGACTATAATGCTATAATGTGTTCCAATTATGATTAGAGGGGATGTTTTTATTGCGCAAAAGAAGCATTATTATCTTTTTAATTTCTTTTCTCATCGGTTTTTTTCGGACCCCCAAACGTCAAAAACAGGCAACCCACGTTGATCCCCTGTTTTTGCCGGCACTTGGTATTTTAAAGATGCCCACAACCGGCGACACAAACTTGAAGTGGGTCCCGACCTCAAGTTGACAATTGATGGCAACGATTCATCGGCCAAAGTTTCTGCTGTAAAAAAATACCAAGTTTCCTACGTAGATCGTTACGGCTACAAATTAGAAATTCGGGCAAATGAAGCCCGCCCCGTTAAATTTTACGATGAATCCGACAATAATACTTATGACTTAAATTCAAGTTTAGAGAACCGCTAAAAGCAGTCGCAGGACATTTGTGGCTGCTTTTATAATGCCGCCCTGCCAACTTAATTTTCAAGATAACGGGCCCACTGCCGGCGACTGCCGTTAAAGACCGACATTGGCAGAAATATCACCTGCCGATCCAATGTAAAGTGCTGCTTAGGGGTAACCAGCATAAAAGTAGCGTCACCATTTGGCTTCCCCAACTGTGCGTCCGTCAGCCAAAATTGGGTCCGTTCTGTAGCTTGCAGCTTAAGGTGCTGCATGATGGTATGACTTGTTGAAATAATCACCGGCCGCTTATAGTAAGTCCGAATGGCCGTCATCAACTTTCGGATATGCTTTCGAGCAGCTGACCAGTGAACCGTCCCCTCATCGTAATTCCCATAATACTGAACTAAAATGCAAATTGGCAAACTACCGGTATTGGTAGCAACCTGACGGACAAAATTCTTAAATTGCGCTTTGGGCGAACTGCTAAAGCTAAAATAATGATAAACGCCAACCGGCAGTTGAGACCCCTGGCTGCGTTGAAAATTACTTAAAAAATTATCGTCAGCATAGGTTGCCCCCTGAGTTGCTTTTAAGTAAACAAACTTAACCCCATTATTTTTTAAACTTTCAAAATCAATATAACCATTACTTTGATCAATCGAAACGCCTCGAATCGGATATTTTTTCAATTCCTGTTTTGCGTGCCAACGCCAAATCGAAAAAAGCGTGACCAGCAAAAGGAATAACAAAAAAATGCCAAAAATCACCTTACGGGTTCGCTTTCGCCGTCGGTAAGTTTCAGCATAAATTGGTTGAATATCTCTTCGTCGCATAAATCTTCATCTCAGTTATATTGGGAATATTTTTCTGGTGGTGTGGCTTGTTTCATACACTAGTTTAGGACTGCTCCGCTAACCATAAACCTGCACGTAAGGGATCCCTTTTAAAAATCCAAACCCGGGATTTCTAAAAAGAACGCCTTACGCTCCGGTTTATCCCGGGTTAGCTCCGCACACTGTTTTAGGACTGCTACTCAAAGCAATGCCGCTCCGTCTAAGGGATAAATCTTAAAAATCCAAAACCGGGATTCCTAAGATTCACGCCTTATACTCCGGGCATTAACCGCTTTGCTTCGCACACTGTTTATCCCCTAGTACTTTCAATTATATTTTGGACGCTATGGATTGTGTCTTCAGTTGCCGGCCCCATTCTGACCGTTGCCATCATGAACAAAGTATCAATAATCGTCATTTGTGCCAACAGTGAGTACATCCCTTCGGAGCGGTAATTAGACTCGTCACTTGAAGAAATAAATGCAATATCACTATGACCAACTAACGGCGAGTCCTGATAACTGGTAATTGCGATCACCGGAACCTTACGGCGTTTCAGTGTCTCGGCAATTTTAATTGTCTGCCGGTTCTTTCCGGAATGTGAAATAACAATCGCACAATCATCCTCCCCCAATTTTACAGCTTGCATCAACTGTACGTCAAAGTCGGGGTAGTAAAAACAGTCAATCGACGTTCTTAAAAATTTGTGGTACCCATCCAAAGCAGCTACCGAAGACCCCCCTAAGCCAAAAAAGCCTAACCGGCGGCAATGAATAATCCGAAGTACCGAACGGGCAAATTCAGACTCATCAATGCTTTCCCGAGTGTCTTGAAGCGCCCGCTGTGAACCGGAAAAAATTTTATCCGCAATCGTCGACAACGTGTCGTTTGCATCAATATCCTTAAAAATCGGTAAATTTTGCGGTCTTAATTGCGTATAGGCTAACGATAACGTGAATTCACGAAAATTTGAATAGCCAAGTGTTTTCACTAATCTGGAAACAGATGCGGTTGACGTATCAGTAACGGCTGCCAAATCCTCAATATTGGCTTCCGAAGCAGCCTGTGGGTTTTCAATAACATATTTTGCAATTTTTTTGTTCGTCCGACTTAAATTATCAAAAGATTGTTTCAATATTTGAACTGGTGAGCTCATTTTTAATCACCTTTCATTCTATCTATAAAGAGCGGTTAATTATTACAATTCCAATTACTTGTAAATATTTTACAACAAAAAGGTTGCATTGTGAAATTGTTTTTCATATAATATTGTAGTCGCTTACATTAAGCAAAAAGAAAGATGCTTATGTTTGATGCAATGCGGTAGGCATGGTAAATTTAGTGCGAAGCGATATCGGAATTGGGAGGTTCTTTTCGTCTTTTTTAATTATGAAACCAACTATGTATTATTTTAGCGTGTTTTTTCAGATTCGAAAACCGATATTTCTAACTTTAATTTCAGAAAGGAAGTTATTTTAATGGCTTACACATTAGGTGTTGATATTGGTACAACCAGTGTCAAAACAGTCCTATACGATACAGATGGCAAAGTTCACGGCTATTCAAACAACGGCTATCCGCTTTATCAGGACACACCTGACATGGCAGAAGAAGACCCTGAAGAAATCTTTTCTGCAATGCAAGACGGTATAACAGAACTTATTCGAAAAGCAAATTTAAAATCGGGTGAATTGAAAGGGATTGCATTCTCGTGTGCCATGCACAGCTTGATTCTTTTGGATGCAGATCACAAACCGCTTACCCGAGCGATTACCTGGGGAGACAACCGAGCCGTTAAATACGCAGATGATTTGAAGGCCAGTCCGGAAGGTATGGAAATTTATCAACATACCGGAACCCCGATTCATCCGATGACCCCCCTGACCAAATTAATCTGGCTGCGTAATGATCATCCGGATTTATTCAACCAAGCACGTTGGTTCGTTGGAATTAAAGAATATATTCTTTACAAACTCTTTGGTACCCTAAAAGAAGATTATTCAATCGCTAACGCAACCGGGATGTTTAATATCTACAATATGGACTGGGATGACCAAGCACTTAAATTAGCCGGCGTTACCCGTGACCAGCTCCCTGAACTAGTGGACACAACTTATCAGTTAAAGGGTATGCATGATCAATACGCCAAAGTATTGGGGATTGATGCTGAGACACCCTTTATTATCGGTGCTTCCGATGGTCCTTTAGCTAATTTGGGAGTTAACGCCATTCAGCCCGGTGTCGTTGCCGTGACAATCGGAACGTCCGGTGCCGTTCGGGTGGTGGCGGACAAGCCGCATACCGATCCAAAAGCCCGGGTGTTCTGCTACTACCTGGCCAAAAACATGTGGGTTATCGGCGGGCCGGTTAACAACGGCGGCGTTGTCTTCCGTTGGGTTCGTGATCAACTTTGCGCCCCTGAAAAAGTAACTGCCGAACAGATGCACATCGATCCTTATGATCTGTTAACTCAGATTGCGGCTAAAATCCCCGCTGGTTCTGATGGGCTCCTATTCTTCCCATTCCTTGGCGGCGAGCGGGCACCAATTTGGGATGCCAATGCTCGTGGATCATTCTTTGGGTTAAATCGGACTCATACACGGGCCCACATGATTCGAGCCGTTCTTGAGGGAATTGTTTACAACCTGTATACAGTTATGTTGGCACTGGAAGAAGTCGTTGGCCGACCAACCAGTATTCAGGCTAACGGCGGCTTCGCCCGGTCCGCTCTTTGGCGCCAAATGCTGACCGATATTTTCGAACAGGATGTTGCTATTCCGGAAAGTTTTGAAAGTACCGCACTGGGAGCTGCTACTTTGGGGATGTATAGCCTGGGCCTGATTGACAGCTTAACAGATGTCTCAAACTTTGTTGGGACCACGGTTGTTCATCATCCCGATCCAAAGAATTTCCCAGCTTATCGGGAACTGGTACCAATTTATATTCGTCTAAGCCGTTCGCTGCAGCCTGAATATAAAAATATTGCGGACTATCAGCGTCGTCATGAACATGAAGATGACTTTTCAAAGAAATCGGAATAGTTCAGCTCTATAGATTATGTCTGAAAAAATAAGTGACTCACTCGAAAGGAGATTGATGAGATGGAGTTAATAGGTTTGTTAATCGGTATTATCATCCTACTGGTTTTAATCATCAAATTTAAAATCAACACCTTTGTTTCCCTGGTATTAACCGCTGCAATAACCGCGATTATGCTGGGAATGCCATTGGGTAAGATTGCCGATTCAATTACAAACGGTATTGGCAGTCAATTAGGCGAATTATCAATGGTCTTTGGTTTTGGTGCCATGCTTGGCAGACTGGTTTCTGATTCCGGTGGTGCTTACATGATCGCCAATACCCTGATCAAACGATTTGGTAAACAGCGACTGCAAATTGCCGTTATGATTGCTTCGTTTATTTTAGGAATTGCGCTATTCTTCGAAGTTGGAATGGTCTTACTGGTTCCGATTGTTTTCGCAATTGCTGTCGAGGCCGGCGTTCCAATTCTTTATTTGGGTATTCCAATGGCCGCTGCTTTATCCGTTACCCACGGTTTTCTGCCACCACATCCAGCACCAGTTGCCATTGCGCAGGTATTGGGTGCCAATGATGGCCGGGTTCTGTTATTTGGCTTTATCATTGCAATTATCGCGGCATACATTGCCGGTCCGCTTTTCTCGAAAATCGCACGCAAGTTTGCGCCGGATGCTTTTAACCGAAAAGGAAACCTTTCTTCAATCGGTGAAGTTAAACAATTCAGTCCGGAAGAATCACCATCATTTGGTCTTTCGGTTCTGACCGCACTTTTCCCGGTTATCTTACTGGCAATCGCAACTATCTATAAGATGACCGTTAACGGCGGGGTTGATCCAAAACACCCGTCAACGCTTGATTCAATCATTGAATTTATCGGTTCACCAAGTATTGCAATGTTAATTTCCTTGTTCTTTGCAATGTGGACAATGGGCTGGGCCCGTAAGCGGACAACCGCCCAAATTATGGAATCACTTGAAAATGCTGTTAAATCCATTGCCATGCTGCTCCTGGTTATTGGTGGTGGTGGTGCTTTCAAGCAGGTTCTAATTGATGGTGGTGTGGGTAAAGAAGTCGCCAAGATCTTCTTGGGCTCCTCAATCTCACCATTAATTCTCGGCTGGCTGATCGCCGTCGTTTTACGGGTTGCCCTTGGTTCAGCAACCGTTGCTTCACTGACGGCCGCTGGAATCGTTGCCCCATTAATGGCTCAATCAGGCGTTGATCCTGCTTTAATGGTATTGGCAATCGGTGCCGGTTCGCTTGCCGCATCACACGTTAACGATGCTGGTTTCTGGATGTTTAGAGAATATTTTGATTTAACAATCACCCAGACACTGGCAACTTGGACGGTTCTTGAATCGATTATTTCAGTCGTCGGAATCGTACTGGTTATGATTTTGAATCTCTTCTTCCATTAATTCAACCAAAAAATCAATTGCAATTGTTTGCTATTTTTATTCAAAAATAACGGTTGACCTACTGATGTTTTGTCAGTGAGTCAACCGTTATTTATTTGGTCATTTTTTTAAACAACCCCGTCATTATATTTGTTTGATTCCGGGTACTCGGACGCGTTGTGCCACCAAACAGGCGACAACGGCCTTTAATGTGTCTCCGGGAATAAAGACGATATTAGATACCAATGCGCTTAATAATGGCATACCGGTACTGACAGCCAGCCATAGTGAGCCGATAACATCGACAACCAGTACCGCTCCAATCCAGGTACAAAGCAATTTTTGCCAAAAATGCGTCATAAACTTTAATGACACCGTGCTGCCAATCAAGGCCGGCGTTAACAGCCAGCCAATCAGATAACCGCCGGTTGAACCCGCAAAAACAACCGGCCCGGCTTGACCGCCACTCAAAACCGGAAACCCAATTAACGCAAGCAGCAGAAATAACCCGACTGAAATACTCCCCCGCTTTGGCCCTAAAACAACACCGGCAATCATCACCCTAAATTTTGCAGGACAATGGGGACCGGAATAAACCCAAGTGGAATTGGTGGAATCAATCCCAGCACAATGATAACAGCTGTCATTAGTGCAATTTCAGTTACCTCACGAATTTTCATTAAATATCATTCCTTCTTAATATTGGATAAGTTAAGTTTTTGCCGTTAACCGATTTTTGATTTTGGTTAACCACAATTGGACAACAAAAGGTCAGCCGTGATAAGCACTGTCCGGTAGAAAGACCTTCTTTACTTCACCACTGGAAACCGTTGTTGTCCGGCCATCATCCCGTCGAATAACCAATGCCCCCTCCTTGTTAAAGCGCAGGGCAGTGCCAATGACCGTTTGATTTCCCATCACGACTTCGATCCTTTGACCTAATGTTTCAGAAAGCGCTGCGTATTCAGATAAGAAGCTGCCGGTTCGATATGTTTGGTACATATAAAAGAAATTATCAATAATCGCCGCCACGATCCGATTTCGATCAATTTCGCTTCGATCAACGATCGCGCCAGCCTTATGCCTGATCTCATCTGGAAATCCCTGAGAACTAATATTAAGGCCAATTCCAACGATGACGTTTTCATGAATGCCGTCTTCCAAGCTGGAAATTGTTTCGGTTAAGATGCCCCCACATTTTTTATGATGTGCCAAAATATCGTTTACCCATTTAACCCGAAAATCAACCTGAGGGAAAAACTGTTTTAATGTCCGAACAACACAAACCGCCGTCCCTGTTGTAATCAAACCCGAATGAATCGTCGTTCGATTCTGTAAGGGCAGCAGTAAACTCATATAAATTCCAGTTTTACCGGGTGAATAAAATTGCCGATTTAAGCGACCTCTACCATGGGTCTGCGTATCCGCTACAAAAATTTGTGGACAAGCCGCTGTAAAATGGCTGCTGTAAGCCTTCGCGTAATCATTGGTCGATGTCAGTTTTTTAAACGTGTGAATTTCGACAGGAAACGTTGTCATTCGATAATGTTTGATAACTTGGGCATCAAAACACGTTGAATATTGGTAACGGTAACCCAGCCCCTTTTTGGTCGTGATTTTATGACCGCGACGCTCTAATTTTATAATGTTGTTATAAATCGCCGGTCGACTGATCTTTAATCGCTTTGCCAACTCGTTTCCTGAAATATATCGATTGTCCGAAGACAATAACTCGTGCAACACTTCCGATTGATGATCCGCCATCACTGATTACCTCGCTAACCTGTCAAAATAAAAATTGTGCCAAAGACTATCCGGTCAAAATTATGTAACAACCATCATCTTTATCGCAACAAGCGCAAAATTTTGGGGTTACATCATTGATATATAACATGCCATATATCAATTGCTTCTCCGAATAACGGAAAACAACTTCATATCAGCATAAATAATCTATAACTAGTTCAAAGAAGTTTCCGTCATCCGAAGTCGACCGACCTTTTGTAGATTAAATCAAATGAACCCCTTTATCCACATAAACAATGTCGCCGGTCATCCCAGTTGCCAAATCACTCATTAAAAAGGCCGCTACATTGCCAATTTCAGAAGTTGTAACACTCTTTTGGTCAACCGTTCGAGATTCTGATTCCTTAAGTAATTCACTATGGTGCTTAATTCCCGTAACAGCTAACGTTTTCACTGCCCCGGCTGAAATTGCGTTTACCCGGATACCGGCTTCGCCCAAGTCGGAAGCCAAATAACGAACGCTGGATTCCAAAGCTGCCTTGGCAACTCCCATCATGTTGTAATTTGGAATTGCCCGTGTAGAACCAAAATACGTCAATGTCAAAATACTGCCCGGCGTGTTTAGGATCGGCTGTGCATAACGGCTGACAGCAATTAACGAATAGGCACTGATATTTTGTGCCAAATCATATCCGTCTCTGGATGTGTTAACCAGACCGGATGTCAGTGTTTCTTTGTCCGCATAAGCAATTGCATGAATGACCCCATCAATTTTAGTGTACTTTTGACCAATTTCTTCAAAGGCCCGCTTGATATTCTCATCTGCTGAAACGTCACATTCAACCAAATCTGCCTCTTCAGGCACAAACCGCTGCAGACTCTTTTTAATTCGATCATTTTGATAGGTTAAAACAACTTTGGCACCCTGATCCAAAATCGCCTGGGTACACCCCCACGCGATACTTCTTTTATTTGCGACCCCCATGATCACAATTGTTTTTCCATCTAAAAAGCCACTCATTTATTCGGCCTCCAAATTCAATTTCTTCAAAACTTTCGATAGCGTTCTTTACGCTGACGCAACAACTCATCTACTGGCAGATTTTTTAATTCATTAAATTGATTATAAAGAAAATCCCGTAATGGCTTTAGATCATCACCGGGTCGATACTCATGAATAATTTGATCAATAATACCACTTTTTAAGAGATGATCCGGTGTTAACTTAAGATCCTCCGCGGCCTGCGCTACCTTTGACGAATCTTTCCACATAATACTTGCGTAGCCTTCCGGTGATAAAACAGAATAAATACTGTCTTCAAACATAAACACCTTATCACCACAAGCCAGCGCAATCGCACCACCACTACCGCCTTCACCAACAATCACACTGATGTAAGGCACTTTTAACTGCATTCCGACCTGCAGACACTGGGCAATTGCCGAACCGATGCCGTGATATTCAGCTTCAACATCCGGCCAAGCTCCCGGTGTATTTACCAGTGCGAGAATCGGCCGATGAAACTTTTCAGCCTGCTTCATTAAGCGCAACGCCTTACGATAACCTTCGGGCTCAGGGCTGCCGAAATGCCGCTTAATATTTTCATCAGTGTTGGCGCCCTTGCGAATACCAACCACCGTTACCGGTTCATCGTTAAGCAGTCCAACACCACCGATAATCGCCTGGTCATCACCATCCGAGCGGTCACCGTGAAGCTCAAAGAAGTTATCAATTAATCCGTGAATCAATTCATCGGTTGAGATCTTCTTCGTACTTCTAGCGGCCTGAACCCGTTCATAAGCTGTTTTCTTAACCATTTGCGTCCTCCTTTTTATGCAGGGAAAGCAGGTTGGTCAATACTTGTTTTAAATCATTTCGCTGCACGATCGCATCCACAAAGCCATGCTCAAGGACCGTTTCAGCTCGTTGAAAGTTCTTGGGAGGCTTTTTCATAATCGTCTGTTCGATTACCCGCCGCCCAGCAAAACCTATCAATGCATGACTTTCAGCTAAGATAATATCGCCCTGCATCGCAAAGCTGGCCGTTACCCCACCGGTTGTTGGATCACAAAGAACCACAACGTACAATAAACCGGCTTTACTATGGGCTTCAACTGCCTGTGAAACTTTCGCCATCTGCATAAGTGAATGAATCCCTTCCTGCATTCTGGCACCGCCGGAAGCCGTAAACATCACTACCGGTAAGCGTTCACTGGTTGCTTTTTCAAACAATCTGGTGATTTTTTCACCAGTTGCACTGCCCAGGCTCCCCATGATGAAGAAGGGATCCATAATCCCGGCAGCTACCTTCATATCCGCCAAAGTTCCAATCCCGGTCAAGACGCTCTCTTTGATCCCGGTTACTTTTTTACCCTTCGCAACTTTTGCAAGGTATTTTTCATCCTGATACTGCTTGGGAACCGTTAAATTGGCATCGAGCTCATCAAACGCGTCAAAAGTAATCTTTGCCCGCCGTTTGGCAGTAATCCGGAACCCAAAACCGCAGTTCGGACAAATCCGCTGTTTACCGGCCCGCATCGAAAAGAACGTCGCGTGACAAACCGGACACTCCTTCATAATGTTGTCGGGGATATTGTCCATGCGCTTCTTCAGCTCTTCACGACTGGGCATTTTAAACCGACTTTGCAGCATCTAATCCCCTCCTGTCAGCAAGGACATCATTTTCAATAAAGCTGGTAGAATAAGTCCCTTCCTTGAATCGATCAGTGGTAATCAGCTTGTAAAGAAAAGCCTGGTTGGTTGTCACACCCGTGATTTCAAGTTCACCAAGCAAACGCTTCATTTTAGCAATCACAGCATCCCGATCATTCAAATGAACGATTAACTTTGCAATCATTGAATCGTAAAACGGTGAAATGAAGCTGCCATTAGTAATACCGGCATCAATTCGAACACCCAATGAGCCGTCCGGGAAAAATAAATGGTTGATTTTTCCGGGTTGCGGCGCAAAATTATTTTCCGGATCCTCAGCGTTTAGCCGGCATTCCAACGCATGACCTTTAACGGCCGCGTCTTCCTGGGTAAAGGCCAGTTTTTCACCACTGGCAACTGCCAGCTGTCCCTTTACCAACTCAATTCCCGTTACTTCTTCGGTAATGGTATGTTCAACTTGGAGCCGAGTATTCATCTCCATAAAATAAAAATGGTGCTCCGCATCCATTAGGAATTCGTAGGTACCGGTATTGGTATATCCAAGTTTTAAAGTCGCCTGAGCCACCGTTTCACCAAGTTCTTTTCGTTCAGCCGGCGAAATCAGAACACAGGGACTTTCTTCAATCACCTTTTGGTGGTTCCGCTGAAGGGAGCAATCACGCTCCGGCAAATAAACAACGTTGCCAAAGTTATCGGCGATCACCTGCATCTCAACGTGTTTGGCATTTCGAATCAACTTTTCCACATACATACTATTATCGTTAAAGGAGGCCTGGGCTTCCTGTTGTGCCTGTTGAAATGCATCCCGCAGCTGGTCGGGACGGTCAACTTCACGAATTCCCTTACCACCGCCACCAGCAGCCGACTTCAATAAAACCGGAAAGCCGATTTTCTCAGCAATCTTTTCAGCCTGCTCAACGGAAGTAACGTCGCCTTCACTACCGGGAATAACCGGCACACCGGCTGACTTCATTGCTTCACGGGCATTTGCCTTATCCCCCATTAAAGAAATCAGTTGGTGACTGGGGCCGATAAACTTGATATGGCACGACTCACACAGTTCGGCGAACTCCGCGTTTTCGGACAAAAAGCCGTAACCGGGATGAATGGCTTCACAGCCGGTTAAAGTTGCCGCACTGACAATTTGAGTCATATTTAAATAAGAATCGCTGGGCTGCGGCCCGCCAATGCAGATTGCTTCGTCTGCCAAGTGAACAAATAGACTGTCTTTGTCGGCACTGGAATAAACTGCGACCGCTTCAATATCCATATCATGAAGTGCCCTGATAATTTGTACGGCAATCTCTCCACGATTTGCCACTAAAACCTTTTTAAACATATGCTCACCTCTCAATTCTCCCAATTAAACATGCTCTTACTCCACTGCAAATATCAAATCCGCCTCACAAATTACTTTGGCTTCACGGGTAATTACCCCGTGCCCCAAGCCAATGTTTGCACGTAATTTTTTCATTTCCACTTTAAATGTTAATTGATCACCAGGCCGAAAATCATCTTGAAATTGGGCGTTCTTAATGCCACCAAAGAAAACATTTTTACCGTGATACTCAGGTAACGTTAAAATGGCGGCAACGCCTGTCTGGGCCATGGCTTCGATCATAATCGGCCGAGGCACCGTCAACTGGCCCGCCTGCTGATTGGCAAAAAACCACTCATTAATCGAAATCAGCTTCACCGCAGTGGCCGTCTTGCCGGCTGTCACTTCCAAAAAACGATCAATCATTTGAAAGGGATACCGTTGCGGAATCACATCGTTTACTTCTGGTTTCATTCAAACTACCCTTTCGTTACTTGAAAAATCGGCTGACCGTATTCCACCATGCTGCCGTCTTTAACCAGCACATTGGAAATGGTCCCGGAAACCTCACTCTTAACCTCGTTAATCATCTTCATAGCTTCGATTACGCACACAACGTCGCCTTTATTAACCTTATCGCCCTGTTTTTTATAGGGTGGCTTATCCGGATCTGGTGCAAAATAAACCACGCCAACCAAAGGCGCTGTGATTTCTTCAACGTCATCAGGCTTTTCAGTTTCGTCTGCTGATGGTTGATCGTCTTTTGGCGCTGCCGGCCGACTTGATTCATGATGAACACTATCATTGTCAACAACCTCAGTTGCCTGAGGGGTACTTACAAGCCGATCCGCACTATCACGTTTGCTTAATGATAATTTGAAATCGTCTTGGGTTAATTCAAAGTTTTTTAATGACGATTTATCAAATTTATCCAATAACCGCTCAATTTCTTTCTCATCCATGAACTACTCACATCCCTTGAATGCAATAACGGCATTGTGGCCACCAAAACCAAATGAATTACTAATTGCATAATTAACAGGGGCCTTCTTGTTGTCCTCATTTACCAAATCAACCGTGCAGGCTTCATCTTGGTTGACAACACCGACATTAACCGGCATCTGATTGTGGCGAATTGCACCAATCGTCGCAACTGCTTCAATCGCACCAGCGGCACCCAAAGCGTGACCCGTCATGCCTTTTGTACTACTTACTTTGACATGATCGTTCTTAGCAAAGACTTCGCTAATTGCTTTTGATTCAGCGCTATCATTTGCATGGGTACTGGTTCCATGCGCGTTAATATAGTCCACGTCGCTGGCATCAATTCCAGCTTCATCAACTGCCATTTGCATTGCCCGCTTGGCCCCGTTACCGTCCGGATCAGGTGCCGTCATATGATAAGCATCGCTAGTTGTCCCATAACCGACAATTTCGGCCAGAATGTTGGCACCACGCTGCTTAGCATGATCATAACTTTCCAGAATCAATGTGCCGGCACCTTCACCCATTACAAAACCGTTTCGATCCTTATCAAACGGAATCGATGCTTTGAGGGGATCCGCCGTCTTTGAAAGCGCAGTGATAGCTGCAAAACCGGAAATCCCAATTTCGTTAACGGAAGCTTCTGAACCACCGGCAATCATTGCCTCAGCTTTTCCCTGCTTAATGTATTCAAACGCATTACCAATGGCATTGGTCCCGGTTGAACATGCGGTAACAATTGCCTGACTGGTGTTTCGCGCGTTAAACGCAATCGAAATATCACCGGCGGCCATATTAACAATTGAGTTTGGCACAAACAGCGGTGATACCCGTTTTGGTCCCTTGTCATGCATTTTGATAACCTGCTGTTCAATCGTGGTTAAACCACCGATTCCGGAACCGTAAATAACACCTAATTCTTCAGGTTTAATGTTATCTTCGTTTAATCCGGCCATTTCCATTGCTTCATATGCGCTGTACAATGCATAGTTCACAAAAAGATCGTTTCGTTTAGCAGCTTTTTTGTCAAGCCTGTTAAGTGGCTCAAAGTCCTTAACTTCACCAGCAACCGAAATACCGGTTGGTTCAGCATCAAACTTGGTAATCTTGTTAATGCCGACTTTTGAATCAAACAAATTCTGAAGGAAACTTTCAACGTCGTTTCCGATGGGGGTCACGGCTCCCATTCCAGTGATAACTACTCTGTTCATGAAATTACTCCTTCAATACTTAAATTGTGAGTCCACCATCGACCGTAACAACTTGGCCGGTGATGTACTGATTGGCAACCAAAAACGCAACGGTGTCGGCAACTTCATCCGCCTCGCCAAACCTTTTCAAAGGAATTTGATCAGCAAATTCCTGTTGGCGCCGTTCACTCATTTTTTCTGTCATATCAGTCCGAATCATTCCCGGTGCAACCGCGTTACAACGAATATTGCGCAGGGCACCTTCACGGGCAGCTGTCTTGGTTAAACCAACCAAGCCGGCTTTACTGGCTGAATAATTAGCCTGGCCAAGATTACCATGCAGCCCAGAAATGCTTGAGATGTTAACAATCGCGCCTGTCCGGGCTTTTTGCATCACTTTCATTGCGAACTTAGTCATATTAAAGGCACCGGTCAAATTGGTATCAATAACCGCTTTAAAATCTGCCAGCTTTAAGCGACTCAACAGCTTATCCCTGGTAATTCCGGCATTGTTAACCAAGACGTCCAACTGACCATGCTTTTCAACGGTCGATTCGACCATTGATTTGGCATCATCTTCATTTGCAACATCACCGATTAAATTGTCATACCGGTTTTCAAATGCCGCTAAGTCCTTTTTGACGCTATCGGTTAATTCGTGGTGGGTATTGATAACGACAAAGAAGCCGTCATTTAACAACCGCTTCGCAATTGCCAAACCAATTCCTTTGCCGGCACCAGTTACCAATGCAATTTTCTTTGATTCACTCATTATTTCACCAACTTCATGTTTGATCTGACGCTATTCAAAGTTTCAACACTATCAATGTGATAAGCCGTTACGTTTGGAATCGTCTTTAAAGCAAACTTCATTAAAGTATCACCCGGGCCGATTTCAATCATTGCCTGGCTGTCCATATCGTGAAGCTGCTGTAGACAATCAACAAAGTGGGTCGGATGAATCAATTGGGCTGCCAGTGTTGGTTTCATTTGATCAACTTCAAAGGGCTTCTTGGTCGTGTTGCTGATGACTGGAAACTTAAAGTCATGAAAATGAACGTTCTTAATCCGATCAGCCAGCAAATCACTGGCTTCCTGCATAAAGGGCGTATGTGAAGCAACCGTCATCTTTAGCGGAACCACTCGTTTAATACCATGTTCATGTAAGTAATCGGCAGCAGCAGCCAGCCCATCTTTGGAACCACCAATCACAATTTGTGAAGTTGTATTGTAGTTGGCGGGATAAACCTCGCCGGCTTGAGAGCCAACCCGACAAGCTTCCTCAACTATATCGGGGTTGGCTTTTAAAACAGCCGCCATCTTACCAGGATGATTTTTACCTGCCTGATCCATATAATGGCTACGATCGCGGACCAAGGGCAGCGCCTCTTCAAATTGAATGCCACGAGCAGCAATCAACGCGCTGTATTCGCCCAAGCTTAAACCGGCAGCCCCAATCGGCGAACCGATTTCTTTTTCCAGAATTCGATAAATACCGGTACTCATGGCAACAATTGCCACCTGTGTATTTTCAGGATCGGCCATCACCGATGCATCACTCAAATCCAATTCCAGAATATCGGACGCTTCGTCAATGGTCTGTCGATAGATGTCTTCCTGGCGGTAGAGATCCTGACCCATCCCGGCAAATTGTTTTCCCTGACCGCTAAATAAATAACTTAATTTCAAAATATCAACTCACTATTCAGCTTTTTGTTTGAGAACGTAATTTACCAAGTCTTCAACAGTTTCCATACCGTCATCCGTTTCAATTTCAATGTCGTATGTGTCTTCAATCTTGTCAACAACTTCAAAAATATCCAAGCTGTCCAAATCAAGATCGTTTTTGAAGTTGGTATCTTCTTTGATCTTGTCTGCGTCAACGTCCAATTGGTCTACGATAATGTCCTTAACTTTGTTAAATACCTCTTCTTTTGTCATGTGTAAATTCCTCCGAAATAATTTTATTTTTTAGTTACCGACTACCCGATGGCAGCCAGCATTCATAACTGTGCTTAGAATTTCAATATGATGGTGCCAACTGTTAATCCGCCGCCAAAACCTGACAGCAAAACGACATCCCCCCTTTTAATGGTCCCGTCACTCACCAACTGGTCCAATAAAATCGGTTCGCTGGCAGCCGCGGTGTTGCCATATTCATCGATATTAACCGGAAATTTATCCATCGACACGTTTAATGCTGTCGCGATTCGTTCAACAATCCGCTTGTTGGCCTGATGTAAAACAAAGTGATCAATCTCATCTGCCTGCATTGAAGCTGCAGCTAGTGCCTGGTTAATCGATTCGGGAACGTTGTTAACCGCAAATTGATAAACCCGCCGCCCGTTCATCTTAAAGAACGGTGAAAAGGCCTTTTGCTGGTCCATAAATGGCGTTGGCACACCAGTTTGACCGGCAGTCAGATAATGACCAAGGGTCCCAAGGGTCTTTAAATTTTCAGAAATAAACGCGTCTTCGGTTTTAACCGTATTGCTGAGCAAAACACCGCCGGCCCCGTCACCGAATAAAACAGCAGTGGAACGATCGTGCCAATCGATTAATTTACTCAGCGTTTCACCGCCGATTAAAATTGCTTTTTTTGACTGATCATCCATCAGCATCTGCTTGGCCATGTTAAGCCCATAGACAAATCCTGAACATGCTGCATCAATATCCATTGCAACCGCATTAGCTGCTCCCAGGGCTCCCTGAACCATTGCACTCACGGAAGGCGTCAGATAATCCGGTGACATGGTCGCCACAATAATGAGGTCAATTTCACTTGAAGAAACACCGCTCTTTTGCAAAAGTTGTTGGGCAACCGCCGTGCATAGCGAACTGGTAGTTTCATCCACTGCAATGTGTCGACGCTTGATACCGGTCCGCTGAACAATCCAGTCGTCCGAAGTATCCATCATCGTTGCCAATTCATCATTATCAACGGTTTTTTGAGGCGCCTGGCTCGCGGTTGCTAAAATTTTGAAGCCTTCAAATTTCATTTTGTTGAAACCTCACCAATAAAATCTTCAACGTTAATCAACGCTTGTTTCATTTTTTTAATTGCAGGTCCGTCAAACCCCTTCAGACATTGTTCTACCAATTTTCGGTGAAAAGCATAGTGCGCCCTGTACAACAGTCGGCCCTTACTGGTTAATGTCAGATTAATAATCCGCCGATCCTGTTGGTTTGTAATCCGGGTAATATAACCCTTACGCTCCAAATTATTGAGATTGGCGGTCAGCGTCCCCTTACTCAATCTCAATATTCTGGCAACTTCCGAAGTTGTTTTGAGGTCATGCAATCCAATCGTGTGAACCAAATGAAGTTCCTTTGCAGTAATGTCCTTAAACCGACTCTTTCTAATTTCGCTCTCTTCAATTCGCATGATTTGATCATAAATGTCCACCAGGGCGTCACTAATAAAGTTGTAATCCGCTTTAATTTCATTACTTGTGGCATTCATTGGTTAATTCTCCTAGTTTTACGGTACCGTAACACAAATTAGATTTTCTTTTTTGGATCCGGAACAATAAATGTCAGGGTAGTGGAGCAGGCAACTTTTTCATCAACCTTTGCTTCACATTTGACTTTCCCCATATTATCCCGTTGTTTTTCCATTTCAACGTGAAGTTTCAAAACGTCTCCGGGACGGACAACCTTTCGGAACTTGGCATTATCGATTGAGCCAAGATAAGCCGTTTTCCCCTGATATTTTTCGGTCTTAAGGATCAAGATTGAAGCTGCCTGGGCAAGTGATTCGATAATCAACACGCCGGGCATAACCGGATTACCGGGAAAATGGCCTTGGAAAAACTCTTCGTTAATCGTAACATTCTTTGTACATACAATTGACTCGCCAGGATTCAATTCGTCAACCCGATCCATAAATAAAATTGGATAACGGTTTGGAATTAATTCCATAATTTCAGATGCGTCTAGTACACTCATTGGTTTCTTCCTTTCAGTTGTTAAACTGGTGACCCGGTCTTTCGAATAATTAACAGCCAACCTGCAATTAAATTTGATTAACCTGATCATAGGTATCCATTTTTTTGGACAAATCACACTATATACTAAAATAGTTTGAGAATCAAACTATTTTAGTTAACGGCATTATTAAATAAGCCTATTTTACCTAACTGAACCGCGAAAATAAAGGATTCTTGATGATTTGGATTAAAAATAAAAATTTAATGAGAAAATCCTGCGTACTGATTTGGATTAACAAATAAAAAAAATAAAACGAAATTGCTGATCTTGAATCTTCAGCAATCCCGTTCAACTTTCATATTCAATTTTCGATCGGCTTTTAGTTCAAGCCATGGTTGATAAACCTATTTCAGATCCGAAATAGTGTTAACGTTCTTCATATAAGTTGGAACAGCTAAGCCGACTTTGGCACCGTGCAGATTTTCACCCAGGTCATCAAAACGACCCTTGAAGTCTTTATAGTAAAGTCCTTGCGTATTTGGCAGCCAAGCACTAACCGTCCCGTCGGCTGCTTTCGTCGCAATTGAAGTCCACATTGGCTGGAGCTCCATTGCCTGAATCGTAACCTGATAGCCAAGCGTTCGCAGCGCATTGGCAACCACATTAGTAGAAGCAATTTCTGAGTCCCAAGCAACGTAGGTCAGCTTAATTTTTTGCCCCTTAACGTGCTTAATACCCTTTGTCCAAGTATTAACCTGGGCCTTATTTTGCTTAATCCAGTCATTAGCAGCTTTTCGCGGACTTTCACCGCCATTAACCTTTAACATGACAGCCGACATCTGTTCAGGATTCCAGTGGAATCGATTCAACAGTTCATAAGCTTCAGGCTTGTCCTTCTTTAACCCTTTTCGTACAATCGTATTAATATCTTCCGTTTTCCCATAGATATTTTTAGGATCTTTTAAAAACTTCAGTTTATATTTAGTGAACATCCAGTGGGGTGTCCAACCGGTAATCACAATTGGCTGTTTATATCGAATTGATTTTCCAAGTGTCGATAACATTGCAGCAGTAGAACTCGTTTGCAACTGCCAGTTTCCCTTATCCAATCCATAGGCTTTCATCGCTTTTTGCGTTGTTGCCATCTCACCAGCTCCGGCTTCAATTCCGGTAATGGTGTAGTTAATCTGCTTGCCAACACTTTCCTTTGGATTGTATTTCGCCATTTGACTGGAACATCCGGAGAGGAGAATGATGGAAAAAAGGACCGAAATAAAGATTAGTAATTTACTGGTTGACTTTTTCATCTGAACTCCTTTCTATGCCTTTGGCGTTTTGCTCCGATTAATTGCCTGGGTAATTCGATCCAGAATAATTGCCAAAATAACAATTGCTAAACCAGCCGCAAAACCGCTACCGGCATCGTTTCGACCAACGGCAAAATAAACTTTGTTACCAAGACCCATTGCCCCAATCATGGATGCAATTACAACCATTGAAAGAGAGAGCATCATACTTTGATTAACGCCGGCCATTAACGTTGATTTGGCTAACGGCAGCTGAACTTTCATCAGCTTTTGCCATGCCGTTGAGCCATATGAATCAGCCGCTTCAATTAAATCAGCCGGAACTTGGCGAATACCCAAATTGGTCATTCGAATTGTCGGTGGCATCGCAAAAATAACAGAAGCGATGACCCCGGGAACCATCCCGATACCAAAGAAAGCAACGGCAGGAATTAAATAAACAAAGGCAGGCATTGTCTGCATGAAATCAAGGATCGGTTTAACGATGATTTCTACCGCTTTTGATTTAGCCATCCAGATTCCCAGCGGAACGCCAATCACCAACGCAATTAAACTCGATGTTAGAACCAGTGTCAGCGTTTGAGTCATGTCACGCCAGTAGCCTTGATTCCAAATATAAATCAGCCCAATTAATTCAAAAGCAATCAATGACCAATGCTTAGTCTTTCGGTTAAGCCAATAAGTGACACCGACGACGATGATAATAAACAGCCAAATCGGAATTAAATCAAAAATCCACTGAAAACCATTAATAATACCACCGATGAAATTAGTGATGCCGTTAAAGAAACCGGTAAAGCCTTCCAGCCAGTTAACAAAATGATTAATCCAATCCGACACCGGTAATTGTGGTATATTAGTCATTTACGTTCACCTCATTTCCTGAAATTGCCCCCAGAACGGCACCTCTGATGATAATACCCAACAGGTGCTTTTGATCATCAACAACCGCAAATGGAATGGATGTCTCTGAAATTTTTTCCATAATTGTCGTAATTGGTGTATCCGCCGCTGTTGTCGGAACATCACGCTGCACGACAGAATCAAGCTTCGTGATCTTCTTTCGAATAAGATCCATTACATGGCTGGCGTCGACAATTCCAATAAATTCCCGCTTGTTGTTAACCACATATACCGAGGAAATTTCATTTTCAAGCATTCGCCGCATAGCAATTCTGGGACCATCTTTATCAATGTTGACCGTGTTTGGTCGAATCATGACATTAGCAGCTGTCAAGACTTTGGTTCGATCAACATCTTCAATGAAGCGTTCAACGTACTCATCAGCCGGCTGCGTCAAGATCTCTTCCGGCGTCCCGATTTGGACAACTTCACCGTCTTTCATAATCATGATCCGATCACCAATTCTTAAAGCTTCGTTTAAATCATGTGAAATAAAGACAATCGTTTTATGGAGATTTTCCTGCAGGTCCAACAATTCATCCTGCATATCTTTTCGATTTAAAGGATCCAGCGCTGAGAAAGCCTCATCCATTAACAGGATTTCGGAATTATTTGCCAAGGCTCTGGCGAGGCCAACCCGCTGTTGCATCCCACCAGAAAGCTGGGTTGGATATTGATCATCATATCCATGAAGCCCAACCAGCTCTAAAGCCTCATGAGCTTTTTGATGGCGGGTATCTTTGTCAACACCTTGAACTTCCAATCCATAGGCGGTATTTTCAATAATCGTTCGGTTAGGAAACAACGCAAAGTTCTGAAAAACCATGCTCATCTTTTTTCGCCGAACATTCAGAAGTTCCTTTTTATCCAGCTTTGTTAAATCCTGACCATCCAGGAAATTTTCCCGGAAGTTGGTTCGATCAATCGGTTGATCATTCGAATAATTGTCGACTTCCCACTGCCGGATAGTCCCATAACAACAAATATCTCACCATCATTTACGGTGAAAGAAGCATTATTGACACCAACTGTGGCACCAACTGAATTCAAAATTTCAGCCTTTGACTTCCCGGCTTTCACAAGCTCTTGGGCTCTCTGAATTCGTCTGCCGAAAATCTTGGTTAGGTTTTGTACTTTGATTTTTTCTGTCATACGCTTCCTCCTCTATCAAAATTAACCTTAAAAAAATGACACTCGGACGGGGTGTCGTGGATTTTTCATAAAAGAATAACGATTACTACCATAACAAAAAATGAAGTTTCAATCAAACGATTGACCTAAAAACGCCCTTTAATTATAGATTAACATTTTCTTTGCAAAACGGGACCGTAAAAGCTTTCTCAGCTGTTTTACAAGAATTTGCCGTTTTCCACATCAGATTGGCTTTAATGACTGCCAAATCGGTCTTCGTAGCTTAGATAACTAAAAAATAATGGTTTTAATAAAAGAGATGATGAAGGACGATTTTTTAAGCAAACAATGCCCCACAAATTTTAGGCGTGGGACGAAGGGCAACTTCCAAAGCACAATCGAATTAGTCAAATATTCCGAGCTTAAATGTTTGGGCAATTCGATTTTGCAGCAGAAAATTACCTTTCGGCGTTTGCACTCGGTAATAATCGTGATTAAAACAAACGGGGCTAGACAAAATTACTTTTGTCTCAGCCCTCTCCCACGCAAACAAGCCCCAAGATTAAAGTTTTGACTTTGACCTTGGGGCTTGAGACTTTTTTAGATTATTTATTTAGCTAAACCAATTTTCGATGGTATTTTAACGAACTTTTTCAAATACCGTTACGGATTCAACGTGAACCGTTTGTGGAAATTGGTCCACCGGCTGAATCGGTTGATTAATCTGATAACCATGTTCCAAAAGCAGCTTTGCATCTCTCGCAAGCGTTGCCGGATTGCAGGAAACATAGATTAATCGTTGTGGGGACATCCCGGCAACACTTTCAATCAAAGACTCATCCAAACCTTTTCGCGGTGGGTCAACCACAACCACATCCGGTTTCAAGCCATCTTTTTGCCACTTGGCTAGTTGGTCTTCCGCCTTACCGGTAATAAATTGGCAATTGTTCAACTTGTTCAGCCGGGCATTTCGATTGGCATCTTCAATGGCTTCGGGAACAATATCAACACCATAAACCTTCTTGACGACTTTTGCCAACGACAGCGAAATTGTCCCAATACCGCAATAAGCATCGATAACAACGTCATTTTCATTCAACCGGGCCTTTTGAATAGCCAATTTATACAATTTCTCGGTTTGAACAGGATTAACTTGATAAAACGAGTTTGGTGAAATTTCAAACTTCAGCCCCATTAACTGATCCGTAATAGTTCCCTTTCCCCAGAGTACCTTGTTTTGTTCACCCATCAATGCATTTGTATTTTTAGGATTGATATTTTGCACAAGGCTCTTCACTTCGGGGAGTTGGTCAACAATTTCCGAAACTAATTCGGCTTCACTCGGTAATTTTCGACTCTTAGTGATTAGCACCACCATCATCTCATGTGAATAGTGACCTCTACGCACCATGATATTTCGAATAACACCCCGATGGCTTTTTTCGTCATACGGCGTAATTTGAAACTTCCTAAGAATATTTCTGACTACTACAACGGCCTTATCAATTTCCGGATCCTGAATATAAAAATCTTCAATTGGCACCAAATCATGGGAATGCTTTCGATAAAAGCCGGTTTGCAATTGACCATTCAGCAGCCGAACAGGGATTTGAGCCTTGTTGCGATAATGATAAGGCGTTTCCATCCCAATTGTCGGTGCTACCTCGACATCAAGTTTCATTTTGTCAAAATCGACCTGAATTTGGTGTTGCTTAAACATCAACTGGGCCGGATAAGCCAGGTGTTGAAGCAGCGCAATCCCGGTCTGGGTGTATGCTCGATTTACCGGCTCAACCCGATCAGCGCTTTTTTTCAAAATTTTAATTGTTTTCCCAAAAGCGAAGTTTTTCTTGACCTTCGTTACTTGAATCGTAACCGATTCGGTTGGCAGTGCGTTCTCAATGAAAATCGGAAAATCATCAATTTTAGCGACTCCCAATCCCTGATAAGTCAAGTCAGTTACTTCAACATCGTATTTTTGATTTTTTTGTACGGGTACTTGTGTTTTCATTTATTCACCTTTGCATTTACTTATAAGCAAAAATTGCGAGTCGAGAATTCGAATCGCAATTTTCTTCAACAACCTATTAAACTATTCTTTATCGGGCAACTTGTCAACACCTTTGACGAAGTTCTTTTCAACCCGTTTCATTTCATCTGTTTCATTAGAGTAAGCATCATCCGGGATTTCATCGAGATTAGCATAAAAAGTAATGTGCTGTTTTAAATCAACAAACGTCATTGGTGCATCGCCACCGTATTCACCATCCAGGTTGATTAACATCCGATCACCCTTTTGGGCCGGTTTAGCGGTTACTTTCCGGGTTTTTTCGTAAATTATCCGTGGATCATCAATATGACGGCCACCATTTAAAACTTTTGAGGCTAAGTGAAGGATTTCAACCAGATTACTGGTCTTAACAATAATTAACGTAAACTTGCCGTCGTCCAACGAAGCATCAGGAACAATTTGTTCAAAACCACCTACAGAATTAGTTAAGGCGAGGAAAAACATAGAAGCTTTGCCTCTGAATTCACCATGATCATATTTAATATCCATCTCAATTGGTTTAATCCTTGGTAAGAGTTCAGCTCCCCTTACCAAGTAAGCCAAATAACCAAAGAACGTTTTCAGATCAGATGGCACATCATACGTCAGTTCAGTCAAAAGACCACCAGCAGCAATGTTAATAAAATAATTTTCACCGGCACGACCAATATCCATATTAATCGTTTGCTTTTTAAAGATAATCTTGGCAGCATCAACCGGATCTTCTCGCGGTATGTGAAGTGCCCGCGCATAATCATTAGTTGTTCCTGCCGGTATAATTGCCATTTGAGGACGTTTCTTCAATGGTGCAACGCCATTAACGACTTCATTAATGGTACCGTCACCACCGGCAGCAACAATCAACTCAAAGCCTTCCTGAGCCGCTCGCCGTGCTTCATTTTTGGCTGAATCCTTTTGAGGAGTTGTTGCAAAAGCACTGGTTTCAAATCCTGCATGCTCAAAAACATCCAAAATATCAACCATTTTCTGCTTTAGAATTTCTCTTCCGGAAGTCGGATTATATATCACTCTCGCCCGTTTTCGCATAACCATTCTGACCTTCTACTTATTCATAGAGTCCTTTAATAATTTATTAACAATCTGTGGATTTGCTTTTCCATGAGTTTGCTTCATAATTTGGCCAACCAAGAAGCCGATAGCTCGGTCTTTACCATTGTGGAAATCCTCTACAGACTGTGGATTGTCTGCAATGACGCTGTTAACAATCGGTTGAAGCTTGGCAGGATCCGATAACTGGACCATTCCTTTTTCTTCAACAAATTTCTTAGGTTCTTCACCCTTGGTAATTGCCTTAAAGACCTTCTTAGCCATCTTTGAAGAAATTGTCCCATCAGTAATCAACTTAATCATTGTTGCCAAATGTTGCGGCGTAAGCTTTGTATCCTGCAACTCAACTTGGTTGTCGTTCAGGTACTCGTTAACGCTTCCTTGCAGATAATTGGCAGCTAATTTGGCATCGGCGCCTTCACGAATCATCTGATCAAAGAAGTCAGACATTTCTTTAGTCTGAGTCACAACCATTGCATCATAGTCGGTAATCCCTAATTCATTAACATATCGTTGCCGACGTTTATTAGGTGCTTCTGGTAATTCCTTAGCAATCTGGTCAATCCAGTCTTGAGAAATATCAAGAACAGGAAGATCAGGTTCCGGGAAGTAACGATAATCGTCAGAACCTTCCTTAACCCGCATCAATTCAGTTTGGCCTGTCGTTTCATCAAATCGACGGGTTTCTTGTTGGATAGTACCACCAGACATCAATACCCGTTGCTGACGCTGTTCTTCATATTCAAGACTTTTGCGAACATAATTGAATGAGTTAATGTTCTTCATTTCGACTTTGGTACCAAATTCTTTTTGACCGATTGGCCGAATAGAAATGTTGGTATCAACCCGCATGGAACCCTCTTCCATTTTAACGTCTGAAACGCCGGTGAATTGAACGATCTGTCGTAACTGTTCCAAGTAGGCGTAGGCTTCATCCGGTGAAGCAATATCCGGCTTTGAAACAATTTCAATTAACGGGGTGCCCTGACGATTCAGGTCAACAAATGAGTGTTCAGACTCATGGGTATTCTTACCGGCATCTTCTTCGATATGCATTTCCGCAATCCCGATTTTCTTCTTTTGGCCGTTAACTTCTACCTCAACCCAGCCATCGTGCGCAATTGGTGTTTCAGATTGCGTAATCTGATAAGCTTTGGGATTATCAGGATAGAAGTAATTCTTTCGGTCAAAATGTGGATGCCGCTCAATTTCAGCATGAAGTGCCAAGCCAGCCATAATACCGTCGTGAACGACGCCCTTGTTGGTTGTTGGTAAAACACCGGGGTAACCCCAATCAATAACGTTGGTGTTGGCATTTGGTTTATCACCAAATTCAACGGGAGAAGGACTAAAAATCTTGGATTTCGTTTTAAGCTCAACGTGGACTTCCAAACCAATTGTTGTTTCAAAATTCATTAGTTGTTTCCTCCCATCTTCGGTGTCTGCTTCGCAAAATCAGTTGCTTGTTCAAATGCATTACCAGCTTGATAAACTGTCAATTCGTCATAGGGACGTCCAATCAATTGAACCCCGACCGGCAAGCCCTTGGAAAAGCCGGCAGGAACTGACATTCCGGGAAGTCCAGCCAAGTTAACCGGTAAAGTCAAAACATCGTTCATGTACATTGTCATTGGATCTGAAACATCTTCACCAATACCATAAGCAGGAGTTGGTGCGGTTGGTGCCAAAATCAAGTCAAAATCTTTAAAAACGTTTGTAAAGTCGTTAATCATCAAAGTTCGAACTTGGGCGGCCTTTTTAAAGTAAGCATCGTAAAAGCCGGCTGAAAGTGAGAAAGTCCCAAGCATAATTCGCCGTTTAACCTCATCGCCAAAACCTTCGGAACGTGATTTGATATACAAATCATCCAGATTTTTAACATTCTTAGCGCGACGCCCATATCGAATACCGTCAAACCGTTGTAGGTTAGACGATGCTTCGGATGAAGAAATAATGTAGTAAGCAGCGACACCGTATTTTGTATGTGGTAATGAAACCTCATCAACCGTTGCTCCCAGCTTCTTAAACGTTTCGGCAGTCTCATTAACAACCTTCTTAACATCATCATCCAATCCTTGAGCCATAAACTCTGAAGGAATTCCAATCCGTAAGCCCTTAACCCCTTTTTTCAAAGTACTTGTGAAGTCAGGAACTTCCTTTGTTGAAGATGTTAAATCATGATCATCATGCCCGGCAATGGCGTTTAACAATGTTGCGTTATCGGCAACGTTTCGTGTGATTGGTCCAATTTGATCCAAACTGGAGCCAAATGCAATCAATCCCCAACGGGAAACCCGACCATACGTTGGTTTCATTCCGACAACTCCGTTAAAAGAAGCCGGTTGCCGAATAGAACCACCTGTGTCAGAACCCAGCGCAGCAATTACTTCGCCGGCAGCAACTGCAGCGGCAGAACCACCTGATGAGCCGCCAGGAACTTTCGTTTTATCCCATGGATTATGTGTAATCTTAAAAGCGGAATTTTCAGTTGAGCCACCCATCGCAAATTCATCCATGTTGGTTTTGCCAACCGCGATGGTGCCGAGCTTTTTCATTTTAGCCGCTGCGGTCGCATCATAAATAGGCGTAAAGTTTTCCAAAATTTTGGAAGCTGCCGTTGTCTTTAATCCCTTTGTAACGATATTATCTTTAATGGCTACCGGCATTCCAGATAAAAGATTATCCGGTTCAATCCCGTTTTCATCAAGTTGCTTGGCTTGTGCCAAAGCACCGTCTTCATCAAGTGTTAGAAACGCATTGATATCACCATCAACCTGCTTGATATTCTTTAAAGTCTGGTTGGTTAACTCTTCGGCAGAAATGTCTTTATCGACTAACTGCTTGTGAATGCTGGTCAATGATTGGTTAAAATAATTCATTATTCGTTCGACCCACTTTCATCAATAATTGTCGGAACCCGGATGTAACCATCCTGCGTATCCGGAGCATTATCAAGCAATGCTTGACGCTGATGCCAATTATCAGCAATATCTTCCCGCATGACATTCACTTGATCCGTGACGCTGCTTGTCGGTTCAACACCGTCAGTGTCTACTTCACTCAAAGTCTCAAATAAACCAATAATTTTGTCCAACTGGGTTGTAAAGTATGGCAGCTGATCGTCATCAATCTTTAGCTTAGCCAGTTCGGCGACGTGCTTTACTTGATCTTCGGAGATCTTTTCAGTCATTGAAATCCTTCTCTCTTCTGAAAATAGTCATTTTATTTAGCAACAATGTTCATTTTAACATATAAATTAAACTGATTTCTTACAAAATTAGTAACTGTTAAAGATATGAGCTGAAAACTTTTTCTCATTTTCTTTACGCGATAGGAAACTCTGAATTCCTTCCGTTGATTGAACCGTAATATCGATTGGCGCATTTGCAGGTAAATATTTTTGAGCTGCGCTTTGAATGTATTGTGTAAAGCTGATGATTTCAGTTTGACTGTAAAATTGCGTCGTGATATTGATATTCATCCCGTTTAAGGCCCCATCCGTGTATTGCGCCTGTGCTGTCACACCACTTAAATTAGGGAAAAATGTCTGAACTTGGGATTTAAAATTATCAAATGAATCCTCGTCGTTTTGACTCGGTCCTTTTTTATTTGATTGAAGCGGGAAAACGTAGTTCTTTTGCTTTACCTTGGTCCATTTGTCAATGCTGTTTGATCCCTTATTATTGGTTGAATAAGCAAAGAAATTGCCCCCAACCAGACTATCATCGGAAGCCTGCTTATACAATGCAATCACAATTGGAATGTTTTTCAATTTTTTATTTTTCCGTAGTCGCTGCAAAACCTGGCCGGCAATTTTTTTACCTTCGCGACTAATTTCAGCATTGGAAATATGGGTTTCATAAGTTGGACCGTATTGCTTCTTCTTATAATAATCCACGGAATTAATGGCTAACCCGATTGTCATTCCTTGCAGGCTTAACGACTTACCATTCCGTGTCATAAAGTCCTGCTCACTAATCTGTGACAGATACACCGGTGTTCTGGTATTGGGATTAGTTGACTTAGACTTTTTAGGATTCAGACCGGTTGGATTTGATTTGGATTTTCTGCCTAACCAATTTTCAACCCGGTCTGTCGATAAATATTGACCTTCCTGAAAAACGTATTTCTTTGTAGAAAACTCTTTCTTGGAAATATTAAGTAATCCGTTTTCGAATCCTTTGATATTGAATTGATTTGACTCCTGTTGAACACTAACACCACGTGATTTACTAGTCTGGTAACGGCCGTTTTTAATGACCCCTTGATAGTAACTGGCATTTGTTTGCCCAGTTAACTGCGTTTTGGCCTTTGAACTACCGGAATTAATGGTATCATTGGATAAGTTATCAACGCTTCCACAGGCCGCCAACAGGATTCCGGTTAAAACAACCGAAATTCCCAGAAATATTTTTTTCAAAATTGATTCCTCCATACGTTAATCCTCATCAGCCATTGCCTTCGCAAATTGATCTTCATCCCAGACAGTAATCCCAAGGCTGCGCGCTTTATCATATTTACTGCCGGGATCTTCTCCAACAACAACAATATCCGTTTTCTTGGAAACCGAACCACTTACTTTGGCACCATGATTTTCCAACCATCGGGTAGCCTCTGGACGGGTAATATGCTGAAGTTTCCCGGTTAAGACCATTCTTTTTCCATTAAAAGCCGAATTGGATTCTTTTAAGTCCTCATCAGTAGCGCCGAGATAAGTCATGTTAACACCAACCTGCTTCAGCCGACCAATAAGTTTTTTTGATTGCGGCATTGAAAAATAAGTGACGACGCTATCCGCAATAATCATTCCCATTGTATCAATTTCCGCAATTTCCTGCGCTGTTGCTGCCATAACCTTATCAATATTTTTAAAACGTTGGGCAATCAGCCTGGCTGCTTTTGCACCAACATGGCGAATTCCCAAGCCAAATAATAATCGTTCACAGGAGTTACTGCGACTATTATCAATGGCCGTTAACAAATTTTCAGCGGATTTTTCACCAAATTTATCCAACGTTATTAATTGGTCAAAGGTTAGCTGATATAGGCCGGCAACGTCTGATACCATCTTACGTTCGAAAAGCTGAGCAATGATTTTAGGCCCCAGACCATCGATATTCATGGCATTCCTGGAAGCAAAATGAGTTAACCCCTCTTGCAGTTGAGCCGGACACTGCGGATTAATACACCTCAATGCAACTTCCTCATCCAAATGAACCAAATTGGATCCACAGGAAGGACACTTTGTCGGAATAGTATAGGGTTGACTATCCGGCTGCCGTTTCTCTTTTACATATGTCGATATTTCAGGAATGATATCGCCGGCTTTATGCAGCTTTACCGTATCACCAATTCGAATATCCTTTTCCCGTAAGTAGTCCGGATTATGCAGTGAAGCCCGACTCACAGTTGTTCCCGCAAGCGTTACCTCATCCATTACGGCAGTCGGAGTAACCACACCGGTTCGCCCGACTGTCCACTCAATATTTCGAACAATCGTTTCGGCCTGCTCGGGTGGAAACTTATAAGCAATCGCCCAACGGGGAACTTTGACGGTTGCCCCAAGAGAGCGTTGCAAATCCAACGAATTCACCTTGATGACAATCCCATCAATGCCATAGGCTAAACTGTCTCTTTTTTGGGTGTATTTATCAATATATTGGTCAATATCCGACATTGTATGGGCAACTTGATAATCTGGATTAATTGTAAAACCCAGGCTTTTCAATTCTTCCAATAATCCGCTTTGAGTTTTAGTCTCCAAATCATCATAATCGGCGACGTTATACATAAATGTACTTAGTTTACGATGTGCCGTCACCCGGGGATCCAGCTGCCGTAAACTTCCAGCTGCCGCGTTTCGTGGGTTGGCAAATGGTGCTGCGCCTTCTGTTTGTCGCTGTTGATTTAACGCAACAAACGATGCTTTTGGCATATAACATTCACCACGAACTTCAATATTGATTGGCCGGCTTAACCGTTCAGGAATTGACTTGATCGTCTTTAAATTCCGAGTAATATCCTCACCGATTTGGCCATTGCCCCGAGTCGAGCCTTGGACCAAAACGCCGTTTTCATAGCGCAGCGAAATTGCCAAGCCATCAATTTTTAACTCACAGTTATATTCAAACGGAATTGCTTCCGAGTTTGATAATCGGTCGGCAAATGATTTTAATTCATCAGTTGAAAAAACATCCCCCAAAGATAACATTGGAATATCATGCGGAACTTTGGTAAATCCCGGCAGTGTGCGGTCACCGACCTTTTGAGTAGGCGAATCCGGTGTAATAATTCCTGGAAACTGATTTTCCAATGTCACCAGTTGTTGATAAACCTTATCATACACAGCATCCTCAACACTTGGTGAATCATACGTATAGTATTCGTCTGCCCACTTATTTAATTTGATTCGCAGTTCTTGAGCCGTCTTTCCAGCCTGCTGCTCAGTCATATTTTCAAAAGCCACTATAACACCTTCTACTCGTTGATTATGCCCGCCATCGTTCAAAAACTTCAGATTTGTTCACGAATTGGCGGTAATTTTTTGGTAATTCGTCCAGGCACGCCAACGACCACAACGTTATCAGGAACACTGCGGGTAACAACACTCCCTGCACCAATGACAACATTATTCCCGATCGAAACACCGGGTAAAATCGCCACGTTACCTCCTATCCAAACGTCATTGCCAATATGAACAGGCTTACTAAACTGCTCGCCATTCCTGCGACGCGGCCCTTCAAGTGGATGACCGGTAACTGAAATCATAACGTTTGGACCACACATTACATGATCACCGATTGTAACGTCAATATCGTCAACGATAGTTAAATTAAAATTCGCGTAAAAGTCATCCCCAATTGTTGTATGGCAACCATACGATGTATAGAGGGGCCCTTCGATAAACGGACGCTTACCAATCTTATGAAAGAGTTGCTTCATGAGTGCCTGTCGTTTTTGCTCATTCGTTGGATTGGTCTGATTAAATTCAAAAGCCAGTTGTTTACCTTTAAGGCGTTGGACTGCCAGCTTTTTAGCATAATCAATATCTGTTTGATCAGTAAATCCGCTCTCCCGATAAATTTTACCGTTTTTCATACTGTCTGCCAGACTCATATCATCCCAACCTTTATTTTTGCTTTGTAATTGGTGCAAACGCTGCTAACAAACGCTTGATTCCTTTTTGTTCAAAAGCAATATCCAGTTCCATATCCTCGCCGGTCCCCGAAACTTTAACCACCGTTCCGGTTCCCCATGCTTTATGTGACACTTTATCACCCACGGCCCAAGCCGCTTTGTCGGCACCGGTCCCCTTTGGCTTGATAACTTTCTGGGCTGGCTGATGATAGGTCGTTGCAACAGCCCGCTTGGTTCGACGATCAAACGGTGTTGTTAATGGTTTCTCACGTTGACCGGCATTTTCGTAATCTAATAATTCCTGTTTAATCTCATCGATAAACCGAGATTCCGGATTGTTTTGCCCTTTACCATAAAGCATACGTGAATAGGCGTTTGTTAAATACAATTTTTCCTTCGCCCGTGTAATACCAACGTAAGCCAACCGCCGTTCTTCTTGTAACTCTGATTCGTCTTGAGCTGCGCGGGCAAGTGGAAAGAGGCCTTCTTCCATCCCCATAATAAATACTACCGGAAATTCCAATCCCTTGGCTGCATGTAATGTCATTAACGTAACTTCTGAGTTCTCTTCATCAAGATCGTCCTGATCAGATACTAATGCTAAGTCACTTAAGAAGTTAACCAAATTATCCTGCCCACTCTGATCCGGGTTTTCCTGATCATATTTTTGAGTAACGGAAATAAACTCTTCCAGGTTTTCCAAGCGGGTTTGAGCTTGCAGAGTATCCGAAGCTTTCAACGTACTCAAATAACCACTCTTATCTAAAACTGCTTCCGTCAACTCGGTAATCGTCATTGCATCCATCTTTTCGGCAATCCCACTGATTGTCCGTTCAAATATTGAAATTGAATTCTTGGCCCGCTTGGATATTTCATTCGCCAAGTCAATATTCTTTGACGCCTCCAGAAGAGACCAGCCATGGTCATTGGCAAATAACCGCAACTTCTCGAGACTGGTCTGCCCAATCCCTCGCTTTGGCTCATTAATTACACGTTCAAAACTCATGGAATCCCTGGGATTTCCCAGCAGTGTCAGGTAAGCGAGAACATCGCGGATTTCCTTTCGATCGTAAAACTTGTGACCGCCAACCATCGTATAAGGGATGTTGGCCTTTAACAGTGTCTCTTCGATCACCCGCGATTGCGCATTTGTTCGATACAAAATCGCAAAGCTACCGTAATCACGATTTGGCTTTCGGATTTCATCCTGAATTTTGCTGACAACGTAACGGGCTTCGTCATTTTCATTCTGACCTCGATAATACGAAATCTTTTCTCCTTGTTCGTTTTCAGTCCAAAGATTTTTATCAGCCCGATTCATATTATGCGCAATTACCGAGTTAGCGGCATTCAGTACCGTTTTAGTTGACCGATAATTTTGTTCTAGTAATGTCACATGTGCATCCGCGTAATCTTTTTTAAAATCCAGAATATTTTGCATATTGCTCCCCGCCAACCATAGATACTTTGATCAGCATCACCAACCACACAAATATTACGATTTTTTTTGGCTAGTGTGTTCACCAGCCGGTACTGCGCTTCGTTTGTATCCTGATACTCATCAACATGAATATAGTGAAACTTATCCTGATAATATGACAATACATCTGGAAACTGATCAAATAATTCAATTGTCATCATAATCAAATCATCAAAATCCAAGGATTCATTTTGATGCAATTCTGCCTGATAGCGTTCATAAACATCTGCGACAATTTGATCAAAAGCGCTAACTGCCTGCTCCTTAAACGCTTTAGGCGTCAATAAATCATTCTTGGCATTCGAAATTGCTGATAAAATTGCCCGGGGATCGAACTTCTTGGGATCGATATTCAAATCTCGTAAAACCCGCTTAACCAGCGTTCGCTGCTCACTGGTATCTGCAATCGTAAACGCCCGGTTAAACCCTAATTGATCGATATTTCGCCTCAAAATGCGCACACAGAGCGCATGGAAGGTTGAGACCCATACATCATCACCACTCTCATCAAGCAGCTTAGAGACCCGTTCACGCATTTCACGGGCTGCCTTGTTGGTAAAAGTAATCGCCAAAATGTGCCATGGCATCACATGATTATGCTCAATAATGTAAGCAATTCGATGCGTTAAAACCCGAGTTTTACCACTACCGGCACCAGCCATAATCAAAACCGGTCCTTCAGTATGGATAACTGCATCTTTCTGATCTTTATTTAAACCCTTTAGTAAACTATCTTCTACCACTAATTATGCCATCCTCTCGAAAGTATCCATTTAATTATACCAAATATACGTTTGGCTCGCCTTGCTTTTAAACATAAAAAAAGTCGGAATTTCCGACGATTTTATTTTTTTTCATATTTTGATTTAAAATCAATATCAGCCCAGATACCGGTTGCTTCAATCTTCATTAGCGTATCCGGAATTGATTCAGTTGGAATCAAAACATGCCCAACGGGATCGTCGGGATTATCTGTCTGGTTCCCATAAAAAGAAAAATGCCAATTCCCCTTTATGACCCACTGCGTTTGAACCCGCTGATATTCTTTTTGTCGAATAGCTTGAAAAACCGTTGGTGTGCCGGTAATTATTGCGGTTAGCGGTAAACCGGCAATTGATCGGATATGCTGCTCAAATTCGTTTACATTTGCCGCAAAATCAAAAAGAAAACCAGCGGGACTTAAGATTGGTGCTACTCGATTAACGTAAATCGACCCACTCTTTGCTAAGAAAAGCGAAATTTCAAAAGTACCAACGTAATCGATGTTTTTAGCAATTTCATCAGTAATTCGATGCATTTCTTTTTCAACACTAGGGTCCAAATTAACCGGCGTAAAGGCGGTCATAATTTGTTCGTCAGCGTAAATTGCTTCAACGATTGGAAAAGCAACGGTCTTTCCATCCGCCTGACGTGTCACGATAATTGAATAATCAGTATCATGTTCAACAAACGATTCCATAATATAAGTACCGGAATCAAGCAGGCCGGAAGCCGCCACAATATCCGCTTGGTTGTTGATGATTAGCTCCTTATCGCCCAACAACCCCCTTTGGATTGGCTTTAAAATTGCCGGGTAGCCAATCGAATTAATTGCTTGATAAATGTCCTCCAGCGTAACGATTGTTGCATAAGGGGCCATGTTAATATTAAGTGTCTCAAAAAAACTTCTTTCAATTAACCGGTCTTGGCTGATGTCTAATAAAGAATCACCCTGGGGAACTGAAGTAAATTGCGAAATGTAGTGAATGACATCCGAATCAATCGAAGGACTGTTATAAATAACCACGTCACAACGCTCCGCAAACATCTTTAATGTCTGCTTGTCATCCATCCGACCAATGTACTTATAGTCAGCTAAGCGAATTGCCTTACTATCCTCATTTGAACTATACATTCCAACGTTGAAGCCCATCTTCTTTGCAAAATAAAGAAGCGTTGGACTGCTAACACTGTCACCTAAAATTCCGATTGTTTGATCAGGGTATAAGATGTTTGCTTCTGTCAATGATTTCACTACTTTCATATCTCGATTACTTGGAATGAGCGGGAACAATTAATGCTCCTCGCCCTATAAAATTAAACGTTTCATAACATTAGTTTATTTTACTACTTTAACAATTAGTCAACAAAGGTGACCTTGCCATCACTTAACGAGGCAATTCGGGCCAGTGATTCCAATCGAATGCCTGACTTCTCAATCAAAACATGCCCTTTCTGGAAGCTCTTTTCAATTACAATTCCAATCCCGGCAACTGAAACATTGGCCAGTTTGGCGATTTCCAATAATCCCTTAACGGCCTGACCATTCGCCAAAAAATCATCAATTATCAAGATTCGATCGTTTGCATCCAAGAAACGTTTATCAACACTTATATCATTGCTGACTTGTTTTGTATAAGAGTAAACACTGGCCGTATAAAGTTGTCGGTCAAGGTTAAAGATTTATGCTTTCTGGCAAAAATTAAAGGAACGCCCAAGTGGATTGCCGTTGTGAGAGCCGGTGCAATACCCGATGATTCAACCGTAACAACCTTGGTGATTTTTTCATCCTTAAATAGTCGGGCAAATTCAGCACCTATTTTGTCCATCAATAATGAATCTACTTGATGATTCAAGAAATTATCAACTTTTAAAACATTTCCTGGTAATACTGTTCCGTCCTCTTCGATCCGCTTCTTTAATAAATCCATTAGTTGCATTCCTTTCTAGTCGTCGAACTGGTACAATTTATAATTTTTAATAAGTGAGATAAGTTTTTCAGTATAAGTTGGATCCGTCGCATAACCATCCTTTTCCAATCCTTGGGCAGCTTGGACGTAATTAGTGGCCGAAACCACGTCTCGATACTGATCCGGGTTCCACTTGGTGCCATATGCCAATAGCCTGGCATGTTCTGCCAAAGAAGCATTCCAGCTATCATACACTTCAAAACGCGCTTTAACTGTAACATATCGGCCATTGACATACTCCTGTGTATCCAAATAGACGGATTTAGAGTTTGAACTTTGCGCTTTGACACCAAACAAATTATGATACTTACTTGAAAGCTGACTGGTCCCCCAATCAGACTCGAGAATCGCCTGTGCCAAGGTGATACTTGGCAACACATTGTACTGCCCCTGCAAAAGTTGCGCTTGAGGTGCCAATTTATTAATAAATCGTCGATGTTGAACCGCCAATTCATTCCTACCATTATCTATTTGATTGGATCCGGGGGTCCCGGAAACCAGAAACCGAAAGCCGAATATAACCACTAAGCCAAACCCAATCAATACCAACATCACAATAATATTTGATGTCTGTTTGCGTCGCTTCCGTCGTTTACTATACTTTGCCAATTCTACCTCAAACTTTCTAACTATCAAAATTAATTCTAACGATATTTTCCAATAAAGACAATTGCTATTTTGAATAATAATTAAGTTGGCCCTTATTATTGACAAAATTGACAATATCGGTTATGTTATCATCTGACACTTAAAATCTGGAGATGAAAAACCAATGGCTAAAAACACCGAAGTTTCAGCAGCGCAATCAAAATTCCACGTTGGTGACGAAGTTTCATTTAAGATTGAGAAACAAACGTTTAAAGGATTTATTGATAAAAGCTATACTAACTCATTCTTAATTACGTTTGAATCTGATGATCCTGAAATAATCGACAAATATCATAAGAAGGTCGTCATTAATAACCGCCATTTAAAACTAATCAAGGCTGCGCCGAAGATTAAAGATGACGATAATGACAAAGAAAATAAGGATAAGTCCACCAAACCTTCAAAAGCTGCGCCAAAGAAAAGTAAATCTGCGAAGAAATAGTTAATCCCCAAACCGCCCAATGATTTTTTATTGGCGGTTTTTTACATATCAAACTGCTTAACTATCTAATCAAGCCGATCCTTCAATACCCTTTTTAAGGGAACTACAATTAAGGGGGTAACGATGCCACTGAAAATGGCTTCTGGAACGCCATTAGTGCCAACAACTCCTAATAAATATGGCATCAATTCTTTGGTATTAATTTGATAAAGCTGTGGCGCTTTTGCTTTATAAAAAAGATAAATTAATCCCAATACCAAAATCGTATTTGTAAGTGAACCCAGAACAGCTGCCACTGAAATACTGATGGACTGCCTCTTTAACAATTTCATCAAAGCATGATAAGTAATTCCGGCAACTACCCCAATTAAAATTCGGGGAACAACCGATACAATCGGGTTCACAAAAACAATTGCTGCTAAAGGACTGGTCGGCCAGCCATAAGCCCGAATAAATGTAATGAATCCCCAAACACCGCCAATAATCGCACCATCTCTGGTTCCCATTAGAATTGTTGCAATGACAACCGTTGCTGGAATAATTGTAATACTTAGCGGGCCGATAGGAATGTATCCAATTAAAGGAATTGAGGTTTGGAGAACAATAATTGCAATAAACATTGCCAATAAATTAAGTCGCAGTGTTCGTTTTTTATCAGCCATTATCTTAACCCCCTGTTTCGATGGCTATATTATACCAAACAATAGCGACGTTTCTCATCATTAAAAGTCGGCTTATCTCTTTTTTAGAATATCAAGACCTGGTTGAACAACGGCGAGTCAATTCCACTTAATTGCAATGACTGTTTTAAATATAACTTTT